>NZ_CP159815.1:0-333085 GCF_047722515.1 Candidatus Pelagibacter sp. Uisw_127
AAAATGATTCACCTACAGATTTTATTTATTTTTAATTATACAAACTTTCTTATTGTATAATTTCTAATTTACTTCTAACTAGTCTTATTCCTAAAAGTTTATGTCTAACATTAACACAACACAAAATTTAAAAAATACTTCTTCTGAGTCTCTAGATTGGGCACTCATTCAAAAAGGTATGAAGAATAAACTGGGTAGTGATATTTATGAAAGTTGGCTTAGAAAAATAGTCTTTGTCGAAGAGATGAGTAATTACATCTTACTCTCTGTTTCGACTAGATTTATAAGAGACTGGATTACTTCAAGGTATTTAGATCAAATATTACAAGTTGTTAAAACCTATAAAAAAGATCTAACAAGAATTGAATTTAAAATTGTTGAAAAAGTTTTGGATAGCGGTGTTCAAAACAATATTCAATCAAGCGCAAATAATGAAAATGTATCATTCATCAAAGATACATATTTACAATACAACAGAATTGATCCTAACAAAAGATTTGATAATTTTATAACTGGAACAAGTAATAAATTGGCATACGAAGCATCGCTAAAAGTTTCAGAAAATATTTCCCACTATAATCCACTTTACATTTATGGAGGTGTAGGAATGGGCAAAACTCACTTGTTAAATTCTATTGGTCTATCATTAAAGGACAAAAATAAAGTGATGTTTATTTCTGCTGAAAGATTTATGTATCAATTTGTTAAGTCTATTAAATCTAATGACATGGTAAAATTTAAAGAATATTTTAGAAATACAGATATTTTATTAATTGATGATATCCAGTTTATGAATGGTAAGGAAGCAATGCAGGAAGAGTTTTTCCACACATTCAATGCATTGCTTGATAAAGGTTCACAAGTAATAATTTCTGCAGACAGAGCTCCAAACAAGCTATCCAGAATTCAAGATAGAATTAAATCAAGATTTTCAGGTGGTTTGGTGGTTGATATCCAAAAACCAGATTATGAACTTAGAAGCAAAATTGTTAAACAAAAAACAGAAGAGCTTAACGTTTTTTATTCTAATCAAGTAAATATCTCTGAAGAAATACAAAAATTTATTAGTACTGAAATTACAACGAGCATCAGAGAGTTAGTTGGTGCAATTAACAGAGTTGTGTCTTTTTCAAGGATATACAACAAGGTTCCTAATTTATCTGAGGCTAAAGTTGTTCTAAAAGACTTACTAAATATAGGCGAAAATAAAGTAACAATCGATTTAATCCAATCTACCGTTTGTAAATTCTTTAAAATAAGTAAAAATGAAATGCTATCCTCAAGAAGATCAAGATATCTCGTCAGACCAAGACAGACTGCAATTTATTTAACTAAGATATTAACCTCTAAATCTTTACCAGAAATAGGCAGGGAATTCTCTAATCGTGATCATACAACAATCATACATTCCGTAAAAACAATTGAAAAATTGAAGGAAAAAGATTCAGAAATGACCAACAATATTAATAACTTAAAAAATCAGATACTGTATACTAAAGAAAATGAAATTTAATGTTAACCAACAAGATTTACAGCAAGCCCTGAATTATTGCCAGGGTGTAATTGAAAAAAGAAGTACGCTTCCAATTTTATCAAATGTTTTATTAAACGCTAGTAATTCAAATTTAACAATCACTGCAACAGATTTAGATTTAATATTCATTCATCAAATTAATAATGTAGAAGTTATTGAAGAAGGAAGTACAACTACCACTTCATCAGTCATGTATGATATTATAAGAAAATTTTCTTCAGGAAAAAAAATTAATCTATCTTTAACAGATGTTAGCAAGCTTCAAGTTGAGTCAGAGAAATCTATCTTTAATTTAAATTGTATTAGTGCATCTGAATTTCCGTTAACAGATGAAAACTTTAATCAAAATGAGTTCTCTATAAAATCTAAACAATTATTAAAATTACTAAATAAATGTAAATTCTCAGTTTCTAATGATGAAACTAGACATTACTTGAGTGGAATTTTTTTTCATCAAACCGAAATTGAAGATAAAAACTTTTTAACAGCAGCGGCAACAGATAGTCATAGAATGTCTATATCCAAAATAAGAATAGATCAAAAGATAGATTTTGAACCAATTATACTGCCTAAAAAAACAATATTTCAATTATGCTCTTTGCTTGAGAGCTATGATGGAGATGTAAAAATTTCAAATGTTAAATCTAAAATTAAATTTGAATTAAATAATAGTATCTTAATTTCTAAGTTAATTGATGGTAAATTTCCTAACTATATTCAGGTGATACCAAAAAATAACCAAAAAAAATTAGAAATAGACTTAAAGTTATTTTTAGACTCTGTTGACAGGGTTGCTTCAGTTTCATTAGACAAAAAAGATGGAGTAAAATTTAATTTATCAAAAGATGTTTTAAATTTATCAGTTAATAACACTAACAGTGGTGATGGAAAAGAAAGTCTAAGCGTAAAATTTGAGCACGACTTAGAAATTAGTTTTAATTCTAGATATTTGATTGATGTTGCTTCACAGTTAGATGGAGACAAAATTGAAATCTTTTTTAATGATACTGGCTCTCCAGCTTTAATTAAAGATCCAGGTGACTTTGATAGTATATTTGTTGTAATGCCTATGAAGGGCTAATTCAGAACGTCTAGTTCAGAGTAAATAGCATTCTCTAATTCTTTTAAGAAAATTTCTTTTTCTAAACCAGGCTCAATAGGTTTTAAAATTGAGATAGTCAATATTGTATTAATTTTTTTTGAACCCTTTTTTGGCCAAGTATTCCCAGAGCTAATCGCTATTGGTTGACATGAAATTTTTAGCTCTGCATAAATTCTACTGGAGCCTTTTTTAAAAGGCGTTCTATCTTCAGGTGATAGTCTTGTACCCTGTGGGAAAATTATTAAAGGTCTGTCTGATGAATTGATTTGTTTTGATATATCGTCAAAAAAACTAAGATTTTCTTTTGATATTTTATTTCTTTTAATTGATATTGAGCCAATTTTTTTAAGATACCACCCAAATATGGGTATCATTAATAACTCCTTTTTTAGAATAAAAACTGGAGAATTAAAAATAGTTTGTAAAAAAAAAGTTTCAAACATCGATTGATGAGAAGCCGCTATAAAAAATTTTTTATTTTTAATTATATTTTCTTTACCCTTAATTATTATTTTTGTGGATAAAAAAATTTGTAAACAAAAAGAGGTCCAATACCCCATAAGTTTTCCACCAAATAGAACTATCTTCTCAGGAAAAAAAATTGCTGGAAGGAATATTAAAGAAATAAAAATAATTCCAGAAAAAAAGAAAAGAGAAAATAAAAAGTTTCTTATCATTTCTATTAAAAACTAAATTAGGTCTTTTAGTTTTTGCCTTTTTTTAATGACGTTCATTTTAGATCCTTTGATTAAAATTTCTGATGGTTTTGGTCTAACATTATAGTTTGAACTTAACGACATTCCGTAAGCTCCAACATCACACATTACAACAAGGTCTTTTTCTTTTAATTTTTGGAATTTTTTTAAAGTTGTAAATTTGTCAGTGCTTTCACAAATTGGACCAACAAATTCATAAATTTTTTTTGAAGTTTGATTTGTTTTTATTGCAGGTAAAGTTCTATGGTTTGCACCATACAATGCTGGTCTCATTAGGTCATTCATTGCAGCATCTAATATAATAAAGTCTTTCTTTCCATTTTCTTTTATGTAAATAACTTTTGAAATGAGTGAGCCTATATTGCCAACTATTGATCTACCTGGCTCAAATATGATTTTAGATTTATGATTTCTTAAAAATTTTTTAATAGCAATATTATATTTTTGATAATTGAGCTTTTTATTATTTTTTTCATAAGATATTCCCATACCACCACCGAGATCTATAAATTTGAATTTGTGATTACTTTTTTTGATAATTTTATCCACTACCTTAAGCATTTTTTCATATGGTTTATAATCCAGAATTTGACTTCCTATATGAACGCTTAGACATTTAAGACTAATATTCTTTGATAATTTGGAATAATTGACAAGAGCAAAAAATGTTTTTTCATCCACACCAAATTTATTTTCTTTTTTCCCAGTTGAAATTTGTTTTAAAGTTTTTGCATCTGTATTTGGATTTAATCTAATACCAATATTTACTATTTTCTTTTTAGATCTTGCAATTCTTTCAATTTCAATAATTTCACTTTTAGACTCAGCATTTATTAACAAAATTTTTTTATCTATTGCATAGTTTATTTCATCTGTTGTTTTTCCAACACCCGAAAAAACTATTTTTTTTGGGTCTATGCCCGCTTTAAGTGCCATCATTAATTCCCCGATTGAAACCACATCTGCACCTAATCCAAATTTTCTAATTTCTCTAATGAGATTCACATTTGTATTAGACTTAATAGCAAAGCATATTAATGGAGCAAAAGAGCTGAAGTTTTTTTTAAAATCGTCTATATTTTTTTTTAATTGTCCGTACGAATAACAATAGGTAGGAGTACCAAATTTTTTAGATATATCTTGAACTTTAACTTTTTCAATTGATAGATTTTTGTTAATATATTTCATCAATCTGTAGATTTTGGAAAAATCATTTTATTTCCTTCATACTCAGGGTCTCCCTTTTTTCCACATGAGAATAACAAAATACAAAATATAGAAATTAAGATTAACTTTTTTATCATTTTATCCTTTTTTATATTTCAATATCATTTTTTTAATATTATCAAAAGATGTTCCACCATAAGATTTTTTTGAATTTACTGAGTTTTTTACATTAAATATCTTTAATACTTCAGTTGTAAGCTTAGGTTCTATTTTTTTTAGCTCCTCAATGCTAAGCTCATTTAGTTTTTTTCTTTTCTTTTCTGCAAAATTAACAATTGTAGCTGTAGTTTGATAGGCCTTTCTAAATGGCATTGAATGATTTTTAACAAGATAGTCAGCCAAATCTGTAGCTGTAATATAGCCAGAGTTTGCAAGATCTAACATTTTTTGTTTATTGGGTTTTAAATTCTTTAAAACCTCAGTCAGAATTGCAATACAGTTATTAAGGATTTCATTAGATTTAAATAATATTTCTTTGTCATCCTGAAGGTCTTTAAAATAAGATATTGGTAGACCTTTGAGGATTGTTAGCATAGAAAATAAGTTTCCATATGTTGAGCCCGTTTTACCCCTTAAGTATTCTAATAAATCTGGATTTTTTTTTTGAGGCATTATTGAAGAACCGGTAACAACTTTATCTGATAGAGCAATTAAATTAAAACCATCAGAGTTCCAAATAATAAGTTCTTCAGCTATTCTTGAAATGTGCATAGAACAAACAGATACACTATATAAAAAGTCTAAAACGAAATCTCTGTCAGCAACTGTGTCTATTGAGTTATTTGTTGGTTTTTTAAAACCTAGTTTTTTTGAAGTAAAATTTCTATCTATATTAAAAGAAGTACCCGTTAATGCTGCGACTCCAAGAGGACATTCTGATAAACCTTCTAAATTATAAGAAAATCTTTTTTTATCTCTAGTAAACATTTCTACATACGCCATTAAATAATGTGCAAATGATACTGCCTGAGCATTTTTTAGATGCGTAAATCCTGGCATTATTGTTTCAATGTTCTTTTCAGAGATTCTAAGAATTGTTTTTATAATATTTTCTAAATTTTTATTAATTTCTTTAGTGGCTGATGTAGTCCACATTTTAAAATCAGTAATCACTTGATCATTTCTAGATCTTGCAGTGTGAACATATCCTGCCTCTTCACCTATGATTTGAAACAATCTCTTTTCAATATTCATATGAATATCTTCATATTTCTTATTATATTCAAATTTATTCCTTAAAATTTCTTTTTCAATCTTATTTAGTCCATAAATTATTTTATTTTTAATTTTAAAAGAAATAATTTTCTGTCTAAATAACATTTCAACATGTGCAATTGATCCCAAAATATCTTCTTTAAAAAGCTTTTTATCAACATTTATTGAGTTACCTACTTTTTGAAATAATGTTGAGGCATCTTTTTTTATTCTTGAACCCCATATTGCTTTATTGTTTTTATTTTTTACCATGATAATTAATTATACATATTTAGTATGAAATTATTAATAATATTTATTTATCTGATAACTACCAATTTTAGTTATGCTTTAGAAAAACCTGATTTAAAAAATTTAGTTTTAATAGAAAGTCCAAAAACATATGAAGAGGTAATCTTTAAGGATATAAATCAAAAAAACGTTAATTTAGCCGATTTTAATGGAAAACTGGTAATCTTAAATTTTTGGGCAACGTGGTGTGCTCCCTGTAAAGAAGAAATGCCATCTTTAGATAATCTACAATCAAATAGTAAGCTAAGTAATTTAAGAATTTTTCCAATAAATATTGGTCAAGAAGATATATCTAAAGCAGAATTTTTTTTTAAAGAACTAGATATTAAGAATTTAAAAATTTATTTTGATGCACCCATTACATTGGCAAAAAAATTTTCCTTAAGGGGGGTTCCAACGACTATTTTATTTAATAAGCAGGGCAAGGAATTTGCTCGAATTATTGGGTCTATTGATTTTAAGAATGAAGAATTTATTAATTGGTTAAAAACTTATAATTAATTTTTAAAAAAATAAGCAAAACATACTAAAACAATTATAGCTATAAATTGAAAGAGCACCCTGTATTGCATTAATTTATTTGAATATTTTTTACTAGTTTCTCCACCTTTAAATAAAGTTCCAATTCCTAGAATTAATACAACAGCAACAACTATTAAAAGGACTATGCTTAAAATTTTAACTAATGTTACAGAAATCATAATTTTATTGTAGAGTGTTTTTTATATAAAAAAACATAATAAAAACATCTATGACATTTTGTCTGACAACTACAATTGTAAAACCAGAAAAAGATATATCAATTAAGCACGCAGTTATTTTACTTCATGGATATGGTGGAGATGGAAAAGATATAAGTATGTTAACCCTCAATTGGAAAAGGTTTCTGCCTGACACTATTTTTTTATGCCCAAACGGACATGAAGAATGCTCAATTAATCCAACCGGTTACCAATGGTTTGATTTAACTAGAGATGATCCAAAATATATTTTAGAACAGTCTCAAAAAGCAGAAACAAAGCTTAAGCAATTTATTGAAGAAATAAAAATTGAATATAACTTAATAAATTCACAAATTTGTTTATCTGGCTTTAGTCAGGGATGTATGATGTCTATAAATTTAGGACTAATAAGTAACGAAGATTACAATTGCATTGTTGGTTTTTCTGGAAAAATAATAAATCAAGAAGATCTTGTTAAAAGAAAAACTTCTTCAACGAAAATGCTTTTAGTGCATGGAGATAAAGATGAGGTTGTTTCACCAACTTTTTTATTAGAAGCTAAAGATTTTTTAATTAGAAATGATATTGAGATTGAGACAAAATTGATCAAAAACTGTGAACATCACATTCCGGTTGAAGCATCAAGTATAGCATTAAATTATATAAAAAATAATTTTAAAGTTTAATAAATCTTTAATAAAAAATGAATTTCTATTCATTGATAAAATAATTCATTTCAGTTAAAGTTTATTGTAATGAATTTTGCTGAACAAAACCTTTCTTTAGAAAAATGCCCAGCATTAGTTTTAAATGCTGACTATAGACCTTTAAGTTACTATCCTCTTTCCCTATGGAGCTGGCAAGACTCAGTAAAGTCAGTTTTCTTAGATAGAGTAACTATAATAAATAATTATGATAGAATAATTAGAAGTCCATCATTTAATATGAAGCTACCAAGTGTAATTGCTTTAAAAAGTTTTATTAAACCCCAGGCCAACCCTAGCTTTACAAGATTTAATGTTTTTTTAAGAGATAGGTTTTCTTGTCAATACTGTAGTAGCGGTGAAGAACTAACTTTTGACCACTTATTACCAAGGTCTAAAGGAGGACAAACAAATTGGGATAATGTTGTAACAGCTTGTTCTACCTGCAACGTTAAAAAAGGTGGCAGGTTATTAAAAAATTCAGATCTAACATTAAACCAAGAACCTTATCAACCCTCAACAGAAGATTTACATAAAAATGGTAAACATTTTCCACCAAACTTTCTACACAAGAGTTGGATGGATTATTTGTATTGGGATGTTGAGTTAGAGGCTTAATTATATTTTTTCAGATATATTAATTGCAATTTTTGAGCCAGTTTTAATTATCTTATCTAAAATTGAGTAGATGCCCTTTTTTGTTGCCCCTTCTTTATACGCTATATCTCTATGGTGTAATTCATCTATTCTAAATTTAATAATTTTATCTTTTAATTTTTTTTCATCATTTTCTAATTCTTTGATTTGATTCGAGTAATGTTCATCTATAACTTCTTCAACCGAAGCAGTACAAAGCATAGCAGCTTTTTTCCCCAACATAGTTGAGCCAAACCCTAGCCCGACACCAAGTATATCCCACAAAGGTAAAAACTTTGTAGGTTCAATATTTCTTTTTTTAATTTCACTTTCAAAGTAATCACAATGCTCTTTTTCATGAATTTTCATTTCTTCGATTTTTTTTTTAAGATTATCATCTTTTACAAATGTGTTGAGTGCTAATAATTGCCCTTCATAAATTTTTATTGCACCACGTTCTCCGGCATGATCTACTCTAATAAATTCTATTACTTTATTCTTATTTGTTTTTTTCATAAATTAAAAAAAGTTTCATTGTTATAACACTTAGTATTAAAGATATAAAAATATTAAAAGTCGCAAGAGATAAACCAAAAATTTTAAAAGTTACATCCTTACAGCTCACAGGCATTTCTTTTAGTTGATTTAAAAGTGCTTCTTTTGATAATTCATTATTTGGACTATTTAAATCACAAACTAAGGATTCTTTAATAAAGCCTTGTTCGATTCCAAAATGATAAAATGATAATAAAGCTGAAGCAAAAAATGTTAAACTTAAAATTATTAAAGTAATTTTATCAAATTTATTAGATAATAGACAAGCTGATAAGACTAGTATTGAAAAAATATATGGTATTCGTTCAATTAAACACAAATTGCATGGCTGATGACCCAATATATACTGAATAAAATAGGCTGTAATGAGAGCAAAAATACAAAATAACAGTATTAAGGTAAGTATTTTTTTATTTTTAATTTGAGACATATTATTTCACAATAAAATATATCACACCAAAAATTAATACAATTGCAATTCCTATAATTGTAAACCACACGGCAGCTTTTGTTGTCATAAATCTGCTAAAAGTATCACCAAACTTAAATGAGAAGTATGAAACAATAAAAAATCTTAAGCCTCTTGAGATTAAACAGATAAATAAAAATATGAATAAATTAAAACCAATCATACCACTAGTTATTGTAAACACTTTAAATGGCAGTGGTGTAAAACCTGCAAGAAATAAAGTGGCCAGCCAAATATAAAGTCCAGTACCTTTTGTTAGATTTTCTTTAAGATTAAGGACTTTATCTTCATAACCATAAAAACCTACAACGCTCATTCCAAAATCTAAAAAATATGAGCCAATAAAGTACCCCAATACGCCACCCAAGGTAGAGAAAAGTGTAGCAATTATAAATATTTTTAAATAGTCATTTTTTTTTGCAATAACCATTGGAACAATCATGACATCAGGTGGAATAGGAAAAAAAGAACTTTCCACAAAAGAAACAATCGCTAGAAACATCTTTGAACTTTTGTGAGCAGCAAGGCCTAATGATTTTTGATATAATTCGTTAAACATTTTTTGGTTTTAATATAAATTAAGTTCTTATACTATTTAATTTTATAGATATAATAATGAAAAATTTAGGGCGAATGGCGGAACTGGTAGACGCGCACGACTCAAAATCGTGTTTTGTAAGAAGTGAGAGTTCGATTCTCTCTTCGCCCACCAATATGTTATGAAAATAGAAAAAACTAATAATTTATTAGCATTATTTTATGATCAATATCAAAGACAGGAAAAAGAAAGTATTTTTTTACAATCTTTAAAAGAGCCTAAAAAAAAATATTCCTGGGAAGATGTCTATTTAAATATTAATAAATTATCCGAAGAGATATCAAAATATATTAAAAAAAGTGATAGATGTTTGTTAATATCTGAAAATAGACCTGAGTGGATGATAGCAGACCTTTCAATTATGCTTTCTGGGGGAATAACGGTTCCTGCGTATACAACATACTCCGAAAGAGACTATGAATACATAATTAACGATTGTACCCCAGCAATTCTTATTATTTCAGACAAAGTACAGTTTGAAAAAATTAAAAATATTATCCCAAAAAAAGATTTTATTAAAAAAATAATTTTTTTCGAACATATGGATAATTTTAATAAAGAAATATTTTTACAAACTAGTGAAATATTTAATAAAGAAAACTGTAATTATTTAAATTTTTTTGATTTAAAAATCCAAAGAAAAGATGTTGCTTGTATAATTTATACATCAGGTACTCAGGGTAATCCAAAAGGTGTAATGCTAAGTCATGGAGGAATACTAAATAACTGTGAGGGAGCCTATGAATTATTAAAAACTTTTATTTCAAAAAGACCAAAATTTTTAACTTGGTTACCGTTGTCACATTCGTATGAGCACACAGTACAGTTTGTGCAGATAGTTATTGGGGCAAGAGTATTTTACGCTGAAAGTATAGATAAGTTGATTAAAAATATGAGTGACTGTTCACCTGAGATAATGACAGCTGTGCCAAGATTTTATCAAAATTTACATAAAAAAATTAGTGCATCGTTTAATAAAGCTACAGGAATAAAAAAACTCCTAGTAGATCAAACAATTAAGTTAGGAAAGAAAAAATTGAATAAACAAAAATTTTTATTAATTGAAAATTTGATCAATTTTATTTGTGAGAATTTAGTAAGAAAAAAAATTAAAAAACAATTTGGAGGAAATTTAAAAGCCTTCATTTCAGGCGGTGGAGCCCTAGATAAAGAAGTAGGTTCATTTTTAAATGCTATTGGCTTACCAACATTGCAAGGGTATGGTTTATCGGAAACTTCACCAGTTGTAAGTTGTAACTCAATAGAAGACATTAGGGTTGAAACAGTCGGGCCACCATTTAAAACAAATTTAGTTAAAATTGCAGCTGATGGAGAGATACTTGTTAAAGGTGAGAATGTTATGCTGGGCTATTGGAAAAATGAAGAAGAAACAAATAAGGTTTTAAAAAATGGATGGCTTTATACAGGAGATATAGGAGAGTTTGATGGAAAATTTCTTAAAATTACAGACAGAAAAAAAGATATTATTATAACGACAGGTGGAGATAACATCTCACCAACTAAAATTGAAAACGATTTAAATAAATCTGATTTTATAGAACAAAGTCTAGTTTATGGAGATGGTAAATCGTACTTAGTTAGTTTAATAGTTTTGAGCCTCGAATATAAAAATATCTCTAAAGAAAAAATTCAACAAGAGATAGAAAAAATAAATTTAGACTTAACTAAAATAGAAAAAATTAAAAAATTTATTATAATTAAAGATATGTTCTCAATTGAAAATAATATGATGACACCAACTTTAAAACTAAAAAGATATAAAATTATAAAAAAATACAAAATAGAACTTGAAAAACTTTTTTAATTTATTTTCTAAGATGGGATACTAAGCGCATAAACTCTTACTTTTTTACTTACGAGAAAACATATTAAAATCAAAAAAAATTTTTTAAGAAAATCTAAAATTGTTCGTTAATTAATGAATTGACATAACTTGTATAAAAAAATAAAAATAAGGTAACAACGAATCACTTTGATTCGTTTAACTTAAACAGGGAGCTAAAGATGGCTACAAAGAAAAAAGCAAAAAAAGCTAAGAAAAAAACTAAGAAAAAAGCTAAAAAAGCTAAAAAAGCGAAGAAAAGAAAAAGATAGTATCTTAGTCTTTTCAAAAAACGCTTCTCATAACATTTTTTGTGAGAGGCGTTTTTTTTTGCCTAATTTTTAATTTTCTGTATCAGTGGTGTTTTCATCGGTAGGCACAGCTTCGGATTCTGCTGGTTCTACAACTTTGATAGGAGCAGCAATAGCTTTTGCTTGTCCTTCCAGGTTTCTCTTTAAAGCTTTGTCTAATTTTTTTTGTGTATCCTCTAATGATACTCCCATTACTATTTGGAATTCAGATAAGATTCTTTCATAAGCTTTCTCAAAAAGCTGTCTTTCACTGTAAGACTGATCAACCATTAGATCGTCACCTTTATTTAAATCCCTAACAACTTCAGCAAGTTCGTATATTTTACCTGAGGAAATTTTAGCCTCATATTCTTGTGCTCTTCTACTCCACATTGATCTTTTGATTTTTGGTTTGCTTTTTAAAATAGATATACATTTATTAACCTGATTAATAGATGCTAGTGGTCTAAGATGTGACTGTTTATTTACCGGAACCATTCCATTAGCTTTATCTTTTTCAAACTTAAGCACATATGTTTCAACATCAATTCCACCAATATTAATTTTTTTGAATTCAGTAATTTGTCCAACACCATGTTTTGGGTAAACAACATAATCTTTAACCTTGTATTCTTTTTTTTCTGTTTCCTGTTTTTTTACCTTTATAATTTCAGGTTTAACTTCATTACTTTTGGAAATTCTCAAATTATCTGTTTTAACTTCTACTTTTTCTGAGGCAGTTTTTTTTAAAACTGTTTTTAAATTTTTATTTATTTTAGTTGGAGCTACTTTTTTTGCTTTAGTTTTTTTTATTGGAATATTTTTTTTAATAACTTTAGCCTTAGGAGACGTAGACTTTTTAACTACCTTTGTATTAGTTTTTTTTTTTGCTTTTTTCTCAGGAGTTTTTTTAAAGATTTTCGCTAAAATATTTGTCGTACTTGTTTTCTTCATTTTTATATTTTTCGTTGTCCTCTGGAGGATCTTTTTTAACATTTATATTTGGCCAGATTTCAGAATACTTTGTATTCACTTCAAGCCATTTTTCGCTTCCAGATTCCGTATCTGCAACTATAGCATCAACCGGACATTCTGGCTCGCAAACGCCACAATCTATACACTCATCCGGTTTAATTACAACCATATTTTTACCCTCATAAAAACAATCAACCGGACAAACTTCAATACAGTCCATTAATTTACACTTAATACATTTATCATTTACAAGGTAGGTCATTTTTTTAATTCTTGTTTTATTTTTTCTTTTAGGTCACCCATTATTTTAGCATCTATATATAATAAACCAGCAAGCCTCCTCATTAAGTTTGTCTCATACATATCTGCATTATCATCTGAATAAATAATTTTCCATAGAGATTCAATAACTCTAATTTTATCTGATTCAGGGGCATTTTTAACCTCTCTTGTGAAATTTAGTATTTGGTTTGAATTTTCTTCAATAACTGATGCATCTGAAATTAACTTATCTATTTTTGAACTTTCTGCGCCCAATTCAATTAAAGTTTTTTTTATAATCTCTTTTTCTTTGTCTTCATAATTTTCATCAATTTTTGCCACATGAATTAACAAAGCTGCGATATTAGAATAAGATTTATCATCACTCACATTATTTTTCCCTTTGTTTTTAAAAAAGCTGATCATCAACTAAAATTTAAATTTTTTAATACCTTAAATGGATTGTTTAAAGGAGCTGTTTTTTTAAAAGTTTTTTTAATTTGTTTTTTTGGACTGTATTTGAAATAAATATCGTTATCTTTTTCAAGTATTTTGTAATCCATTTTTTCAATTAATTTTTTAAAATTTTCTTTACTGCATCCTAATAAATTAAGCATTTCAGGAATTAATCTAATTTCTTTACCTTTTTCAGGATCAGAGTTTATGATTTGTACAAATAACCTTTCCAAAATATCTATTCTAACAAAATAATTATCAAAACTTTCAAAACCACAAAGAAGCATAAATTTTTTATTTTTTATATTTTTATCATCTAAGAAATTTAAGCCAAAAGTAGGAGGAGTTAGATCAAAGTATTTTTGATTGAAGTTTTTCCATAGTAAAGTTCTTAATGAAACAGCTTCAGGCTTTAACAACCTAAATAAAAAAACATGGTATCTACCAAATTTCACACCTAAATCTCTTAAAACTTTTCTCTCATCTTGACCAAGTTTTTTTAAATATTCAGTCACCACCTCTCTTTTAATTACACCATTATTTTCGTATAATTGGTAAGCTAAAGCTTTAATTGATGAGTTACTTTCTTTTAAACCGTTTAAATCAATCAAACTTTTTAATACTAAATTTATTTTTTCTTTAATCCATTTTTCAATAAATTCTGATAATTTTTGTTTGTCGTCACTCTCTAAAATATCATCTACTATTAAAAATATGCTAGGGTTTAAATAGTCCTTACCAGGAATTAATTTAGCAATTGGAAAGTTTTTCCAATATATTTTAAAATCATCTTTAATTTCTATTAACCCTGTATCTATAATGGATTTAATTCTTTTTTGTAGTTCAGGACCCACTGTTTGTCTTGCTGCTTTTTTTAATGATTTAATGTCAGTGTCGAGTGCACCAGCTTTTAAGTCCATTTCAAACCTCAAACCTTTTAAATCACCAATAAAATGCTCATCAATTATTACTTTGTCATCTTCCATTACCTCAGTTTTGAATTCCATATCTTGTTTTAATCCTCTTGCAAGCACACTAGCTCTTTTGTCAATAAATGTTTTAGTAAGCTCTTCATGAAGTCTATCAGACAACCTATCTTCTAATAATTTTGTTTTTTCAATCCAATAACTTTGATTTTCAACCCAATTAATTTTATTTGAAACATATGACCAAGTTCTAACATTTGCAATTCTATTTGATAAAGAATCAACATTTCCTTCTAATTTATCTAACTTTACTAACTGCAACCTCATATAATCACTGGTAATTTTACCTTCTTGACCATTTAAAAAGCTAAAAACCTTACTAACTACCCCAAGATGGTTGCCATAAGTTTTTTTTACAAAATCAGGAATTTGACAACATTCCCAAAGTAATTCTAATGTTTCTTGGTTATTTTTAATATTATGAACCTCCATATCTTTTAAAAAATACTTTAAAAGTTTCTCATCACCACACTCATGTATTTTTCTCAACCAATTTCTATTGGGTCTTTCTTCAAGTGATTTAATTAAGCTTAAAGCATTATTAAAATTTAAATTAGAATTTCTCCAAAAAAGCATTTGAATTTCCTCAAATTTATGATTTTCAAGTAGTTCAACCTCTTCTGCAGAAATTTCTTTGCAATCACCAGTAATCCCAAAATTTCCATCATTTAAATATCTGCCAGCTCTTCCAGCAATTTGTCCAATTTCAGACATGTTAAGACGTCTTAATTTTCTTCCATCAAATTTTTTTAAATTTGAAAAAAAAACATTTTCTAAATCCATATTAATTCCCATGCCAATTGCATCAGTTGCAACAAGAAAATCAACGTCTCCAGATTGATATAATTGAACCTGGGCATTTCTTGTTTTAGGGCTTAATGAACCCATAACAATAGCTGCTCCACCTTTTTGTCTTCTAACAAGTTCAGCAATTGCGTAAACTTCTTCAGTTGAAAAAGCAATTATTGCTGTTTTTCTATTTATTCGTGAAATTTTTTTATGACCCACATAGGAAAGTTGAGAAAGTCTCTCTCTATTTATAAACTCAGTATCTTCATCTAGTTTATTCACTATACTTTTAATAGTGCTTGAGCCCATAAACATTGTTAGTTTTTCACCTCGAAGATTTAATAATCTATCGGTAAAAATGTGGCCTCTTTCATGATCTGCGCACATTTGTATTTCATCTATCCCCACAAAATCTAAATTTTTATTAATTGGCATAGACTCAACGGTACAAAGAAAATATTTTGCATTTGAGGGAATTATTTTTTCTTCCCCAGTAATTAAAGCAACTTTATCTACACTTATTTTCTTAATAATTTTGTCATATACCTCACGCGCGAGCAGTCTTAGAGGAAAGCCAATCATACCCGAATCAAAAGAAAGCATAGTTTCGATTGCGAGATAGGTTTTGCCAGTATTTGTTGGACCCAGAACAGCTGTAATTTTATTTTTAGACATTTCTATTTATGGTACCTTTAATTTTTACTCCACCACATGTTGTTACTCATAAAGAACAAAAATAGACTAAAACATGACCGAATCGTAGAGGAAAAAGTTCTCATTTACCTTTTATTTGCTTATAGATTAACATAATTAAAAATAATTCTGTATTAGTATTTTGTAGCAAAATTATGAAACAAAAACTTTGGGAAGCATCATTTGTTCAGAAAAAAAATTCTATCTTATCGAATTATGAGCAATTTATTTCAAAAAAATTCAAAAAAAACTTTAATCAAAAATATGAAAATATTTTAAAATGGAGCATTAAAAATCCTGGTAATTTTTGGAGTTCTATTTGGGATTTTTCAGAAATAAAAGGATTTAAAAGTAAGTTAAAAATAAAAAAATCAAAAATATTGTATAAAAATAAATTTTTACCAAATTCAAAGTTAAATTTTGCAGAAAACTTACTTTCAAAAAATAATAAAGATAAAGCAATAACATTTATTAGTGAAAATGGTTTTCGTGAAGAGAGATGTTGGCATGAGCTAAACCTCAATGTGAGTAAAATATCTAAATTTTTAAAAAATATTAAGATTAAAAAAGGAGATAGGGTTGCAGCATATTTACCCAATTCTATTGAGACAGTTGAAGCATTTATAGCCTCTTCTTCATTAGGAGCGATATGGTCATCTTGTTCGCCAGATTTTGGTGTTAAGGGTGTAGTAGAACGTTTTTCACAAATTAACCCTAAAGTTTTATTTGTAGTAGATAAATATTTTTATAATGGAAAAACAATAAATGTTTCAGATAGAATTCCTCTAATCTTAAAAGAGATACCGTCTATTAAATATGTTGTCATTGTTAATTATCCAGGAGAAAAATACTTAGAAATTAAATACAAATCCAATAAAATAAAAGTACTTAAGTGGAGTAAATTGATCAAACAAGAACCAAAAAAAATTCGGTTTTTTAAATTTGATTTTGAGCAAGAACTTGCAATTTTATATTCAAGTGGAACTACTGGAAAGCCAAAGTGCATATGTCATAGGAGTGGAGGGGTTTTGCTTCAACATAAAAAAGAGCATCAACTTCATTGTGATATTAAGGAGGGTGATAATGTTTTTTATTTTACTACTTGTGGATGGATGATGTGGAACTGGCTGGTAAGCGTCTTAGCTTCTAAAGCTTCTATTGTTTTATTTGATGGATCACCGATGTACAAAGAAGAAGATTTATTATTAAAAATTGCTGAAAAAGAAAAAATTACATTATTTGGTATTAGTGCAAAATATGTTGATGCTCTTCGTAAATTTAAGCCTACTTTAAAATATAAGTATAAATTATCAAAATTAAGAACAATTTGTTCTACTGGATCTCCATTATCAAATGATGGGTTTAAATATGTCTATGCGAACATCAAAAGAAATGTTCATTTATCCTCTATATCTGGAGGTACAGACATTGTTTCTTGTTTTGTTTTGGGAAATTTATACCAACCAGTAATTTTAGGTGAAATACAAAATAAAGGATTGGGTATGAATGTTGATGTTTTTAATGAAAAGGGTAAATCTTTAAAAAATAAAAAAGGTGAATTAGTTTGTAAAAACCCCTTTCCATCAATGCCTTTAAAATTTTGGAATGACAAAAGTGATATTAAATTTAAAAATGCATATTTTAATAATTTTTTAAATACATGGTACCATGGTGACTATGCTGAGATAAAGAAAAGTGGTGGCTTTATAATTCATGGTAGATCAGATACTACACTCAACCCTGGGGGGGTGAGACTCGGAACTGCTGAAATATATTCCGAGGTAGAAAAATTTACAGAAGTGAAAGAATCTATTGTTGTTGGTCAAGCATGGGATAATGATATTAGAATTATTTTATTCATAGTCTTAAACCCGAAACATGTATTAAATGAAGTTTTGTTAAAAAGAATTAAGATACAAATTAGAAAAAATACATCCCCAAGACATGTTCCATCTAAAATTATAGTAGTCGACGATATTCCAAGAACTAAAAATGGAAAAATTGTCGAATTAGCTGTAAAAAACACCATAGAAGGAAACGAAATTAAAAATAAAGAAGCGCTAGCAAATCCACAAGTTTTAGAACAGTATAAAAATTTAAAGGAATTAAATTATTAAATGTTAAAAAATATAGTTAAAGGTTTAGAGCCATCCTCTACTTTAAAAATTAATGAAATCTCTAGAAAACTAGAGGATAAAGGTGAAAAAATATTTAAATTTGGATTTGGTCAATCTCCATTTCAAATTCCAACTGATATTGTTAACGCTTTAAAAGATAATGCTTATCAAAATAAATATTTACCAATGCAAGGTCTCAATGAGCTAAGAGAGGCTATCGCAAAATATACATCAACTAAAAAGAATTATAATTACAAATCTGAGAATATAATTATCGGTCCAGGTTCAAAAGAATTAATGTTTTTGCTGCATATTTTGTTTGATGGAGAGGTAATATTGCCAGCACCAAGCTGGGTTTCTTATGCTCCACAAGCAATTCTTGGAAGAAATAAAATTCAATCAATTCAAACAAAAAGAGAAAATAATTGGTTTCCTACTGGATCTGAAATCGAAGAAGTTATTTTAAAAGACAGGAATAAAAATTATCTATTATTTTTAAACTCACCAAATAATCCATCTGGGCAGATTTGTAAAAATTTAGAAGAAATCAGTGCAATAGCTAAAAAATATAATCTTATTATTTTATCAGATGAAATTTATTCTGAGTTAAGCTTTGAAGAAGGTTTCAAGTCTATTTCTAGTTATTGTCCTGAAAAAACTATTATAAGTACGGGCTTAAGTAAATGGTGCGGAGCAGGTGGTTGGAGATTGGGCTATTTTGTAGTTCCAGATTCTTTAAATATTTTAAAAAATTCAATTAATGTTTTAGCTAGCGAAACCTTTTCAGCTGTTAGTGCACCAATTCAATATGCTGCAATTACTGCTTATACAAATGATCATAGTAAATACATAAATAGTTCTAAAAATATTCTTAAAGCAATTGGTAATTATGTTTATGAAAATTTAAAATCAAACAAGGTTTTAATTAATAGGCCCCAGGGTGGCTTTTATCTTATGCCAGAATTTTTAAATAAAACATTTAATACATCATCAGAAATGTGTGATAATATTTTAAAAGAGACGGGTGTAGCGTTATTACCAGGGTCAGATTTTGGTTTTGATAAAAAAAGAATGTTAGCAAGACTAAGCTTTACAGATTTTGATGGTCAAGAATTTATGATGCAAACCCAAAATGGACAAGCAATTGATAAGAACTTAATTCTAAAACTTGCACCCAAGGTTGTTGAAGGTGTGGACAAGTTGAAAAAATGGTCAACATCAACATAACTACAGGCTATACATACTCACTTAATTACTGTTAAATTTAATTAATAAAAATAACGATATAGAGGAGAAAAATATGAAAAAAATAATAACATCTCTATCAAGCGCTCTACTAATCTTTGTTGCATCTTTATCCTTTACTGGTGTAGCAAAATCTGCAGAGTTTTTCACGATAGGAACGGGTGGACCAACTGGAGTATATTTCCAAACTGGTAACGCAATTTGTAAAATGCTGCACAAATCAGCAATTGCTAAAGAGCATGGAAGAAAAAAAGGTATAGATAAAGCTTACAGATGTACTGCGCCTTCAACTGGTGGATCAAACTATAATATTGGTCAAATCGCAGCTGGTGAATTTCAATTTGGTGTAGCTCAATCTGACTGGCAATATCACGCTGTAAATGGGACAAGTAAATGGGAAGGTAAACAGTATAGTAATTTAAGAGCTGTATTCTCAGTGCACAATGAACCTTTTCAAATTTGGGCAAGAAAAAAAGCAAAAGTTAAAGATTTTTCTGGGCTTAAAGGAAAAGTTGTAAACATTGGTAATGCTGGTTCAGGCCAAAGAGGAACTATGGAAGTACTTATGGATGCAATGGGAGTTGATAATAGTTTCTTTAAATCAACTACTGAATTAACTTCATCTGAGCAAGTAAAAGCATTGTGTGATGGTAAAATTGATGCCTTTGGTTATTCGGTAGGTTTTCCAAATGGAGCTATGGAGAACGCAGCTTCTTGTGGAGCAAAAGCTTTACCAATTAATCTTAAGGGTTCTGAAGTTCAGGGTTTAATTGATGGTGCTGCTTATTATGCACAAGCTATAATACCTGCGGGTACTTACACGGGACAGAAAAAAGATGTAACCACTTTTGGTGTTAAAGCTACTGTAGTAACCTCAGCTGATGTTTCTGATGAGCTTGTATACCTAGTTGTTAAAGCTGTGATGGAAAATTTTGATGATTTCAAAAAACAACATCCTGCTTTTTCTTCTTTAAAAAAAGAAGATATGATTGCTGCAGGTTTGTCAGCTCCATTACATCCAGGTGCAATTAAATATTATAAAGAAGCTGGATTAATGTAATCCAATTACTTAATTAAATTAAAAGGCCTGATATATTTATCGGGCCTTTTTTTTGTTATAGAGTATCTTTTTAACAATGAATCAAAATATTAATGATAAAGTAGAAAGTAAGATTAGCGAAGATTTATCCCCAACTAGAAATCTTACTGGGCTACATTTAAAAATTGTTGGAAGTATTGCAATTATCTGGTCATTATTCCAACTTTGGTATGCTTCTCCATTTCCTTTTATGTTTGACATTGGAATGTTTAAAGGACTTCCCGCTAGGGCTATTCATTTAGGTTTTGCTTTAACTTTAGCTTTTTTAATTTATCCAATTTCTAAAAGAAAAAAAATTTCTATATTTGATATTCTAATTAGTTTTATTGCTGCATTCTGCTGTTTATATATTTATTTTTTTTATGACCAACTAGTGGATAGAGGAGGAATTCTTTTAACTGTTATAATTTGGGAAAAATTTAATTTACCAGTTGAGTTGATTATTGGAAGTTGTGGAATTTTAATATTAATTGAAGCAACCAGGAGGGTATTTGGATTACCTCTTGTTATTATTGCAGTTTGTTTTTTACTCTTTTCATATTTTGGAAGATATGCGCCAGAAATAATTTCTCATGGTGGGCTTTCGTTAAATAGATTAGTTGGATTTCAATGGCTTGATCAAGAAGCTATATTTGGAATTCCTATAGGTGTTTCTGTAGATTTTATTTTTTTATTTGTTTTATTTGGTGCGCTTCTAGAAACGGCCGGTGGAGGTAAATATTTTTTAGACCTAGCCTTTGCCATGGTTGGCAAAATGAGAGGAGGACCTGCAAAAGCAGCAATTTTAGGATCTGGAATGACTGGTTTAATCTCAGGATCTTCAATTGCAAATACAGTTACAACTGGCACTTTTACAATTCCAATTATGAAAAAAACTGGTTTTTCTAAAGAAAAAGCTGGCGCTATAGAAGTATCATCATCGGTCAACGGACAATTAATGCCACCCGTAATGGGAGCTGCAGCATTTGTAATGGCAAGTTTTTTGGGAGTTACTTATTTTGAGGTAGTTAAGCATGCATTTCTACCAGCAATTATTTCATATGTGGCATTATTTTATATTTCTCACCTTGAAGCTTTAAAATTAAATTTAAAAGGAATGGATGATGCTGATATTCCAAATTTGAAGAAAACATTTTTATCAGGATTACATTTTTTAATACCTATTTTTGTTTTAGTGTACATGCTCGTTTATTTAAGATTTACCGCTTCATACTCCATATTTTTTGCAACGATTGCATTAATTATTGTAAACCTTGGCTATATATTATTTAAAAACCCTAATTTTAAACTAGCAATAAAAACCTGGTTTAATCAAACGATAGTTGGTTTTGAAAAAGGTGCTTTAAATATGGTTGGTGTTGGAATAGCAATAGCGACAGCTGGCATAATAGTTGGAGCTGTTGGTTCAACAGGGTTAAGCACAAATTTAATTATAGTTATAGAATTTATTGCAAAAGATAATGTTGTTATTTTACTATTTTTAACAATAATTTTATGCCTAATACTTGGTATGGGTCTGCCAACCACAGCAAATTATGTTGTGGTAGCTTCCTTAATGGCAACAGTATTAGTTGATGTTGGAAATGCATCTGGATTTGTATTTCCTCTTATAGCAGTGCACTTGTTTGTTTTTTATTTTGGTTTAATGGCTGATGTCACCCCTCCAGTTGGTCTTGCATCATATGCGGCAGCTGCCATTTCTGGAGGTGATCCACTTAAAACTGGCTTGCAAGCCTTTTGGTACAGTTTAAGAACAGGTATTTTACCTATCGTATTTTTATTTAATCATGAGCTGTTATTGATAGGTATTGAAAATGTGTGGCATGGACTGTTAGTAATTATTACTTCTTTGATAGGAATATTAGTTTTTACTTCTGCAACTCAAGCTTGGTTTATTAATAGATTAAGATGGCACGAGACAATAATTTTTTTATTAATCTCTATTTCATTATTAGCTCCAGAATTTGTTTTAAATAAATTTTATCCTAAATATAATTATATGGATATTAATAAAATTCATTTAATGAAGATAGATCCTAATAAGGAGGCTAGATTTAAAGTAACACGTCCAAGTAATTATGGTGAAAGATACAAGTTATTTGTAATTAAAAAAAATACTTTTGAAGCTGACTATAGTTTAGAGCAATATGGAATTAGTTTAAATATGGCGGAAAATAGAGTTATTGTAGATACCTTGCAATGGAATGGGAAGGCTAAAAAAAGTGGTTTTGAAACTGGTGATTATATAAGTGAATTTAAAATAGAAAATGCAGATAGACCAAGTAAAGGAATTATTTACCCAATAGCGATTTTATTGTTAATTATATTTGGTTATTTGAACTCTAGAAGAAAAGAATAATTATCCACCAGGACCAAGATCAGATGGTTTTATTTTTAAAATTTTCCATATCCCAGATGCGGAAGTTATAATTTTATCGTTACATTTCAGCTCACAAAATAAAAATACCAATGTATTAGTTTTTTTAAGAATTCTTGCAAAACCAGTAACTACATCACCTACTTTAGAAGCACCAATAAATTTTAGATCTAATGAAATGGTTACACAAGGTGCATTTCCAGATGCTCTATGCGCAGCAGTCCCTGCTCCCGCATCAATTAAGGCTGACAAATAACCACCGTGAGTTATCTCAGCTGCATTTAAATGGTTTTCATTAATTGTAGTTTTAAATTCATATTCTGTTTCAGAAATATTTCTAAATAAAACACCACCATTGTGTTTCATAAAGCCAGGTTTAATACTTATTTGTTCAAATTCATTACTCATAATTCTTTATAATACAAAAGTTAAAATTAATAAAATTATAAAAACAATTATAAAAAAATATATAACTGATTTTTGTAGTGATGATTTTAGTAGCCAATCTAACATTTTTGTTTATCCTTTTTGGTGGACCGCCCAGAACTCGAATCTGGAATCTCCCGGTTCGTAGCCGAGCGCCTTATCCAATTTGGCCAGCGGTCCTTAATTAAATAATTCACCCAACATATCAAAGTTTTTGATGTAATTTAAGTTATAAAATATTATGCTGTATTATCAATGAGCAAAAAATCAAATGATGTAGTTATTACAGCTGCATTAAGAACACCTATAGGTACATATAAAGGATCTTTAAAAGATCTTAGTGCTGATAAACTAGGTGCACTAGCTATTAAAGAAGTTATCTATAAATCGAAATTAAAATCAGACAATATTGATGAGGTGATCATGGGACATGTTCTCACTTCTGGATTAGGACAAAACCCAGCAAGACAAGCTTCTATTCATGCTGGAATTCCAGTTTCAAAACCTGCACATATCGTTAATCAAGTATGCGGATCTGGATTAAAATCTGTTATCTCAGGTTATCAATCTATCAAACTAGGAGAAAATAAAATTATAGTCGCTGGTGGACAAGAGAATATGTCTAGAGCGCCACATGCAATATTTTATCGAGAAGATAAAAAATTAAATGAAAATAAATTGGTTGATACAATGGTCAATGATGGACTAATAGATTCATTTAATAATTATCACATGGGAGTTACAGCAGAAAATGTTGCAGACAAATATCAAATTTCTAGAGATGAACAAGATATCTTTGCCTTAAATTCTCAAGCAAAAACACAAGATGCTATAAGTAAAGATAAATTCAAAAATGAGTTAATTAAATTAAAGATTAATACAGATGATAAAAATTTTATTTTTGAAAAAGATGAACATCCAAGAAGTAATTTAAGCTTAGAAGATTTAAAAAAATTAAAAACTGTTTTTAAAGAAAATGGAACAGTTACTGCAGGTAATTCATCAGGAATAAATGATGGAGCCGCAGCGACTATATTAATGTCTAGAGAAGAGGCTGAGATTAGAAAAATAATGCCATTAGCTAAAGTGGTGTCTTGGGCATCTTGTGGTGTTGAACCCTCATTGATGGGGCTTGGTCCAATACCAGCTGTGAATATGGCTTTAAAAAAAGCAGGATGGAAGATTGAAGATATTGATTTATTTGAAATCAATGAAGCATTTGCAGCTCAAAGTATTGCTGTAATTAGAGATCTTAAGATTCCTAAAGAAATTGTAAATGTTAATGGTGGTGCAATTGCATTAGGACATCCAATTGGTGCCTCAGGAACTAGAATTTTAGTAACCCTTATTCACGAAATGATTAGACAAGGTAAAAGCAAAGGTTGTGCCACCCTCTGCATTGGTGGTGGAATGGGAATAGCTATGTGTATTGAAAGAAATTAAAAATTTATTTTTTAGTTATTTTAAAGTTATTTGGTCAATAAAAATACAAGTGTGCATAAAAAAGCTTATTAATGTGCTAAAATAACAAGAGATATACTTTTTTTTAGGTATATAAATCAATTTAAATAATGAGCGAAAAATTACTTGTACCAGATATTGGAGAATTTGAAAAAGTTGAAATTATTGAACTTTTAGTAAAGCCTGGAGACCAAATAAACTTAAATGATCCCATTGTTACTATTGAAAGTGATAAGTCTAGTGTTGAAATTCCATCAACAGTCTCTGGAAAGATAGAATCTATAAATGTTAAAGTGGGTGATAAGGTTTCCATGGGAGACTTGCTATTAAGCATTGAACCTTCAAAAGAGAGCCCTTCAGAGAAACCAATTCCTAAGGATACAGAAATCATTATTAAACAAGCAGAATCAGTTTTGAAAAATGAAAAGAAAGAAGAAACTATTCAGCAAAAGCCAGTTGAAGAAAAAAAACAAACAATAATTCAGGTCACAAACAATAATGATATTGATCCATTAGAAACTCAAGATTGGTTGGAATCTTTATCTGCGGTTGTTGCAAAAGATGGAAATCAGAGAGCTCATTTTTTGATAAAAGAATTAATCAATAAAGCTTATAGAGAAGGAGCAAATATTCCCTACACACAACACACTCCTTATATTAATACAATTCCACCAGAGGCAGAAGTTAAGTCAAACGGTGATCAGAATATTGAAAGAAGAATCAGATCTTTAATTAGATGGAATGCAGCAGCCATGGTTGTTAGGGCAAATAAAAAATTTCCTGAATTAGGTGGTCATATAGGCACATTTGCATCAGCGGCAACACTTTATGATGTAGGAATGAATCATTTTTGGAGAGCCAAAAATAATAAATTTGGTGGAGATCTAGTTTATTTTCAAGGTCATAGTGCACCAGGTGTTTATGCTAGGGCATTTCTAGAAGGTAGATTAAGTGAAAAACAATTAGATAGTTTCAGACAAGAAGTAAAACCAGGTGGACTTTCTTCATATCCACATCCTTGGTTGATGCCAAAGTTTTGGCAGTTTCCAACAGTATCAATGGGTTTAGGACCTATGCTTGCAATTTATCAGGCAAGGTACATGAAATATTTAATTAATAGAGGATTAATTAAAGATGAAGGTAGAAAAGTCTGGGCATTTCTTGGTGATGGAGAGATGGATGAGCCTGAGTCTTTAGGTGCGATAGGATTGGCTGCCAGAGAAAAATTAGATAACTTAATATTTGTCGTAAACTGTAACCTTCAAAGATTAGATGGACCTGTAAGAGGTAATGGAAAGATTATCCAAGAATTAGAAGGAAGCTTTAGAGGGGCTGGCTGGAATGTAATTAAAGTAATTTGGGGTTCATATTGGGATTCTTTGATTGCTAATGACAAAACAGGTCATTTAGTTAAGGTTATGAATGAAACTGTGGATGGAGAATACCAAGCAATGAAAGCTAGAGATGGAGCTTATGTTAGAGAAAAGTTTTTTGGAAAATACCCAGAGACACAAGAGTTAGTTTCAAGTTTGTCAGATAAAGATATTTGGAGACTAAATAGAGGAGGCCACGACCCTCATAAAGTTTATGCAGCATATGACCAGGCATCAAAAAACCAAGGTAGCCCAACAGTTATAATAGCTAAAACTATTAAAGGATATGGAATGGGTAAGACGGGAGAAAGCGTTAATACTACTCACCAAACTAAAAAGTTAGATATTGATGATTTGTTGTACTACAGAGATCGTTTTGATGTCCCATTAACAGACGAACAAGTAAAAAATGTTGAGTATTTTAAGCCTGATGAAAAATCATTAGAAATTAAATATATTAAAGAAAAGAGAATGAAGCTTGGTGGTCACTTACCTGAAAGAACAACATATTCAAAACCTATTAAAGCACCAGCAAAAGATATTTTTGATTTTATGAAAGTATCAACTGGTGAAAAAGAAATGTCAACAACCATGGCATTAGTTAGAATGTTAACAAATTTATTAAGAGACAAAAATGTTTCACCAAGATTAGTTCCAATTATTCCTGATGAAGCAAGAACTTTTGGTATGGAGGGGTTTTTTCAAAAAATAGGAATATATGCACACGAAGGACAAAAGTATGAGCCTGAAGATTCAGCTCAGTTAAGTTCTTACAGAGAAGATAAAAATGGACAAGTATTAGAAGAAGGAATTAATGAAGCTGGAGCAATGTCGTCATGGATTGCTGCTGCTACTTCTTACACTAATCACGACATTGAAATGATACCAATTTATATTTTTTATTCTATGTTTGGTTTTCAAAGAATAGGTGACCTTGCATGGGCAGGAGGAGACAGCCAAGCTAGAGGCTTTTTGATTGGAGCAACTGCTGGACGAACTACATTAGCAGGAGAAGGATTACAGCACCAAGATGGTCATAGTCATTTAATTGCATCTACAATTCCAAATTGCGTTTCTTATGATCCAACTTTTCACTATGAGCTTGCTGTAATTTTTAGAGAAGGTTTGAGAAGAATGCATGAAAAAAATGAAAATGTTTTTTATTATATTACTACGATGAATGAAAATTATTCACATCCAAGCATACCAAAAGATAAAAATTGTGAAGAAGGGATTCTTAAAGGAATGTATAAAATTAAAGAATTTAGTAGATATGGAAAAACTAAAATTCAACTTTTAGGTTCTGGAACAATATTAAGAGAAATGATGGCTGCTGCAAAAGTTCTTCAAGATGAATATCAGATAGATAGTGAAATTTGGAGTGTTACAAGTTTTAATGAATTGAGAAAAGATGGTATGGAAGTTGAAAGATACAATCTTTTAAATCCAGACAAAGAGCAAAAAGTTTCATTTGTAGAACAATGTTTAGAAAAAACTGAAGGGCCAATTATGGCAGCCTCTGATTATATGAGAATGAATTCCGACCAAATTAGACCTTATACTAATAAAAGCTTCTACTCTTTAGGGACGGATGGTTATGGAAGAAGTGATACTAGAAAAAACCTTAGAAAATTTTTTGAAGTTGATAAAGAGCATATTGTTGCTTATGGACTAAGTGTATTAGCAAAAGAACAGCTAATAGCTTCAAAGTATGCAAAAGAGGCTATAAAGAAGTATAATATTGATGGTAGCAAACCAATGCCTACGAAACTATAGATGTCAAATAAAGAAATAAAAATTCCAAATATTGGTGAATTTAAAGATGTTGAGGTAATTGAAGTATTAGTCTCAAGTGGTCAATCTGTTTCAAAAAATGACCCACTTATTACAATTGAAAGCGATAAATCCAGTGTTGAAATCCCATCTTCTTTCGAAGGAAAAGTTAAGTCAGTAAATATTAAAGTAGGAGATAAAGTTTCAGAAGGAGACACAATATTAATTATAGAAAGCAGTGAAGAAGTCAAAGAAGATATTCTAGATCAGCCTAAAATTAAAAAAGAAGAAGAGAAAGCCCAAACCAACAAAGAAACAATAGTTAATGATACAATAAAATCAAACTTTGTAGAAAAAAATGTTTTTGGGATTTCTGCGGCAAGTCCTAAAGCTCGTAAATTTGCAAGAGAGCTTGGTGTAGATATAAATGAAATTAACGGCAGTCAAAGACAAGGAAGAGTTGTAGAGAGTGATGTAAAAAATTTTATATCTTCCAAGATCAATAAACCAACAGAGATAAAAGAAGCCAAACCAAAAAAAAATAAAAGTGAATTTTCTCACTCAGATTTTGGAGAAGTTGAAATTAAGGACATGCCAAGAGTTAAAAAATTAGCCTCTACTTATTTGGTAAATTCTTGGACAACAATACCTCATGTAACTAATCATGATGAGCTGGACATAACTGAAATGGATGAGTTCAGAAGTTCTCTTACAGACATGTATACAGGTGAGAAAAAAAAAATTACTCCATTAGCTTTTATAGTTAAAGCTTTGGTTTTATCTTTAAAAAAATTTCCAAGCTTTAATTCATCAATTGATGATATAGAAAATGGAAAAATTACTATAAAAAAATATTTTCATGTTGGGATTGCAGTAGACACACCTCATGGTCTGATGGTACCCAAAATACGAAATGCTGATAATAAAAATATTAGTCATATAAGTGATGAACTAAAAAAGGTTAGTGAACAGTGCAGAAATTTAAAGATAGATAAAAAAGAATTTTTTGGAGGATCTATGACAATTACTAGTCTTGGAGGTATTGGAGGTTCATTTTTTACACCAATAATAAACTTTCCTGAAGTTGCAATTTTAGGAGTTGGAAAATCTCAAAAAAAACAAATTTTTATTGATGGTGAATTTCAAACCAGAACTATGCTTCCAATTTCATTATCATATGATCACAGAATAATTGATGGTGCAGAGGCTGCTAGGTTTAATAACGACCTTAAAGAAAATCTAGGTAAAAATTTCGCTTATAAGTTGGCTGTATAAATTTTCATGTCAAAAACAGCATCATTATTTAGTGCATTATTTTGTACATTAATATGGGGAACAACTTTTATTGCTCAAGATACTGGGATGGATGATATTGGTCCCTTTACGTTTAATGCTGTAAGGTTTTTTGTTGGGTTTTTAGCGGTAGCACCCTTAGCTTTTATTTTTGAAAGAAAAAATATTTTAAAATCAGTGAGGAAAGATGAAAAACAATTTACTTACTTAGCTATTTTAATAGGCCTGTCCCTATTCTTAGGGTCCGCACTTCAACAGGTAGCCCTACTCTTCACAGATGTCGCTAATGCAGCATTTTTTACTATTTTTTATGTGCCGATGGTCCCAATTATAATTTTTTTTATGTATAAAAAACCAATTCATTGGAGTATTTGGCCTTCGGTTTTTTTTTGTGTGATGGGAGGCTATTTACTAACTAATTTTTATAGTGCAACTGTTAGAATTGGTGACACGCTTGTAATAATGGGAGCTTTTTTTTGGAGTACACATATTATTTTTACTGGCAAAATTATAGAGAATTATAATCTCCCATTAACAATAGGTGCTATTCAAACTTTTATTGTAGCCTTACTATCATTGATTATAGCATTAATTTTTGAAGATTTTATTTGGTCAAATATTCTTAAAGAAAAATTACAAATCTTATATGCTGGAGTTTTATCTGGAGGTCTTGCTTTTGTTTTGCAAATATATGCACAAAAAAATATCTCCCCTGCTCCATCAGCAATAATTTTTTCTTTAGAGGGTGTTTTTGCAACAATTGCTGCTTGGATTTTATTAGATCAAGTTTTAAATATAAATAATTTATTTGGATGCTTATTTATTTTATTTGGAGTTTTGTTTTCTCAACTAGTACCAATATTAAAAAAAAATTAATTATATATTATTAAGAATAAAATAATTGCAACTACAATTCTATAAATTACAAAAATATTTAAAGAAAATTTATTTATAAACTTTAAAAAAAACTTGACAGTAAAATACGAAGATAAAAAAGACAAAGTTATTGCTATTAATATTAGATAATTAATTTCAAAACTCTGTCCCATAATATCTTTCAAGCTTAATACGCTTGCTCCTGCTAACGCAGGTATAGCCAATAAAAAAGAAATTTTACTGGAATCAAATCTATTGAACCTAAGAAATCTTGAAACTGTTATTGTAATTCCAGCTCTACTTACGCCAGGTATTAAAGCAAGAGTTTGAAATAAACCGATATACAAAATTGTTTTTAAATCTAAATTAGATGATATCTTTTTATCAAATCTACACTTGTCTGCAAAATATAAAATAATTCCAAATATTAAAGTAGTCCACGCAATTATTTTTATATCTCTTAAAAAATAAATCATCTCTGTTTTATACAAAATATAACCAACCACAATTAATGGAACAGATCCAAAGATCATTAATAACAATAATTTTTGATTATTTTTTATATCAAGTAATTCATTTCTAAAAAAAAAGATAATTGCTAATAAAGAACCAAGGTGCAAACTTATATCTATTAATAATGAGCTTGCTTTAAACTCATATAAGCTAGAGATAACAATTAAATGTGCAGAAGAACTTATGGGTAAAAATTCTGATATTCCTTGAATTAAAGATAGAATTATAATTTCAATAATATTTATGAGCATTTAATGCTTCGTAACTTAAATAACCTTGGATTTAAAGAATTCCATTTTAGCATATTAGCTATGCATAAATTAAAAAATGCCTATTTATATGTTTATTTATACATTTAAGGTCATAACTATTGACCTTGTTAGTCTTTTATTAGTAAAAATGATGATATATCATTTATTTTATAGAGATAATTATGTCAGAAAAAATGCTAAAATTTGTTAAAATAGGTCAACAAACTCCACCTAAAAGAGAAGTTGGTACAAGAACAGATGATTTTAATGAAATTTATAAAGAATTTATTAACAACAAAGCTAGCGAACAATCTAGTAGATGTTCACAGTGTGGAGTTCCTTTTTGCCAGATACACTGTCCATTAAGCAATAATATTCCAGATTGGTTAAAATTAACTGCAGAAGGAAGATTGAAAGAGGCATATGAATTATCTCAAAGCACAAATAACATGCCAGAAGTGTGTGGAAGAATATGCCCGCAAGATCGATTGTGTGAAGGAAATTGCGTAATTGAACAGTCTGGACATGGAACAGTAACCATAGGTTCTGTTGAAAAATATATTACCGATAATGCTTGGGAGCAAGGCTGGGTAAATCCTATAAAGGTTAAGAATGAAAAAAGTCAAAGCATAGGAGTTATTGGCGCAGGTCCAGCAGGACTAGCTGCAGCAGAACAACTCCGAAAGTCAGGATACCAAATTACAGTATACGACCGATATGACAGAGCTGGTGGTTTAATGATTTATGGAATTCCAAATTTTAAGCTTGAAAAATTTATTGTAGAAAGAAGAACTAAACTATTAGAAGGGGGTGGAATAAAATTTGTCCAAAATTTTGAAGTAGGAAAAGATGCTACTTTAGAACAGTTAAGAAAAAAACATGATGCTCTATTAATTGCAACAGGTGTTTATAAAGCTCGAGAAATAGACTTACCAGGAAAAGATTTAGGAAATATTTTCCCAGCAATGGAATTTCTGACAGCTTCAAATAAAAAAGGATTAGGAGATAAAGTAGAATTATTTGATAATGGAACTCTGAATGCCGAAGGAAAAAATATTGTTGTAATTGGAGGAGGTGATACTGCAATGGACTGTGTTAGAACTTCAATTAGACAAAAAGCAAAATCAGTCAAGTGCTTGTATAGAAGAGATAAAGAAAATATGCCTGGGTCTGCTAGAGAAGTGGCTAACGCAGAAGAAGAAGGAGTAGAGTTTGTTTGGTTATCTAGTCCTAAAGAATTTATTGGAAAAAATAAAGTTGAAGGCTTGATGGTAGACAGAATTAAACTTGGTGAACCAGATGACAGTGGTAGACAAAAACCAGAAATCCAAAATAATTCTCACTTTGATATTAAAGCAGACATAGTAATTAAAGCCCTTGGATTTGATCCAGAAAATTTACCAAAACTATTTGGCTCTGAAGATTTACAAGTTACTAAATGGGGAACATTAAAAACAGATTTTGATACAATGGAAACAAATTTACCAGGTGTCTTTGCAGCAGGTGACATTATAAGAGGGGCATCTCTAGTTGTATGGGCTATCAAGGATGGAAGAGATGTGTCAATATCAATAAAAAGTTTTTTAGAAAGCAAAGAATTTGAAAAAGAAAAAGTCGCCTAATGAAAAATTATAAAAAAAATCTTAAAATTCTTCAAGAGGGCAACGTTTATTCAAAGGAAATGGAACACGATGCTTGTGGTGTGGGCTTGATTGCTTCTACAGAGGGTAAAAAATCAAGAAAAATAGTTGAATATGGAATTAATGCTTTAAAAGCAGTTTGGCATAGAGGAGCAGTTGATGCTGATGGAAAAACAGGTGATGGGGCTGGAATCCATTTAGAGATTCCCTCAGATTTTTTTGCTGAAAAGATAGAAATTACAGGTCATGACTATGATGGTTCAGAGATTTGTGTAGGGATGATTTTTTTACCAAGAAATAATTATGAAGCGCAGGAGAAGGCAAGAACTTTAGTTGAAAGCGAACTAACAAAAAGTAATTTTAGTATTTATGGATGGAGACAAGTTCCTGTAAATCCAAAAGTTTTGGGTGAAAAAGCAAACCTTACAAGACCAGAAATTACTCAAGTATTATTTAAGCACAATAATAAAAATTTAACTGAAAAAGAATTAGAAAGAAAGATTTATGAATCTAGAAGAAAAATTGAAAAGGAAGCGGTTAAAGATGCAATAGAGAGCTTTTATATTTGCTCATTAAGTTCTAAGTCAGTTATCTATAAAGGAATGTTTTTAGCAGAGTCTATTGCAGACTTTTATTTAGATCTAAAAGATGAAAGATTTATATCTCGATTTGCAATATTCCATCAAAGATTTTCAACAAACACAGCTCCAAGCTGGGATCTTGCTCAACCCTTTAGAGCACTAGCTCATAATGGAGAAATAAACACATTTAAGGGAAATGTAAACTGGATGAAGGTTCATGAACAAGAAATGGATAGCCCTTTGTTTGATGATATGGAAAACTTAAAGCCAGTTATACCCCCAGGATCATCAGATTCTGCTGCACTAGATAGCGTTTTTGAACTTTTAAATATTTCTGGTCAATCAGCACCACTCGCAAAATTAATGTTGATTCCAGATGCGTGGTCTAAAAAAAGTCAAACATTATCTAAAGATCATCAACAATTATTTAATTTTTTAAATAGCACAATGGAGCCATGGGATGGACCAGCTGCCATTGCTGCTACTGACAATGAATGGGCTATTGTAGCGGCTGATAGAAACGGGCTACGTCCAATGAGATACACTATTTCTAAAGATAAAATATTGTGTGCAGGCTCAGAGACAGGTATGGTTGAAATTGATGAAAAACAAATTATTAAAAAAGGAAGATTGGGACCTGGAGAAATTCTTGGTGTTAGAATAGCAAAAGGCAAGGTCTTTTCTAATATTGAGATAAAAGACTATCTAGCAAAAGAGTTTAAACATTTTAATAATCAAATAATTGATTTAGAAAAAAAATTTCCAATAAAAAACGAAAAATTTACTTTTTCAGGTGAAGAATTAAAAAAAAGACAGCATGCTTTTGGTTATAGTTTAGAGGATTTAGAGCTTATTCTTCATCCTATGGCAGAAGACGCAAAAGAAGCCATTGGTTCAATGGGGGATGATACTCCACTTGCGGTATTATCTGACCATTATAGGCCACTTTATCACTTTTTTAGACAAAATTTTAGCCAGGTTACAAATCCACCAATTGATTCTTTAAGAGAAAATAAAGTTATGAGTTTAAAAACTCGTTTTGGTAATCTTGGAAATATTCTAGATTTTACTAATTTAACTGAGGAAAATATATATGTTTTAGATACTCCTATTCTATCAAACTCGCAGCTAGATAAATTTATTAATTTTTTTGGTCAAAAATCAATAACTATTGACTGCACTTTTGACAAGAGTGAAAACCTTGAAACTGCTATTGAAAAAATTAAAAAAAATTCTGAAATTGCAGTTAGACAGGGTCTTACTCAATTAGTCTTAAGTGATAAAAATATTTCTGAAAAAAAGTTGCCAATTCCAATGTTGTTATGTGTTGGTGCAATAAACACCCATCTCATAAAAAAAAAAATAAGAGGCTTTGCTTCAATTAATGTTCAAACTGGAGAAGCACTAGATACACACTCATTTGCAACACTCATAGGCGTTGGTGCTACGACAGTTAATCCTTATTTAGCATTAGACAGTTTATATCAAAGATTTGAAAAAAAATTATTTGGAAATTTTGGATATGATGAATGTATAGAGAGATATGTACAGTCAGTAAATTATGGTCTTTTAAAAATAATGTCCAAAATGGGAATTTCAGTCATAAGCTCTTATAGAGGTGGTTGTAATTTTGAAACTGTTGGTTTGAGCAGAACTGTAGCTTCAGAATATTTTCCAGGTATTTTATCAAAAATTTCAGGCATAGGATTAAATGGAATAGAAAAAAAATTAAGAATTATTCATAAAGAAGCATTCGAAGGTACAGACACAATTTTACCAATTGGAGGAATTTATAGGTATAGAAAGAATGGTGAGGTCCATCAATATCAAGGTAAGCTCATTCATCTTTTACAGAGTGCGGTTTCATTAAATTCTTTTCAGGCTTATAAAAAGTATGCAGAAGGTATTTATAATCTTCCACCCGTACACCTTAGAGATCTGATTGGATTTAGAGACAGAAATTTAAACCCATCTTTAGATATTTCAGAAGTAGAACCAATTGAAAATATTTTAACAAGATTTGGAAGTGGAAGCATGTCTCATGGTGCATTATCAAAAGAAGCGCACGAAACTTTAGCTATAGGAATGAATAGAATTAAAGGAGCCTCTTGTAGTGGCGAAGGTGGTGAGGATGAAAAAAGATTTATTAAGATGAAAAATGGTGATAGTGCCAATTCTAGAGTTAAACAAATAGCCTCAGCAAGATTTGGAGTAACGCTCAAATATCTCAATAACTGCAACGAAATAGAGATTAAAATTGCACAAGGAGCAAAACCTGGTGAAGGTGGACAGCTACCAGGGTTTAAAGTTACAGAAGAAATTGCTAAGTTAAGACATTCAACACCGGGTGTAACCCTTATATCACCACCACCTCACCATGATATTTATTCTATCGAGGATTTAGCTCAATTAATTTATGATCTTAAGCAAGCAAATCCAAAAGCAAGAGTTGGAGTGAAATTAGTGGCATCATCTGGTATAGGAACAATTGCAGCTGGTGTGGCTAAAGCTAAAGCAGATATAATTTTGATTTCTGGGCATAATGGAGGAACAGGAGCTACACCACAAACTAGTGTTAAATATGTTGGGATACCTTGGGAGATGGGTTTGACTGAAGCCAATCAAGTTTTAACTTTAAATAATTTGAGACATAAGGTTACTCTAAGAACTGATGGGGGAATTAAAACAGGAAGAGATGTTGTTATCGCAGCCATGATGGGTGCTGAGGAATATGGGGTAGCGACTACCGCACTAGTAGCAATGGGATGTATAATGGTCAGACAATGTCATTCAAACACGTGTCCAGTTGGGGTTTGTACTCAAGATGAGAAATTAAGAGAAAAATTTTCTGGTACACCAGAAAAGGTAGTTAATTTATTTAAATTTATTGCTGAAGAGGTAAGGGAAATTTTGGCAGAGATAGGTTTTAAATCTCTCAATGAGATAATTGGTAGAACCGATCTGTTAAGACAAGTAAGTAAAGCATCATCAAACTTAGATGATTTAGATTTAAATCCTTTATTTGTTCAAGCAGATTCTGGAGAAAACACAAGATATTGCACTGTTCCAGAAATAAACTCTGTTCCAGATACTTTAGATCAAGAAATTTTACCTGAAATTAAAGATCAAATAGGAAAAGTAAAAATTATTGAAAAAGAATATATTATTAAAAATACTCACAGAACTGTTGGCACAAGGATTTCTAATCATCTTTTTGCAAAGTATGGATCTGAAAAACTAGAGGATGATTTTTTAACTTTAAAATTTAAAGGTTCGGCTGGCCAGTCTTTTGGGGCGTTTGGAATAAAAGGGTTAAAGCTTATTTTAAAAGGTGACGCTAATGATTATGTTGGTAAAGGATTGTCAGGTGCTACAGTGGTAGTTAAGTTATCAGATGAAAGTAATTTAGTTTCACATGAAAATACAATAATCGGAAATACAGTTTTATACGGTGCAACATCCGGAAAGCTTTTTGCAGCTGGTCAGGCTGGAGAAAGGTATGCTGTAAGAAATTCAGGATCAATTTCAGTTATCGAAGGTTGTGACTCAAATGCTTGCGAATACATGACTGGTGGTACTGTTGTAGTTTTAGGTGATGTAGGAGATAATTTTGGAGCTGGAATGACAGGTGGAATGGCGTTTGTTTATGACATAAACAGGAAATTTGACAAAAAAGTAAACTCAGAGACTGTAGTATGGCAAATGCCAGAAACAGAATATTGGATAAGTTATTTAAAAAATCTAGTTCAAGAGCACTACGCGGAGACAAATTCAGAATTTTCTAAAAAAATAATAGAAAATTTTGATAAAGAAATTTCTAACTTTATCCAAGTTTGTCCAAAAGAAATGATTAATAAGCTAAAAAATCCCATAAGTTTAAAATCTATTATAAAAGAAGTCAGTTAAAATGAAGGATATAAATATTTTTTGTTTTGGTTTTGGCCAAGTAGCAAAAAATTTCATAAAAAAACTTACCGTTGAAAAATATAATATTAATCTATCAACAACATCTAGAAGTGAATCTTCAAAAGAAACTTTTGAGGGTATTAATTATAATAGCTATTTATTTCACAGTGAAAAATTTGATCAAAATCTAGTAGTAAAGTTAAAAGAGGCAAATCATATTTTGGTTTCGATACCACCAGAAAATCAAGAAGACTTAGTTGTAAAAAATTTTTCTAAACTTATAGAAAGTTCAAAAGTAAAGTGGATTACTTATTTATCTGCCACCAGCGTCTATGGTGATCATAAAGGTGAGTGGGTTAATGAAAATAGCAAAACAAACCCAATCTCAAATAATGGTGTTGCAAGGTTAAAAGCAGAAAGCTCTTGGGTTTCGTTAGAAAAAAATAATAAATTACCTGTTCAGATATTTAGGTTATCTGGGGTTTATTCTAATGAAAAAAATATTTTAGTTCGCCTAAAATTAGGTGATGTAAAATTAATAAATAAAAGAGATCATTACTTTTCAAGAATCCACACAGATGACATTGCAAACATATTATTTAAATCTTTATCAAAATTTAAGTCAGGAGAAGTATATAATCTATCTGATGATAAACCTTCTTCATCTGAAGAGGTCACTTTATTTGGAGCAAAAATATTGAATATTAAAAATATTGAAAAAATTGAAGTTAACGAAATTAAAAATGAGATGTTAAAGAATTTTTATAATGAGTCTAAAAAAGTTAGTAATAAAAAGGTAAAAAATTATTTTAACTATAATTTAAAATTTCCAAGCTATATCGAAGGATTAAATTATATTAGAAACAATTTTATTTAGCTCTAAGACTATTCTTTTTAAGCCTTGTTTGCTTGATAAGCTATGATCACCATTTTTTATTATTACTAATTTTTTGTTTGCTTTACTAAATACTTTTAAGACCTTTTTAGAGTAATTCAGTGGAACAACCTCATCTTTGCTCCCATGGATCATGGTAATATCAATATTTGATAAAATTTTTTTATGTAATATTTTATTTTTTCTTCCATCCTTTATTAGCTGATAAGTAATTGGATATTCATAATTGCCATGTTTTAAATTATAAATTCCTTTTTTAATGGTTTCATTTTTCATTTTTTTGGTAAATTTTTTCCACATTAAATTTTGCAAAAATTCTGGAGCGGAACCAATGCCTAAAAATCCTTTAATTTGCTCTTTAAAATACTTAAATTGATTAAGAGATAACCATGCCCCCATACTTGAACCCACTAGTATAAATTTATTTTTTTTAACTATCTTTTTAATTGTTATTTCTACTTCTTTAGACCATTTACTAATATTTCCTTTTGTAAACTTACCAGTAGATTTTCCATGACCGGAGTATTCAAGAGCAAGAAAGCCAAGCTTATTTTTTTTTGCATATTTAAAAATAGCCTTAGGTTTTTCCCCTTCGATATTTGACATAAAGCCATGTAAAAATACGATGTAGATTTTTTCGTGATAATTGCTATCTAAATATCTTATTTGCTTATTTTTTGAGATTTTAAGGTATTTAAATTTACTCATATAAGTTTATTAGATTTAATTCTTAATATATAGTTGTATCAAATGTCTTCAAAATTAAAAGTTTTGCAAGTAATCCCAAAGCTCGGATATGGTGGTGCAGAAACAGGTTGTTATGATCTTGCGCACTATCTGCCTGAAAATAATTGCTCTTCTTATATTGTTACCTGTGGAGGAGAACTATTAAAATTTATTGATCAAAAAAAAGTAAAATTAATCAAACTTCCAGTTCATAGCAAGAATCCAATTTTGATACTTTTTAATTCAATAGCGTTAATTTTTATTATCTTATTTCATAATATTTCTATTGTTCATGCAAGAAGCCGAGCTCCAGCCTGGTCATGTTTGATTGCAACAAAAATTACAAGAAGAAAATTTGTTACAACTTTTCACGGTACTTATAATTTTAAAGGCTCAATTAAAAAATTCTACAACTCTGTAATGGTCAGATCTAATTTAGTAATTGCAGGGTCAAATTTTATTTTTTCACACATTAAAGACAATTATTCAAAATATTTAGATTTAAAAAAAAAGTTTTTAGTAATTTTTAGAGGTATTAATGTTGATTATTTTGACCCATCAACAACATTAGAAATCGAAGAAAACAACTTACTTTCAAGTTGGGGTGTAACTAGAGATAAAAAGTTAATTTTAATGCCTGGTCGATTAACTGCATGGAAAGGCCAGGAGTTATTTATTGAAGCATTAAATCTTGTTAACAAAGAATTGGGACATCAGTCTTTTTATGCTGTTATTTTAGGAGATGATCAAGGTAGGGATGTTTATACAAAAAAAATAAAAAGATTAGCTGAGCAATATAGATTAATACCCCAGCTAAAATTTGTAGAACATTGTAAAAACATGCCTTTAGCTTATAAAATTTCTAGTTTAGTTGTTTCGGCTTCAATAGAGCCAGAAGCATTTGGAAGAGTTGCAATCGAGGCTCAATCAATGGAAAAACCAATAATTGCAAGTGATATTGGTGGATCTAATGAAACAATAACAAATAATGTGTCTGGTTTTTTATTTGAGTCGAATAATCCTGAATCTTTAAGTAAAAAAATAATAGAAGTTTTAAATTTAGATGAATCTAGATTGAAATTAATAGGCATTGAAGGTAGAAAAAATATAATAAAAAAGTTTAATGTTGAAAAAATGTGTTTTTCTACATATTCAGAGTACAAAAAATTATTAAATTAAATGCCATTAATTACATTACCAGATGGAAACAGTATTGAATTTCCAAATGAAGTAACAGGGTTCGAGGTTGCAGAAAAGATTAGTAAATCTTTATCAAAACAAGCTACAGTTATTAGTGTTGATGAAGAGCTCAAAGATTTAAATTATGTCATAGACAAAGATTGTTCTATTAAAATTTTTACTTCTAAAGATAAAGAAGGCCTAGAAACTATTCGTCATGATACAGCACACATAACGGCAATGGCGGTACAAGAACTTTTTCCAGGAACTCAAGTAACTATAGGTCCAATTATAGAAAATGGATTTTATTATGATTTCTCAAGAAAAGAACCTTTTACGGAAGAAGATTTAAATAAAATTGAAACTAAAATGAAAGAAATTGTTGATAGAGACGTTCCAACCACAAGAGAAGTTTGGAGTAGAGACAAAGCAATATCGCATTTTAAAGAGAAGGGAGAGATGTATAAAGCTGAAATTATTGAAAGCATCCCCCAAAAAGAAGATGTTTCCATATATTTTCATGGAGACTGGCATGACTTATGTAGAGGACCACATCTATCTTCAACAGGAAAAATTGGTAAATATTTTAAACTAACAAAAGTATCGGGAGCTTATTGGAGAGGTGATTCCAATAATGAAATGTTGCAGAGAATCTATGGAACAAGTTGGGCTTCACAAAAAGATTTAGATGAATATTTAAAAAGAATAGAAGAGGCTGAAAAAAGAGATCATAGAAAACTAGGAAAGGAAATGGATTTATTTCATTTTAGAGAAGAAAGTCCAGGATCAGTTTTTTGGCATGAAAAGGGATGGAAATTATTTCAAAAGCTAGTTGCTTATATGAGAGATAGACAAAATAAGGCAGGTTACAAAGAGGTAAATACTCCTGAAATTTTAGATAGAGCATTATGGGAAAAGTCGGGCCATTGGGAAAAATATGGTGAACATATGTATACCTCTCAAACACCTGATAAAAAAATATTTGCAATTAAACCAATGAATTGTCCAGGCCATGTGCAAGTATTTAATCAAGGTTTAAAAAGTTATAGAGATCTTCCACTAAGAATTTCAGAATTTGGAAAAGTGCATAGATATGAACCCTCAGGAGCATTACATGGATTGCTAAGAGTTAGGGCTTTCACACAAGATGATGCTCATATTTTTTGTACAGAGGATCAAATTACAGAAGAGTGTTTAATTGTTACAAATTTAATTTTAGATATTTATAAAGATCTTGGTTTTGAAGATGTAATATTGAAATATTCAGATAGACCAGATTTAAGGGTTGGTGATGATGGTGTTTGGGATAAGGCAGAAAAAGCTTTATTGGATGCTGTTAAAGCCTCAAAACTTGAGTATACAATTAATAAAGGTGAGGGTGCCTTTTATGGTCCAAAAATTGAATTTGTTTTAAGAGACGCAATTGGCAGAGATTGGCAATGTGGAACTTTACAAGTAGATTTAAATTTACCAGGAAGATTAGATGCATCTTTTGTCGACAATGATGGAACTAAAAAAGTTCCAGTAATGCTTCATAGAGCATTGTTTGGTTCTCTAGAAAGATTTATAGGAATACTTATAGAAAACTATGCGGGAAAATTTCCATTTTGGATTGCCCCTTTACAAGTAGTTGTAATACCCATTTCAGAAGAGTTTGATGCATACGCAAAAGAAGTTAATGAAAAAATTAATGATGTGGGTATGAGTTCTGAAGTTGATTTAAAAAATCATAATTTGAATTATAAAATTAGAGAACATTCATTATCTAAAATACCACTTTTGTTGATTTGTGGTAAAAAAGAAGTTGACAGTAACTCAGTAACGATTAGAAGATTAGATACTAACAAACAAGAAAATATGGAATTAAACTTATTCTTAGAAAAATTCTCAGCTTTAAATAAAGCATCCTCAAACTAAGTGGCAGATTTTAAACAAAATTACTTTCAAAGAAGAACTAAAGACAGGGGACCTAAGTCTAATAATAGGATAACTGCGCCAGAGGTTCAGGTTATTGGAAGTGATGGTGATAATATAGGAATACTAAATACTAATGAAGCTATATCAATGGCTAAAGAACAAGGCTTAGATTTAATTGAGATAGCTCCAAATGCAAAACCACCTGTATGTAAAATTATTGATATGGGTAAATTTAAGTATGATGCTCAAAAAAAAGCAAATGTTGCAAAAAAGAAACAAAAAATAGTTTTATTAAAAGAAATAAAAATGAGACCAGTTACAGAAACTCACGATTATGATTTTAAAGTTAAAAATGCAAAAAAATTTATTGGAAAAGGTGATAAAGTAAAATTTACCATCAGGTTTAAAGGTAGGGAATTACAACATTCTCACCTAGGTAGAGAATTAATGGATAAAATAAAAGTTGATATGCAAGATATTGGCAAAGTAGAGCTACACCCAAAGTTTGATGGGAAGCAAATGATCATGGTTATTCAGCCTTTATAAGGCTTAATAGAGGTTGTAAATCCATTCCAATATTTGTATAAGTCCGCAGAATTATGCCAAAATTAAAAACTAAAAGTTCAGCAAAAAAAAGATTTAAGATCTCAGCCACAGGCAAGGTTATGATGGCCCAGGCTGGAAAAAGACATGGAATGATTAAAAGAACAAATTCACAAATCAGAAAATTAAGAGGCACAACTACTATGTCAAAACAAGATGGCAAAATAGTTAAATCATATATGCCTTACAGTTTAAGAGGATAAAATGGCAAGAGTAAAAAGAGGCGTAACAAGTCACGCTAAACATAAAAAAGTTTTAAAAGCTGTCAAAGGACAATGGGGCAGAAGAAAAAATACGATTAGAGTTGCAAAGCAGGCCATGGAAAAAGCTATGCAATATGCCTACAGGGATCGTAGAACTAAAAAAAGAGAATTTAAATCTTTATGGATACAGAGAATTAACGCAGGTGTTAGATCTGAAGGATTAACTTATTCAAAATTTATTAATGGTTTAACAAAGTGTGGAATTAAGCTAGATAGAAAAATACTAGCAGAAATAGCATACGATAGCCCGGAAGCCTTTAAATCGATCGTTCAAAAAGCTCAATCGGCACTAAATTAATCTTCACTATTGTTTTTCTTCGGTGAAGAAATAATCTCTCAGTATGTCTAATATTAAAAAAATTAAAGATGAATTTCTTTTAAAGTTAAAAGATAATTTAGACTTAAATCAAGTAAACCAAATTAAAACAGATCTATTTGGTAAAAATGGATTGATTAGTTCTCAATTTAAACAGCTTGGAAAAGTAACAGAAGAAGAGAGAAAGAAATTTGCATCAGACTTAAATTTAGTAAAAGATGAGCTTCAAAACTTAATTAGTACAAAGATCAATAATATTGAAATTAAAGAAATTAATCGAAAATTAGAAAAAGAAAAAATAGATATAACTTTACCAGAGAGGCCTTTTGTTCAGGGAAAAATTCATCCAGTGTCTCAAGTTATAGATGAAATTTCTTCAATTTTTTCAGAAGTTGGATTTAGTGTAGAAGAAGGACCCGATATTGAGAACGAATATAATAATTTTACAGCATTAAATACACCTGACAATCATCCAGCAAGAGATATGCACGACACATTTTATCTTGATGAAAAAAAAGAATTACTATTAAGAACACATACTTCTCCAGTTCAAATTAGAACTATGCTTAATGATAAACCACCTTTTAAAATAATTGCACCAGGTAGAACATATCGATCAGATAGTGATCAAACTCATACTCCTATGTTCCACCAAGTAGAAGGACTACACATTGATAAAGATATAAATATGGGTCACCTAAAAGGTTGTTTAAATTATTTTATTAGAGAGTTTTTTGAGGTTGAAAAGATTAAAATGAGATTCAGACCAAGTCATTTTCCATTTACTGAACCATCAGCTGAGGTTGATATTGGCTATGAAATTAAAGATGGAAAAATAATAATTGGTGAAGGAGACAAGTGGCTTGAAGTTTTAGGCTGTGGGATGGTTCATCCAAATGTTTTAAAAAATGTAAAAGTCAACCCAGATGAATTCCAAGGATATGCATTTGGTATAGGAATAGATAGATTGGCAATGCTTAAATATGGCATAAATGATTTAAGAGCATTTTTTGATTGTGATTATAGATGGTTAAATCACTTTGGTTTTGATCCAACAGATGTACCCACAAACTACAGAGGCTTAAGTAGATGAAGATTACAACAAATTGGCTAAAAGAACATCTTGATACTAAGCTTAATGAAAATCAAATTATTGATAAACTTACAGAAGTTGGACTTGAAGTAGAAGGTGTTGACAGTCAATCAGGAGAGTTTGATAGCTTTATAATTGCTAAGATTTTGAAAGCAGAAAAACACCCTGATGCAGATAGGCTTAGAGTTTGTGATGTAGATATTGGAACAGGTGATCCTGTTAAAGTTGTTTGCGGTGCACCGAATGCAAAAGAAGGATTGTTGACAATTTATGCTCCTCCTGGCGCCGTAGTACCAAAAAATCAAATGAAACTAGTGGTAAGCAAAATAAGAGGTGTCACATCATATGGAATGCTTTGTTCAGAATCTGAACTCAACTTATCAAATGAAAGTGAGGGTATTACAGAACTTTCCTCAAAAAAATATGATAAAAAAATAGGTGAAAATTATTTTTCAAAAAAAATTTTAAATGTAATTGATATTTCCATTACACCAAATAGAGCAGATTGTTTGGGTGTAAGAGGGATAGCAAGAGATCTAGCAGCAGCGGGTGCAGGAACATTAAAAAATCAAAAAGAAAAAAAATTAGATAAAAAAAATAAACAAACTGTTAGTGTAAAAATTGAAAATGAAAAAAATCAGGCATGCACATCATTTGGTAGTTGCTTAATTACAAATGTAAAAAATACAGAAAGTCCAGAATGGTTAAAAGAAAAAATAATTTCTCTAGGTCAAAAGCCTATTTCTGCAATAGTTGATATTACAAATTATGTAATGTTTGATTTAAATAGACCGCTTCATGCATACGATGTTGATAAAATAGACAAAGGAATAATTGTAAGAAATTCTAAAAAAGGTGAAACATTCGAGGCATTAGATAGTAAAGAATATAAACTAGATGATGAGATGTGTGTCATATCAGATGCATCAGGTGTATTGGGTCTTGGTGGAATAATAGGAGGCACAAGAACTGGAACTGCGTTAGATACAAAAAATGTATTAATTGAGTCTGCTTATTTTAGTCCACGTTCAATCAGAAAATCTTCTAAAAAACTGAATATAGATACTGATGCAAAATTTAGATTTGAAAGAGGTATTGACCCATTATCAATTGAGCAGGGACTTGAGAGAGCTGCTAGCTTAATACAAGAAATATGTGGTGGTGTAGTTAGTGAATTTGATACTCAAAAAATTGAGGATGTTAAAAAAAAATCATTGAAATTTAATCCTTCTTTATTTGAAAAAATTACTGGATTTAATATCGATAACAAAGAAATGATCACAATCCTAAATAATCTGGGATTTGAAACAAGGGAAGATAAAGAGCTACTAGATGTCATTATACCATCTTGGAGACCTGATATTTTTCAAGAAGTTGATCTAGTAGAAGAGCTTGTAAGAATTAAAGGTTATGATCAAATTAAAATTATTGAACCTGAAAAAGTTAGAAAAAAACCAACATTAAATTTAAAACAAAAATTATTTCATTTTTTACAAAGATCTATTGCATCCAAGGGTTATCTTGAGGCTATTACATGGTCTTTCACTGATAGTAAAGTTAACCAACTATTCATTGAAGATAAAAAAAAAATTAAAATAATCAATCCTATAAGTTCAGACTTGGATGTATTGCGAAGTTCAATTTTTTCTAATTTAATTATTCACCTGAATAAGAATTTAGGAAGGGGATTTAAAGATTTATCAGTATTTGAAATAGGTCCAACTTTTTCAGGATTACAACCAGGAGAGCAGCAGACTGTAGTTTGTGGATTAAGGTCAGGAAAATTGTCTAGACATAGTTGGTTGGAAAAAGAAAGACTAGTTGATGTATTTGACGTCAAAAGTGATGTTATCAAAAGTTTGGTTGAAGCAGGCTACAATAAAGATAAACTCTATATTGATGATGAAACACCAAGCTATTATCATCCAGGAAAATCAGGAAGAATATTTTTAAATAAAGGAAAAGAAAAAGTAGTAGCTTTTTTTGGTGATATTCATCCAAGCATATTAAAAAAATTAGACATTAAAGTTGAAGCGTTAGTAGGATTTGAAATATTTTTAGATAACTTAAAAAAACCAAAAAAACCATTAAAAGATCAAAAAACTCAATATAAATATTCAGATTTTCAAAAATCAGAAAGAGATTTTGCTTTTATTTTAGATAAAAATTTTAAAGTTCAAGAATTAATCGAGATTATTTATAATGTAGACAAAGAATTAGTAAGATCTGTCAAAGTATTTGACGTCTATGAAGGAACAAATATTCCTGAAGGTAAAAAATCAATTGCATTAAATGTAACGATCCAATCTTTAGAGAAAACATTAACAGAAGATGATTTAAATAAAATTAATCAACTTATTATTTCAGCTGTCGAATCAAAAACTGGTGCAAAGATTAGATCATAATCATGCCAAAAATTGATCATATTAGAAACTTTGCAATTATTGCCCATATAGATCACGGTAAATCTACTATAGCAGATAGAATAATTCACACATGTGGTGGCCTTACAGAAAGAGAGATGAAGGCTCAAGTTTTAGACTCAATGGATATTGAGAGAGAAAGAGGGATAACTATTAAAGCTCAAACTGTTAAACTTAATTATAAAGCAAAAGATGGTAAAGAGTATATCTTAAATATTATTGATACTCCGGGACACGTAGATTTTAGCTACGAAGTTAGTAGATCTCTGTATGCGTGTGAAGGATCTATTTTAATTGTTGATAGTACTCAAGGAGTAGAGGCACAAACATTAGCAAATGTTTATCAAGCTTTAGATACTAAACATGAAATAGTTCCTGTTTTAAATAAAGTTGATTTACCGGCTTCAGATTTAGAAAAAACAAAGACGCAAATAGAAGATGTTATCGGTATTGATACTGAAAATGCGATACCCTGTTCTGGAAAAACAGGTGAGGGTATAGAGGACATTCTTGAACAAATTATTGTATCACTTCCAGCGCCAGAAGGAGAAAAAGAAGCGGATTTAAAATGCTTATTAGTTGATAGCTGGTATGACACTTATTTAGGAGTGGTTATTTTGGTTAGAGTTATCGATGGAAAAATTTCCAAAAGCATGAAAATAAAAATGATGTCGACAAACCAGGAATATATAATTGAAAAAGTAGGTGTATTTACCCCAAAAGCAACTGATGTTAATGAGTTAAATGCTGGAGAAATTGGCTTTATAACAACAGGAATAAAAATCTTATCAGAAACAAAAGTTGGAGATACCATTTGTGACGCAAGCAAACCACTTCTAGAAGCATTGCCTGGATTTAAACCAAGCAAACCAGTAGTATTTTGTGGATTGTTTCCTGTCGACAGCTCTGAATATCAAAAACTAAAAGATGGCTTGGGTAAACTTCAATTAAATGATGCTAGTTTTTCATATGAAGCAGAATCCTCTTCTGCCTTAGGGTTGGGATTTAGATGTGGGTTTTTAGGTTTACTACACTTAGAAATTATTACAGAAAGATTAGAGAGAGAATTTGATATAAATTTATTAACCACAACACCAGGTGTTGTTTATAAAGTTCACATGAATAAAGGTGAGGTAATAGAATTACAAAACCCTTCAAGTTTACCAGAGCCCACATTAATTAACTATATTGAGGAACCTTGGATTAAAGCTACAGTTATTACTCCAGATCAGTATTTGGGAGCAATTATAAAAGTTTGCCAAGATAAAAGAGGAGTACAAACAAACTTAAGTTATTCTGGAAATAGAGCAGTTTTAAACTATGAAATACCTTTAAATGAAGTTGTATTTGATTTTAACGACAGACTAAAGTCAATGACGAGTGGTTATGCTAGTTTTGATTATGAGATCATTGGTCACAGAGAGGGCGATTTAGTGAAACTTGGAATACTTGTAAATGCGGAACCAGTAGATGCCTTATCAATGATGGTTCATAAAGATTTTGCCCAAACAGTTGGAAGAGAAGTGTGTGAAAAATTAAGAGATTTAATTCCACGGCATAATTTTATGATCCCGGTACAGGCTGCAATTGGTGGAAAAATTATAGCAAGAGAAACAATAAAAGGTTTTAAAAAAGATGTATTAACTAAAATTCACGGTGGTGGAGCAAGAGATAGAAAAAGAAAATTACTTGATAAACAGAAAAAAGGTAAGGCCAGAGGTAAACAATTTGGAAAAGTAGAAATACCTCAAGAAGCTTTTATCGGTGTGTTAAAGATTAATAAAGATGTCTAACTTCTTAATAATTATAATATTAATAATTTTATATTATTATAATAAGAAAAAAATAAGAAGATTATTTAAAAAAAAAATTAAATCTGTTGAAATAGAAAATGTTCACGAAATTTTTAAACCAAATAAAATAACTGATAATTTACTTGGACCAAGTGATGATTTAATTATTAAAAGTTTTAGTATTCCTCAGAGTTATAAGATTGTTGGAATGACAACCGATTATGAATCTTGGATACTCTCTTGTTTGAGTAAAATTAGTAAAAATATATTTGAATTTGGAACTTGCAGTGGAAAAAATACGTATTTAATGGCTTTAAATTCTAGTCAAGATACAAAAATTATAAGCTTAACTTTAAGTCAAGAGCAGTCTAAAAACCTTAACTTGTCTAAAAAAGATAACAATATCTCAATCAAAAATATTTTAAAAGAAAGCAATTATGAAAAATTTTTATTTTCTGGAAAAAAAGTTCAATCAAAAATTGATATAATCTTTATTGATTCTAGAGAGTTTAAAACGGTAAATTTTTTGAAGAAATTTGACCTAATTTTTATTGATGGAGGTCACACTTATAGTGTTGTGAAAAACGATTCTGAAAAAGCATTTGAAATGCTTTCATATGGAGGAATAATCATTTGGCACGATTATGTTGTAGGCAAGGAATCCAGTAAGGATGTCTGTAAATACATCCATGAACTTGAAAAAGAAAAAAAAATATATCACATAAAAAATACATCAATGTGTTATTATAAAAATAATCTGTAATAGGAGAGATGGCTGAGCGGTTTAAAGCGCACGCTTGGAAAGTGTGTGTACTGTTAAAAGTACCCAGGGTTCGAATCCCTGTCTCTCCGCCATTAGCTTAAATATTTGTAAAATAATAATCAGCATTTATTTGATTAATTTTTTTAAGACCGATGCTATATAATTTTTTATTTACTTTGCCAAAGTTGTTTGGGAGTATTTCTGTCCGTAGAAAGATTCTATTATTTTTGAATATATTTTTTTTGATTTGTATAAACTTACTTTAAATGAAATTATTATTTAAAATAGGGGCTTTTTAAAGCATTTGAACTTAAGATAAATCATTAAATTAATCCAATTTATTGAATAAATGATATAAAAAACGAATTCTAATATATTAAATATGAAAAATAATTCGACATATCAAGCAGACTCAATTAAAGTTTTAAAAGGTCTTGAGGCAGTTAGAAAAAGACCGGGTATGTACATTGGTGATACAGACGATGGGACTGGCTTGCATCACATGGTCTATGAAGTTGTGGATAACTCAATAGATGAAGCTTTAGCTGGACACTGCAAAAATATAGATGTTAAAATTAATTCTGATGGAACTATCACTGTTAGAGACGATGGTAGGGGAATACCAGTAGATATGCATAAAGGCGAAAAAATGTCTGCTGCAGAAGTTATAATGACCCAACTACATGCGGGTGGAAAATTTGATCATGATTCATATAAAGTATCAGGTGGTTTGCATGGTGTAGGGGTTTCAGTTGTAAATGCATTATCAGAAAAATTAAAATTAGAAATAGATAGAGATGGAAATAGATATTTTATAGAGTTTAAAGATGGAGCTTCAAAAGCGCCCCTTAAAGTTATAGGCAAATCAAAAGGAACTGGTACCCAAATAACATTTTTGCCATCAAAAGAAATATTTTCTTCTATAAAATTTACTCCAAATATAATTATTAAAAGAATGCGTGAACTAGCATTCTTGAATAAAGGAATAAAAATAACGGTAAATGATTTAAACTTAAAAAAAGAAAAAATAATTATATTTAAATTTGATGGAGGTGTTTTAGAATTTGTTAATTTTTTAGATGAAAAAAGAGAAAAACTTATAAATAAGACTGGAAATGATTTATTTAAAAAACCTATCTATATTGAGGGTAAAAAAGATAATATTGAAATCGAATGCTCTTTAAAGTGGAATGCTAGCTACGGTGAAGATATTTATCCCTATACAAATAATATTTATCAAAAAGATGGAGGTACTCACTTACTGGGATTTAGAAGTGCATTAACTAGAGTAATCAATAAATATGCAACAGAACATAATTTGCTAAAAAAAAATAAATTAACAATATCAGGTGATGATATTAAAGAGGGTCTTACTTGCGTTATTTCAGCAAAAATACCTGATCCAAAATTTTCCTCTCAAACAAAAGATAAGTTAGTTTCATCTGAGGTAAGAATGATAGTAGAAAGTATTGTTAGTGAAAAACTATCAATATGGTTTGATCAAAATCCAACTACATCTAAAATTATTTTAGCAAAAGTAATGCAGGCAGCACTTGCAAGAGATGTGGCTAGAAAAGCGAGAGAAAATGTAAGGAGAAAAGGTGCTTTAGAATTAAGTGGATTACCTGGAAAATTAGCTGACTGTCAAATAGGAAAACAAGAAGGGACTGAATTGTTTATAGTTGAGGGAGATTCTGCAGGTGGCTCAGCAAAACAAGGCAGAAACAGATCAAATCAAGCAGTATTACCATTAAGAGGAAAAATTCTTAATACTTATGTTGAGGAGATTGCTCTTAAAAAAAATAGTAACAGAGATGGAAGTGAACACAGAACAAAATCGTTAGCTAAAATGATGTCATCTAATGAAGTTGTTACTTTAATTAATGCCCTTGGTCTTGATCCAAAGGTTGAGGATATAGATTTAAAAGATTTAAGGTACGGAAAAATTATTATCATGACCGATGCAGATGTTGATGGATCACATATTAGAGCACTACTATTAACATTTTTTAATAATAAGCCGTTTAATAAATTAATAGAAAATGGACATGTTTACCTTGCTCAACCACCATTATTTAAGATTAATAAAGGTACAAAAGGAATTTATATAAAAGACGAAAGTGAATTAGAAAATTATATTCTAAAAAATAACAAAGAATTACAAAAAGCTAAAAAAGGAAGCAAAGAATTTATCAAAGCCTATGAAGAGGAAAAATCTAAAATGAGCATTCAAAGGTTCAAGGGTTTAGGAGAAATGAATCCAGAAGAACTATGGAGCACCACTTTAGATCCGGAGACAAGAAATTTACTACAAGTTCAATATTCAAAAGATTTAAAAAAAGACCAACACCTTATCCATACCTTGATGGGTAATGACGTTGCTTTAAGAAAAGATTTTATTGTCTCTAACGCAATTAATGTTCAAAATTTAGATATCTAATAATGAAGTTTTTCGAAACTTCGAAATATTTTTCATTAAAAAAATCTACATACATCAATCTAAGATGGGTAGCTATTATTGGTCAGTTAATAACAGTAAACTTTATATATTTTATTTTTGATTTTAAATTCGATTTAATTTTAGAAAATTCAATAATTTTAATTGGAATACTAAGCAATCTTTATTTAATTTATCTTAATAAGAATACACAGCTATTAGATAAAACAGCATTTATTTTTTTATTAATTGATATTTTAATGTTAGGTGGCTTAATTTATTTAACAGGAGGAATTGTAAATCCTTTCTCAATTTTTTTAATAATTCCAGCTATTTTTTCATCATCAAACTTAGGCCTTAAGAGTAATTTATTGTTAGTTGGCATCACTATTTTAACAATTATTTTTCTTACTTTTTTTAACCAACCACTGCCTTACCCAGTTAGTGAACATTTTCATGTTGATGGTAGTTATTATTATTCAATTCCTGTCTCATTAATTATTGCTTTAATTTTTTTAAACTATTTTGCCTTAACCTTTGGAAAAGAATCTAGGATTAGGAAAGAAGCCCTAAACAAAATGGAAGAAATTATGTCGAAAGAACACGAGCTTTTGTCACTCGGCGGTCAAGCTGCTGCTGCTGCTCATTCTTTAGGTACTCCATTTTCTACTATAAAAATTATATCCTCAGATTTATTAGAACAATTTAAAGATAATGATGAAGCTAAAAAGGATGTCAGTCTTTTGGTGAGTCAAATAGAAAGATGTAGCAAAATATTAAAAAGATTAACGTTAAATCCCATTGTTGAGGATAATTTTATTGATAGAGATTTATCTGTAGCTGACTATTTAAATGAAATTATAAAGTCTTTTAAGGAAATAAGTAAAAAAGAATTTATTCTAAATTTTGATCAAAATTTAAATTCATTAAATATTACTAAATCTATTGAGGTTGTTTATGGGTTAAGAAATTTTATTGGTAATGCAAATAAATTTTCAAACAGCAAAGTTTTCATAATTTTAAAAAGTGATAATGACACTACAGAAATTATAATTGAGGATGATGGTGAAGGATACTCCAAAGATGTGTTAAGAAATATTGGTGAACCTTATATTAAGTCTTATAAATCCTCTATAAAATCTAAATCAGGACTAGGTCTTGGTATCTTCATAGGTAAAACTTTGCTTGAAAAGAATTATGCAGATATTTTATGTAAAAATTCAGAAACAAGAAGTGGTGCTGAAGTTAGTATTAAATGGAAAAATAAAGATCTTATAAACCTTTAGTGCAATTTATTTTTATTTTCAAATAGACCACTTAGTTGAGAAATCATCACATCTCCAAGCTCATGCACATCGGTTATTTTAATAGCCTTATCGTAGTACCTAGAAACATCATGTCCAATACCAATTGCTAAAATTTCAATATCACTTTTCGTTTCTATAAATTTAACCATTTTTTTCAAATGTTTTTCTAGAAAGTCTCCTGAATTAACTGACAAAGTAGAGTCATCTACTGGCGCACCATCAGAAATGACCATTAGAATTTTTCTTTCTTCTTTTCTTTTTTTAATTCTATTGTAAGCCCAAGATATAGCTTCTCCGTCTATATTTTCTTTTAATAGCCCTTCTTTTAGCATTAAACCTATATTATTTTTAGCTTGTCTCCAGTGAGTGTCTGCTCCTTTATATATTATGTGTCTTAAGTCATTAAGTCTTCCGGGACTTTTCGGTTTATCAGTTTTGGTCCAAGCTTCTCTACTTTTTCCACCTTTCCAGTTTTTAGTCGTAAAACCTAATACCTCAACCTTCACAGAGCATCTTTCCAAGGTTCTAGATAATATATCCGCACAAAGTGCCGCGATTGTTATAGGACGTCCGCGCATTGATCCTGAATTATCAATCAACAAAGTTACTATCGTATCTTTAAAATCAAGATCTTTTTCCTTCATAAAGGATAGTGAATTATATGGATCCATAATAATTCTAGTTAGTTTAGAACTATCCAATAATCCCTCTTCTAAATCAAACTCCCAAGCTCTATTTTGTTTTGCAAGTAGTTGTCTTTGTAACTTATTTGCAAGTTTTGTTATGAGGTCTTGGAAGCCAACAAGCTGTTGATCTAAACTCTTTCTCAATCTTTGTGTTTCTTTTATATCTTCTAAGGTCTCAGCTTTTGCAATTTCATCAAATTCTGAAGTAAAAATTTTATATTCTTGGTCTATATTGTTTAAATTAGTTTTTTGTATTACATTATCTGTACTCTCTTTTAGAGAATCAGAATCTTCAAATTGCTCATCCATTTGCTGGTCACTAAGATCAAAGCCTGCGTCTAGGCTTGCCCGAGTCTCATCTTGCTTATTTTTTTCTTCTTTACCATCTGATTGATTATCATCATTTTTTTCTGATTTATTCTCTTGTTCGTTATCTTTTTCATCATTATCATCATTGTTCTCATCATTATTTGAATTAAAAATATCCATACTTTGAAGAATTTCTGAAAATTTTAACCCATAGTTATCTTGCTCTTCTAAATTTTTATTTAAAAAGTCCAGATGCTTATCAATGGAGGAGCTAAAATCTTTTTCCCAAAAGCTTAACATTCTTGAAGATACAGCATTAAGCTTTAAATTAAAAAATTTTTTTAACATATAAAGTTCAAAAGCTTCTGTTATAGGAACATCTTCTTTATTTTTTAATTGATCTTTACGAACTGAAGTTATTTTTTGATTATAATTTTCGCTCAGATTTTTTTCGACACCTTTAAGCATTCTTCCACCTAAAACCTCATATCTAATTTTTTCAGCAATACTATACAGAGATTTACAAGAGGGATTATTAGGTAAGTTTTTATTAAATATCTCTTTATTGGAAAATTTTTTTTTAAGCGCACCCGAATCTGCTTCAGCTCTCAATCTAATAAAGTCATCTCTATGAGATAAATTTGTCGCATCAAAAAAATCTACTTTTTTCGATTTAAAATTTTTATCAATTTTTTTAACATTCAGCTTATAATCTTCTGAAATTACTTTTGCAGTGGAGATTAAAGCTTGTTTAAATTGTTCTTTAAAATTATCTTCTTTATTGCTCATTTAAATCTGAATATTAACCATTGACTCTGGTAATTCGTCACCAAAACATCTTTGATAATATTCAGCTATAGTACTCTTTTCAATATCGTCACATTTGTTTAAGAATGTAACTCTAAATGCATAACCAGTATCTTTGAAGATTTCTGCATTTTCAGCCCAATGCAAGACAGTTCGAGGACTCATAACTGTTGAAATATCTCCTGCTATAAAACCTTTTCTAGTTAAAGAGGCTACTTTAATCATATTGGATATCTTTTCTTTACCTTTGGGGTTATTCAAATTTTTATTTTTTCCCAAAATAATTTCCATTTCTTTATCAAGGCTTAAGTAATTTAAAGATGTAACTATATTCCACCTATCCATTTGTCCTTGATTTATTTGTTGTGTCCCGTGATACAATCCAGTTGTATCTCCTAACCCAACCGTATTAGAGGTTGCAAATAATCTAAAAAATTTATTTTGTTTTATAACTTTATTTTTATCTAAAAGAGTAAAATTTCCCTCAGCTTCTAATACTCTTTGAATAACAAACATTACATCTGGTCTTCCAGCATCATATTCATCAAAAACAAGTGCAACAGGATTTTGAATAGACCAAGGTAAAATACCTTCTTTAAATTCTGTAACTTGCTTCCCATCTTTTACAACAATTGCATCCTTTCCAATAAGATCAATTCTACTTACATGACTGTCTAAGTTTACTCTAATACAAGGCCAGTTTAATCTTGCTGCAATTTGTTCGATGTGAGTTGACTTGCCAGTTCCATGATATCCCTGAACTAAAACTCTCTTATTAAAGGCAAAACCAGATATGATTGCAAGTGTAGTATCTCTATCAAATTTATAATTTTTATCTATTTCAGGTACATACTCACTTTTTTTTGAGAATGCATCAACCTCCATATCTGAATCAATTCCAAAAGATTGCTTTAAAGACATTTTGATATCTGGTTGTATATTTAAATTAGGTGTCAATTTTTTCCCTATAAGTGTTTTTTAGCTGGGTGTAAGCTAAAGTGATTAATTTAAGTTTTTCTTCGTATTCTTTATTTCCTAAATTAATATCAGGGTGAAATTTTTTGACAAGAGTTTTGAATTTGTCTTGTATTTGTTCCCATTTTAAACCAACTGAAACACCCAAAATACTAAAAGCCTTAATATCGTTGGCATCAAACTTGAACTGATTCATGTGATTATATTCACCTCTAAGTTTAGTCTTATCAAATTCATCTTTTAAAGTGTTATTCCAAAGAACTTTAAAAAAATTATCTGAAGAACTGAAGCTTTGTGTAGGTTTATGCCAAGTCATATCAGACTTTAAAAAATCAAACACTTGCTCATCATCCATTCCTTTAAAATAATTCCAATTTTTATTAAATTCTTTAACATGAGCTAAACAAAGCAGTCTGTAGCTTTTGCTATTATCTTTTTCAATTGGCGCCTTATATTCACCAATTTCCAAGCAATTATTCCAGTCACAAATATTTTTCATGTTATATAATAATAAAATAATACTTATGAATATAAATGAATTAATTGCAATTGTTAAAAATAAGCTTGAAACAGAAATTGTTATTCAGGATCTCAAAATTGAGGATAAAAGTTTTTTACATAAAAATCATAAGGGCCACCAAGAAGGAAAATTTCATTTAAAACTTATAATAAATTCGGAAGAACTTGCTAAATCAAGCAAGATAGTATCAACAAAAAAAATTTATAGTGCTTTGGACAGGGAATTAAAAGAACACATTCACTCTATTCAAATACTACTTAATTAATTCTTTTCTTAGAAAAAGATTAATTTTTTTTTCATCAAATTGTAGTTTATGTATTGGAGACCCTATTTTTTTAAGTAAGACTAAATTTATTTTTTTCGTATTATTTTTTTTATCCTTTTTCATAAAAGACAATATTTTATTTAAATTTTTTATAGAAAAGAATTTATTAATATTTTTTGGAAGGTTTAGTTTATTCAAATGATTTTCAATCAAGTTAAAGTCTTTAATACTTAGAATACTGTTTAATAAACTAAATTTTGCAGCTGTTTTAATACCTAGAATAACTGATTCCCCATGATTAAGTTTTTTTGAATAACCTAGCGTCGCCTCATAAGCGTGAGCAAATGTATGTCCGAAATTTAAAATTTTTCTTATACCCATTTCTTTTTCATCAGTTTCAACAATTTTCTTTTTAATAGAACAGCTTTTGAAAATTGCTTTTTCTATTAAGGGACTTTTAAGGTTTAAAATTTGAGAACCATTTATATCTAAAAAGGTAAAAAATTTTTTATCTGCAATTATAGCGTGTTTTAAAATTTCTCCATACCCACATATAATTTCTCTTTTAGGCAGAGATTTCAAAAAAACAATGTCAGAAATTACCAAACTTGGTTGGTAAAACGCACCAATTAAATTTTTACCATATTTGCTATTTATCCCTGTTTTTCCTCCAATTGAAGAATCTACTTGAGAGAGCAAAGTGGTAGGTATATTAATAAATTTTAACCCTCTCTTAAATATACTAGCTGCAAAACCAGAAACATCTCCAGTAATACCACCTCCAATGGAAATCACACAATCGTTTCTATTAAAATTTTTACTTAGCAGAATAGATAAAATGTTATTAATACTTTTTTGATTTTTGTTTTTTTCGCTAGAATTAAAATAATGAAGAGATATTTTTTTTTGAGGTAAAGCATTTAAGACTTTATCTATTAGTTTTTTTGGTACATTTTTATCAGCAATAACAAGACATTGATTAAAACTAATCAAATTTTCTTTTAAAATTACCTTAAGTTTATTTAAGATGTCACTCCCTATAAAAATTGGATATTTGTGACTAGTAGTTTTTACCTGAAGTTTAATTAAGTTCATAAATTTTTATAATTTTTTTTACTATCTCAGTTTTTGTAAGTTTATTACAGTTTATTTTAAATTGTGCATTTGTGTATATTTTTGATCTATTTTTAATTATTTCTCTTATTTCTCGATCTGTTGAATTAAATGCGAGAGGTCTTTTTTTGCTATCTTTAATTCTTTTAACTAAAATTGATTCATCTGAATTAAGCCAAAATGAAAAATGGTTAGCAAGAATTTCTTTTCTAATTTTAGCATTAATAAATCCACCACCACCAAGAGAAATAACAACTTTAATTTTTTTTAAAGTTTTGAGTGTAATTTTTTCTTCTAGATTTCTAAAATATACCTCACCTTTTTTCTCAAATATTTCTGAAATACTCATTCCAGCTTTTTCTACAATCAAATTATCTATATCAATAAATGGAAGATCTAACTTTTTAGAAACTAAATTGCCAATAGAAGATTTTCCAGACCCCATCATGCCTAAAAAAACGAGGTTTTTAATTAAATTCATAAGCTTTCTTTATTGAAAAAACACAAATATGTCTTAATTTGGAATTAATACAGATTACATGCAATTTTCAAAAAATACAAGTACTGGCACAAGTAAAAACTTTATAATTAAAATAACATTAGTTTTGATTGTTATTCTTGGTGCATTGATATTATTGAACAAAATTGATTTTCCATCCCCTAATAAAGAAATTGAAAAAATCATTTCAAATGAAAAACTTAAAATTATTAAATAAAAAATATTTATCATTTATTTTATTTTGTTTATTTTTTGGATTTACTGCTCAATCTCAAGAACCTATTGATATATGGAATATTGAAGAGAAAAAAGCTGTTGAAAATTTTGATATAATTGAAAACAATGAAGAAAAAAATGTTACACAGAATAGCATTTATAAAATGCAATCCCAAAAAGATAATCAAATAAATATAGAAGAAGATCAGGAATTAACCTCAAATAAAATCGAAATTGTAGGGCTGTATGATCCAGCAGAAAATGGACTAAATATTAATATGTGGTCTAATTCAAACGGAGATCAAATCTTAAATATATTTAAAAGAATTAATAAAATGAATCTTTCAAAAGATGCTTCAGAAATTTTAGATATTTTACTTTTAACTAATGCTCATTATCCTGAAATAAATATTTCGAAAGATCAATTCTTACAATTAAAATCAAACTGGCTTATTAAAAATTCTAATCTTCAATTAATTGAAAACTATTTAATAAAAAATCAAATAATCAACGACCACCCCAAGCTTACCAAGCTATTGGTGAATGATTATCTTTCTAGATCTAAAATAAAAAAGGCATGTGAGATATTTTCTAACATTAAAGGTCTAATTCAGGATGATTATTTATCAAAATTTAATATCTATTGTTTAATTAATAATAACAAAAAAGAAGAAGCTCAATTATTGTTAGATTTAAAAAAAGAAGTAGGTTTTGATAATAAATTTTATGAAAAAAAAATAAATTTTTTAATGGGATATTCTAATGAACCAGATTTAGAGATATCAGAAAATACAATTTTAGATTTTCATCTATCACACAGGACCAATCCCCAATTTAAATTTGAACCTAAGGACTCTACATCTAAACAAATTTGGAAATATTTATCAGCATCAAATTTATTAGGTAACACTAAAGATATAGAGATTACAGATATAGATAAGATTAATCGTATTGAAAAAGCCACACATGAAAAACATTATGAAGAAAAAGAATTATTTGAACTTTATAAAAGATTTCAATTCAATATTAATCAATTATTAAATATTAAAGAATCCACAAAAGTATTATCTGCTGTTGAATCAAGAGCATTAATTTATCAAGGAATTTTAATTACTACTGAAATTGAAAGTAAACTTCTATTAATAAATGCTTTAAAGAATTCATTCAAAAATGAAGGCATGGAAAATGCATTTGATGTAGAGCTAAGAACGTTTTTAAAAGAGATTGAAAAAGAAGAAGTTCCTTCTAATTTTAGCTCTTTTTATAACAACTATGTTGATTTAGATAAAACTGAATTAACCAGTATTAAAATAAATAACAAAGTTTTACATCAATCAAAATTGATTAACTATTTCAAAGGTGGTGCTTCGTTAAAAAATATAACTAAAGATTTAAATGATTCATTGAAAAAAGTTAAAAAAAATAAAAAATATTTCTTTTCAAAAAAAGACATCATTTTAGTTGAAACTTTTAAGTCAGACGGCATTCAAGTATCAAAAAAATTTAAAGATTTATACGAGATAAAAGAGTCAGAAATACCTTCTGATATTCAAATATTTATTAATACTTCCGATATGGCAGCTGCTATGTTGCGAATTGTTGAGGTTATTGGGCAAGATGAGATAAAAGATATCGATGATGATACATTATATTTTATAATCAGTACGCTTAATCAGCTTGATGTTGACCCATTAAGAAATAAGATTCTTCTTAAAGTTCTTCCTTTAAAAGTTTAAAATTTATAATAAAATAATCTGTAATTATGTCAGTTAAAAAAATTTTAACAGAACCAAACAAGTTATTACGTCAAATATCAAAGAGTGTTGATAAAGTTGGTGATGCTGAGAGAACACTAATGGACGATATGCTTGATACAATGTATGACGCTCCTGGTATTGGTCTTGCAGCTATTCAGATTGGAGTTCCTAAAAGAATTATAGTTATGGATCTTGGTAGAGATGAAGATAACAAAGAACCAAGGTATTTTGTCAATCCAGTTATAAAAAATAAAAATGAGGAGAAAGCAAAATATGAAGAAGGATGCTTATCTGTACCAGACCAGTTTGCAGAGATAGAAAGACCCAACTCATGTGAAGTTGAGTATTTGGACTATAATGGAAAAAAACAAGTATTAAAAGCAGATGGATTATTAGCAACTTGCATTCAACATGAAATGGATCATCTAGAGGGAATTTTGTTTATTGATTATTTATCAAAATTAAAAAAATCAATGATTATAAAAAAACTTTCTAAGATTAAGGTTAAAAGAGAAATTTTCTAGAAAATGTTAAAAAAAATTGTATTTATGGGTACGCCATTATTTGCTGTGTCGATATTAAAATCATTATATCAAAATGGTTACTCAGTATCAGTGGTGTATACACAGCCACCTCAAAAATCACAAAGAGGACAAAAGATTAATAAATCACCTGTTCAAGGAATTTCAGAAACCCTAAAAATAGAATACAGAACACCAAGTTCATTAAAAAACAATACTGAAGAATATAATTACTTAAAAAAATTAAATGCGGATATAGCAATTGTGGTTGCTTACGGACAAATTATTCCAAAAGAGTATTTAAGTTTAGTTAAAAAAGGTTTTATTAATATTCACGCATCACTCCTTCCAAAATGGAGAGGAGCAGCGCCTATTCAAAGATCAATTATGAATTTAGAAAAAGAAACGGGTATCAGTGTTATGAGAATAGAGGAAAAATTAGATTCAGGACCTATTTGTAATTCTTATAAAATAGAAATTATGACTGATGATAATTCAGAAACAATATCTGAAAAGCTTTCCACAATAGCGGCGGAAAAAATATTGGATAATATTGACAATATCCTAGACGATAAAATAGAATTTAAAGAACAGAATCATAATGAAGCAAGCTATGCAGCTAAAATTGAAAAAACAGAAGGCCAAATAGAATGGGGTGAAACTGCAGAAAGTATTATTGGTAAAATAAATGGATTATATCCAAGTCCTGGTGCTTTTTTTACTTACAATGGGGAAAGATACAAAATTTTAAAAGCAAGTTTAGCTCTTGGTAGAGGTAAAATTGGAGAGGTATTAGATAACTATTTAGAGATTAGTTGTGGCAATAAAAAATCAATTAAAGTTCTAGAAATTCAAAGACAAGGGAAAAGGCCTCAAAATATTAGTGAATTTATGCTTGGATCGCAAATTAAAAAAGGTTCAAAATTAAGTAATGCATAGATATCAAATTTTAATTGAATATGTTGGAACCAATTTTATTGGTTGGCAAATTCAATCTAAAGGAAAATCAATTCAAAAATTAATTCAAACAAAACTATCTAAACTTTTAAAAGAAAAAATATTATTAATTGGATCTGGAAGAACAGACTCAGGGGTTCATGCCATTGAACAATCAGCACATTTCGAATGCAAAAAAGAAATTCAAAACATAGATAAGTTTTTAAAATCAGTAAATCATTTTGTAAATGATACGAGTGTATCAATTATAAATATTAAAAAGAGAAACATAAATTTTCATGCAAGATTTTCTGCAAAACAAAGGATTTATAAATATATAATTTTTAATCGATTGAGTAGACCTTCTCTAGAAAAAGGAAGAGGGTGGCACATAATTAAAGAGCTAGATGTTACTTTAATGAAAGAGGGTGCAAAAAAACTTTTAGGCACTAATGATTTTTCTGCATTTAGATCATCAAGTTGTAATGCTAAAAGTCCAATTCGAACTATGAAATCAATTAAAATAAAATCAATTAAAGGAAGAATTGAAATACAATTTAAATCTCAATCATTTTTACAACAACAAGTTAGATCAATGGTTGGTTGCTTAAAATATCTAGCTGAAAAAAAGTGGGATTTAAAAAAGTTTGATTATGTTTTTAAATCAAAAAAAAGAATACTTTGTGCTCCTCCTGCACCAGCTGAAGGCTTGTTTTTGGAAAAAGTTATTTATTAGATTTTTGTCGACCAATACTGAATTTTTTATTAATTCTCCATCTTGATTCAGCTCGAACAATATAACCACAACAGTTTTTAGAACGACATTTACATGAGAATTGTTTATAGTCTCCATCGTAACTAAAACCATAATCAGCAGTTATTTCTTCACCTTTTTTAATATCCTTTATGGCAACTACCCATAACTTTAAACCTGTTCCATTATAATCACAGTTATTAGAACAAGAGTGATTTATTAAACGCGCAGGGTTCCATGAAACATCCCCATCCATGTCATATTTCTTATTTAAGTTAAATAAGTAGATAGGTTTCGCATTATCAAATCTTTCAGTCTCTTCTGTTTGTTTTTTAGTAATAATTTTACCAACATAATCAATAATTCTAGTACCTTCGTTAATATCTTTTGCAGCATAAAGGCCACGACCCTTTTTATCGATGTCAGATTTTTGAATTCTATAAAGTTTCATCATGAGTTCTTTAATGTCTATTGAGAAATTATCAATCAAATTCTATTAAAGCTTTTACATGCATCTCGGTACTTTCTTGAAGTGCTAAGAGGTCGTAACCACCTTCTAGGATAGAGACCACTTTTCCATTACAATATAATCTAGATGACTCTAAAGTTCTTTTGGTGATTTCGTAAAAATCTTTGCTCTCTAATTGAAATTGGGCTAATGGATCATCCTTATGGGCATCAAAACCGGCAGAGATTAATATAAATTCAGGTTTAAATTCAGCTATTTTTTTGAGTACATATTCATAAGCACTTAAATACTCCTCAGAGGTCGTGCCAGCAGGTAGTGGAATATTGAATATATTATTATGTTTACCTTTTTCTTGTTCTGTACCAGATCCAGGGTAGTACGGGAATTGATGAGTTGAAATATATAAAACTTTCTCATCGTCATAGAAAATGTCTTGCGTTCCGTTTCCATGATGAACGTCAAAATCAATGATTGCAATTTTATTAAGTTTATATTTATCTATTAGGTAATTAGCTCCAACAGCTACATTGTTATAAATACAAAAACCCATAGCTTTATTTTTTTCTGCATGGTGTCCAGGAGGTCTGACTGCACAAAAAGCATTTTTAAATTCATTATTTTGAACACCATCAATAGCCGTAATGATTGATCCTACAGCATCTGAAGTAGCCTCCTTACTGCCTGGAGAGACAATTGTATCTCCATCTAAAAAAGACAATCCTTTCTTTGGAAAAGATGATTCTACAAAATTTATATAATCAGAATTGTGAGTTATTTCTAAAAGTGATCTGTCAAATTTTGAAGGTTTTTTCCAAATCAAATTTTTATTATCTAACTTTTTAAAATTGTCAATTACCGCAGTAACTCTATCAATTTTTTCTGGATGCCCGTCGCCTGTATTGTGATTTTGATAAGTATCAGAGGTTATTAAACCAGTTTTCATTTAGAAATAATTTTCTAAAATACTAGAATATATCTTAGTTAACTTTTTTAAATCTGAAATAGATACTGCCTCATCTACTTTATGCATTGTTTTGCCTACTAGACCAAATTCTAAACATGGAGCAATTTTTCTAATGAATCTCGCATCAGAAGTTCCGCCTGTTGTAGATAGTTGTGGTTTAATTTTTGTAATTTTTTTTATGACATTTTGAATCATGTAAGTAGTTTTATTAGGTTTAGTTAAAAAAGCTTCACCTGATACACGGTATTCTATTTTAAAATTAGACTTATCTTTTTTGGTAATTTTTTTAAAAATTTTATTTAATCTATTTTTTAAGCTAGAGGACGTGTGTTTATTGTTAAATCTTATGTTAAATGAAGCTCTAGCAACACTTGGAATAACGTTGTCAGCAGTATTATTGATATTAATTTTAGTTACTTCTAAATTTGTTGGTTGAAAATCTTTTGTTCCTTTATCAAATTTTATTTTTTTTATTTCATTTAGTATTTTGATCATTGTAGTTGATGGGTTGTTAGCACGATGAGGATAGGCAACGTGGCCTTGAGTTCCAATTATAGTTAACTCTGCGTTCATACTTCCTCTTCTACCAATTTTAATCATTTCACCAAGTTTATTAGGGTTAGTAGGCTCTCCAACTAAACAAAAATCTATTTTTTCTTTTTTCTTCTTTAGGTAATCAACTACTTTTTTGGTACCGTTGATTGCAACACCTTCTTCATCACCTGTAATCAATAAACTAATAGAACCCTTAAATTTTTTATTATTTGATATAAAGTTATTCACTGCAACAACCCAACTTGCTATTGCACCTTTCATATCATTTGCACCTCTTCCAATTAAGTGGTTTTTTTTAATAGCAGGACTAAATGGTTTTACGGTCCAATCTTTTAAATTTCCTGGAGGTACCACATCCAAGTGACCTGCAAACATAAAGTTTGGTTGTGCATTACCTAATCTTGCATATAAATTTTTAACTGGTTTAGAATTTTTGTCCTTAAATTCTAATATTTTACACTTAAATCCAATAGTGGTCAGTTTATTGGCTAAGAATTTCATTACACCTACATCAACAGGTGTAATACTTGGAAATCTTATTAGCTCTTTTGCTAATGTAATTTCATTATAAGTTGGCATTTAGTCTCTCAATAGATCGTTAATAGAAGTTTTAGATCTAGTTTTTTCATCAACTTGTTTAATTATTACCGCACAATATAAAGCAGGACCCTTACTATCTTTGCTTGGTAAGCTACCTGGAACTATAACTGAGTAAGGTGGAATTTTTCCATAGATTACTTCACCAGTTTCTCTGTAAACAATTTTTGTAGATTGACCAATAAATACACCCATAGATAAAACTGACCCTTCACCTACGATCACTCCTTCAACTATTTCAGAACGAGCGCCAACAAAACAGTTATCCTCAACAATTGTTGGGTTAGCCTGCATTGGCTCTAATACCCCACCAATTCCAGCACCACCAGATATGTGACAGTTCTTTCCTATTTGAGCACAAGACCCAATTGACGCCCAAGTATCGACCATAGTTCCCTCATCTACATAAGCTCCAATGTTTACAAATGAAGGCATCAAGACAACATTTTTCCCAATGAAAGATCCGTGTCTAACCACTCCATTAGGCACCATTCTAAATCCAGCTTTTTTGTGTTCTTCTCTCCCCCAGCCTGCAGTTTTTCCTTTAACCTTATCCCACCATGTAGCGTAAGGGCCTGCAAGAGTTTGCATTTCGTTAGTTTTAAAACTTAAAAGGATTGCTTTTTTAATCCACTGGTGAACTACCCACTCATTATCTTTTTTTTCAGCAACTCTTAAAACACCTTTATCAACAAGTTCAATTGTTTCTTTAACTGCATTCAATATTGATTGGTCTGATTGACCATTAATTGAATCTTTATTGTTCCAAGCTGTATTGATAATGTTTTCAAATTCTTTCATAGTTTTAACTTATCTTTTGTAGGTTATTTTTATTGTGCTTTTAATATATTAATTTCTTGAAGAAAAGAAGGCAAGATCTTAATCTTATAATCAATATAAGGTTTATGGGCATCTTTTTTTGCAAAAGCCTCATCATTTTCAAGCCAACAAGTTTTCATTCCTAGATTTTTAGCTTGTTCTAAATTATGAGCAATATCTTCAATCAATATTGATTTTGTTGGATCTAAATCAAATTTTTCTACAATTTTTTTGTAAGGTTCAATTTTCGGTTTTGGGATAAAGTTGGCATCAACAATATCAAATGCTCCATCAAACAAGCCATCTATACCCAGTTGTTTAGTTACGTTTTCAACATGAGCATGAGAACCATTTGTAAAAATATATTTCTTTTCCTTAATTTTAATTAATTCTTCTCGCAATAGCTCATCTCTGGGAAGCCAGCTAATATCTATATCGTGAACAAATTCAAGAAATTCATGTGGATCAATTTTATCATGATTCATTAACCCTGATAATGTTGTTCCATATTCGTAGAAGTACTCTTTTTGAATTTCTCTTGCTTTAGTTAAAGCTACATTAAATTTTTTTGAAATGAAGGAAGACATCTTCTTATCAACCTCTGAAAAAACTTTTGTTTGACCGCTATAAAGAGTGTTATCAAGATCAAATAACCAGTATTTTATATTAAGTAAATTTTTCATTCTCTAATTAAAGTTCCAGAACCTTTATCAGATAATAGCTCAAAAAGAATTGAGTGATTTTTTCTTCCATCAATTATCACTACCCCTTTAACCCCGTTACTTGCAACATTTAGACAATTGTTAATTTTAGGTATCATGCCACCAGATATAACCTTTTGATCAATTAATTCTTTAGCTTTTTGAGAGTTAATTTCAGGTATTAGTTTTTTTTCATTATCTAATACGCCTTGTACATCGCTAATAATCATTAATCTTCTAGCTTTTAACTCAATTGCAATCGAGCCTGCTGCAGTGTCAGCATTGATATTAAAAGTCTGATTATCTTTATCTAACCCTAGAGGAGCAACTACTGGTACTTCATTCAATTTTACAGTTTCGTTTAAGAAATCCTTGTTAATTTTAGTGGGTGTTCCCACAAAACCAAGGTCTTTATTTTCCTGTGTGACAGTAATTATATTATTTTCTTTTGTGGTAATTCTTTTTGCCTTGCAGGATAGATCGCTTAAAGCCTCTACAATTTCCTTGTTAAATTCAATCAATACATCCTCAACTATATTGATAGTATCTTTATCAGTAACTCTTAGTCCATTAATAAAATTACTTTTAATACTAACTGCTGCAAGTTTGCTATTAATTCTTTTTCCACCACCGTGAACAATTATGGGATTAAAGCCGAGCTTGTTTAAAACAACAACATCTTTAATAAAAATTTCAAATAATTTTGGATCAACTAAAACACTTCCACCACATTTAATGACAATAAATTCATCATTATATTTTTCTAAGTATTTTTTTACCTCTTCAACTGTTGGACCGTCTTTAGGTAAAATGTTTATTAACTCTGTTTCTTTTAACGACAACATTTAAGTTGTTTTAATAGTCATTTTTCTTTGAACAATATATTGTTGAATCATTGTAAATATATTATTAAAAGACCAGTAAATCACAAGGCCTGCAGGAAATGGTGCAAGAATTACAGTTAGAAACACTGGAAAGAACATAAAAATTTTAGCCTGTATTGGATCTGGTGGGGTTGGGTTAAGCTTTTGTTGTATGAACATAGTAATACCCATAATGATAGGCCACGCACCTATTAATAAGAAAGAAGGTGGATCCCAAGGAATTAAACCAAAAACATTAAATAAAGATGTTGGATCTCTATCACTTAAGTCGTGTATCCATCCGTAAAAAGGCATGTGTCTCATTTCAATAGTTACAAATAAAACTTTGTATAAAGCAAAGAAAACTGGAATCTGAACTAGGATAGGCAGACAACCACTCATGGGGTTAACTTTTTCTTTTTTATAAAGAGCCATCATTGCTTGTTGTAATTTCATTTTATCGTCTTTATGAATTTCTTTTAATCTAGCCATTTCAGGAGCTAATAACTTCATCTTTCCCATCGACTTAAAGCTAAAGTTAGCGAGAGGAAAGAAAGCCAATCTAATACAAACTGTAACAGCAATAATTGCTAAACCATAATTGCCAAGCAATTTAAAGAAGTAGTCCAATACAAAAAATAAAGGTTTAGTTATAAAATACATAAAGCCCCAATCAATCGCTAGATCAAATTTATTGATATTTAGACTTTCAGCATAACCATCAATGACATTTACTCTTTTAGCTGCAACTATAATTTGAATTTTTTCTTCAATAGAGCTGTTTGCTTTAACCTCAATACCTTTTGTGGATATGTAGTTAGCTCTGAATTTATTTTTATAATCAAAAGTTGTTTTAAACTCTTTACCTTTAGGAGGTATAACCGAAGTAACCCAAAACTTATCTGAAATAGCAACAAATCCTTCTTGCGCAGTTTGGGTAAACTTCTTTTCCTGAATATCGTCGTAATCTTCTTCAATTAACTGATCGTCAAGTACAGATAGAAACCCCTCATGTAAAATATAAAAACCAGATATTTCTGGTAATTTATTTCTAATAATTTGCCCATATGAATAAAAATTATAAGATTTATCTGATGCATTAATTATTTTTTCTTTTACAGTAAATAAGAATTGATCATCTAAGCTTATATATTTTTCGAATGTAATGTCTTGAGAGTTACTCCATGTCAGTTTTACAGGACTATTATTAGTTAATCTTTTATTTCCAGAAACTTTCCAAACTGTAGAAGAATCAGGTACGTCTATATTTTTGTTAGTGCTTACAAAGCCACTTTCAATTAAGTAACCATCTTCAACATTTCTTGGGCTCAATAGAGTTATTTTATCACCTCCATTAAGTTCAACATTATATTCTTTGAAAGTTAAATCATCTATTGCTGCACCTTTTAAAGAAATAGATCCAACAACACTACCATTTTCAAATTGAATTCTATCATTTTCTTTTAAAGCATCTGCTCTTGAAAGTTTTGAGAAGTTTTCATTTTTATCTAAGCTAGGAGTATCAGTATTATTTTCAATTTTTTTTTGTTCAGCTAAATTTTGCTTGATAATTGCAGGGTCAGGCTGAAAAAAAAGAGAGTATAAAATAATAACTGCTGCTGATAGTGATATTGCTGCTATTACGTTTCTAGTATCCATTATTTTTTAGCCTTTAATTTTTTATTTACCGGATCAAATCCTTCACCACCACCTAATATTTTGATAGGGTGACATGAAAAAATTCTTTTTGTACTTTTAGAAACCCCTTTAATGAGCCCATATGTTCTTAAGCATTCAATTGCATATTCTGAACATGTTGGAAGATATCTGCACGAAGGAGTTAGGTAGGGGTTAATAACCATTTTATAAAATTTGATCAGGCCAATTAAAATGTTTGATATAATATTCATTACTTAATTTTTTCTATGTCTTTAAATAAAGTGTCTTTTATTAGCGCATATTCGTTGTTTAGCATAGTTATTTTCGCAATCACGAGGTAAGAATAGTTAAAGTTTATTGATATATTTTTTACAGCTTCGTTTATAATATTTCTTAATCTTCTTTTAACTTTATTTCTTTTGACGGCACCACGGATCAGTTTTTTTTTAGCTACAAAGCTGATATTTAGTTTTTTATTATCTTTGTCTTCAAGAGAACCAAAAAAGAGGGTAATATATTTATTTGAGATTTTTTTCTTCTTAAGTAAATTTTTAAAATCTTCGTTTTTAGAAAGAGCAACAATTTTGCTTTTCATTTAGTCTAGCTTATTTACCTTTTGGCTTTTTTTGAGTAGATGACACTGTAAGATCCTTACGTCCCTTATCACGTCTTCTCTTAAGAAGTTTTTTTCCACCTTTAGTTGCCATCTTTGATCTGAAACCATGTTTTTTAAGACGCTTTCCAACTTTGGGTTGATATGTTCTTTTCATAGGATTTGTTTAAGTTTTTTTAAATTCCGCCCTTTATAGTAATTATATGTATAAATAGCAAACAGAAGATTTTATAATACCACTAGTAAATTATGGAAAAATCAAAAAAAGTTAAGATAACTTTAGGTTTATTTTATCTTCTAGCTGTTTCATCATTTTTATACTTTTTTTTATCAAAATTCACCCTTGGAGAATTAACCAGCTATGAATTCATTAAAAATAATAGAGATTATTTTTTTGGATTAAAGCAAACCAATTTATTTTTAATTTCTCTAATATTTTTAATAGCTACAATTGTTTGGGTTGTAATGGCTGGATTTGGTTTACCAGCTGCACTCCTAGCAGGGTTTATTTTTGGTAAGTGGCTTGGAACTTTTATTCTAATAATTGGAATGACTATTGGAGCAACAATTCTATACACCATTGGAAATTATTTTTTTAAAGAAATCATTAAAGAAAAGTTTTTAAATAAATTTAAAAATTTAGAAGTTAAATTTAAAAAATCAGAATTTATTTACCTTTTAATTTATAGATTTATCGGGGGTATTCCTTTTGCATTATCAAATGTATTACCTTGTATTTTTAATGTTAGAGCAAGCAATTTTTTTTGGGCAACATTAATAGGGTTAACACCACCACTATTTTTAGTTGTTTCAATTGGAAGTGGACTTGAAAAAATCATAGAACAAAATTTAGAAGCTCCAAGAATCATTGACTTGATATATTCGCCAGATATATATATTCCAATGCTTGCGTTTGTGTTCTTAATAATAATCACAATTATAGCTAAAAAAATATTCTACAAGAATTAGTCTGGTGCCCCCACCAAGAATCGAACTTGAAACTTATCCTTACCATGGACATGTTATACCATTTAACTATAGGGGCTATTTTGGTATTTATTGAAGTATTTCTATAATAAATCATTTTTTCAAAAAATTGCCTTAATTTTTTTCATATAATGATTTATATCTAGCGGAGGAAAATTTTATGGGAATTCATTACGATTACAAATCTACCAAAGGCAACAAGCTAATGGAAAAGCAAGCTAAGAGAGAGAAGAAGCTTGCAGAAAAAAAAGCAAAGCGTGAAGCTAAAGAAGGTCCAAGAGTAGAAGAGGAACCAGAGAAAACTTTAGATGCATCAAAGCCTATCACTTTAGATTTTTTAACTAATCCAGATAAATAATGAGTGATAAAGAAAAAAATGAAAGATTAAGTTTGGCACTTAAAAAAAACCTTAAAAAAAGAAAAATTTTTCAAAAAAAAAATAAAAAGAAAAGCAAATAATGTCAATACTTTCCGATAAATCTATAAGAAAACTTGCACTAGAAGAGGCAATGATTTATCCTTTTGTAGATAAGCAGGTAAGAGACGGTAAAATTTCCTATGGACTAAGTTCATTTGGCTATGATGCAAGAGTAGCTGATGAATTTAAAATATTTCACAATGTAAACTCTTCTATTGTTGACCCCAAAAAATTTACTTCAGATAACTTTGTTACAAAAAAAAGCTCTGAATATATTATTATCCCTCCAAATTCCTTTGCCCTAGGAACCACAATAGAAGTTTTTAAAATTCCAAGAGACGTTATGTGTATTGTTGTGGGTAAAAGTACATATGCAAGAACTGGAATTATTGTTAACGTAACACCGATTGAATCAGAGTTTTTTGGTACCGTTACTCTAGAATTTTCAAATACTACTCCACTGCCTGCAAAAATATATGCAAACGAAGGAGTTGCACAATTTTTATTTCTAAAAGGAGATCAGTCTCCAGAAACTTCATACGCTGACCGCAAGGGTAAATATATGGGTCAAACTGGAGTAACTTTACCAAAAGTATAATCATGAAAAAATTGGAAGTCTTTGGAGCAGCAAAGCTCAAGGGACAAATTAGAATTTCAGGTTCTAAAAATGCGTCCCTACCAATCTTAGCTGCAACTTTATTATCAGATAAAAAAATATATTTAACAAACCTCCCCAAGGTAAAAGATATTGAAACAATGATACTATTATTAAAGTCTTTAGGTTCAGCAATTGAAGATAATAAAAAAATATTGACTATTAACAACAATAAGCAAACCAAAACTTTTGCAGCTTATAGCTTGGTTAAAACTATGAGAGCAGGGATATTAGTTTTAGGACCATTACTTGCAAAGTTTGGTAAGGCAAAAGTATCCTTGCCTGGTGGCTGCGCGATTGGTACAAGACCAGTTGATATTCACTTAAAAGCACTATCAAAACTTGGAGTAAAATATAAAATCATCCAAGGGTATGTTCACGCAAATGCCCCCAAAGGATTGGTTGGAGCAAATATAAAATTTCCAAAAATTTCAGTTGGTGCTACTGAAAATTTGATTATTGCCTCTTGTTTAGCTAAAGGAAAAACAACATTATCAAATTGTGCAATAGAGCCTGAAATTAAAGACTTAGTTAGTTTTTTAATTAAGATGGGCTGTAATATTAAATGGACAGCAAAAAGAACCATTAAAATTGAAGGTGTAAAGGATCTAAGTGAAATAAAATATCAGGTAATGCCAGACAGAATAGAGGCAGGTACTTACTTAATTGCTGCTGCTTTAACTGAAGGAAATCTAAAGATTGTAGGAATGGATCCAAAGATTATTAGCACAGAAATCAATATTTTAAAAAAAATAGGTGCAAAAATTATTCAAAAGAAAAATGAAATACTTATTCAGGGAAGTAAAAAAATTAAAAGCATAAATATTAAAACATCTCCTTATCCTAATTTTCCAACAGATCTACAGGCGCAAATGATGGTACTACTATGCAAGGCTAATAAGAAATCTTATATTAGAGAAGAAATATTTGAAAATAGATTTATGCACGTAGCAGAGTTAAATAGAATGGGAGCAAAAATTTCTATTAATGGAAATAAAGCAACAATAGAGGGAAATATTAAATTTGAAGCAGCAGAACTAATGGCAACAGATTTAAGAGCGTCTGTCTCACTAATACTTGCTGCACTTACAGCCAAAGGAAAGTCTGTAATTAATAGAATATATCACCTTGATAGAGGGTACGAGAACATAGAAAAGAAGTTAAAAAAAGTAGGCGCCAAAATTAGAAGAGTTAATTAATGAAAAAAAAATATTTATCAAAAATTATTGCAAATGATAATGAAGGTTTACAAATGATTTCAGCATGTTGTGCTGGAGCTGAGATCAAAGTTAGCGAAATCAAATATCTTCAAAAAAATAAGGTTTTCTTATTATCTTTAAAGCGAACAAAAATTGAAACAGAAAATGAGAGTAAAAAAGTAAATAGTATCTGTAAATTTGAGTTTGTAGATAATGTTAAATCCAAGAATATAAAACAAGACGATGTTGACCAAAAACTTGAATTGATAACTATGGATTATTTAAAAAATAATAACAATTATGAGATTAGCTTAATTTTTACTAATAATGCATATATAACTTTATCGACAGAAATAATTGAAGTAACTCTTGATGATCAAAATAAAATTGATTAATGATTAAAATATTAGACAGTAAAATTAAAAGCTTTAATGTAGTTTTAGATAAACTGCTATCTAAAAGAAAAAATAAAGTCCAGCTTAACTCAGTTTCAGTTACTAAAATTATTACAGATGTTAAAAAAAATGGGGATAAAGCTGTTTTAAAATATGAAAAAAAATTTAACAAAAATAGTATTATTATTCCAAATCCTAAAAAAATAACTAAAGTTATAAAGTCCCTAGACCCAAAAGTTAAAAAAGCAATTGATCTTGCTTATAATAGAATTTATAAATTTCACTCTTTACAAAAATTCAAAGATATTTCTTATACTGACAAATTACAAAATAAATTGGAATATAAATATGTTCCAATTGAATCAGTTGCAATTTATGTGCCAGGTTCAACAGCTTCATACCCATCAAGTGTTTTAATGAATGCAATTCCAGCTCTTGTTGCGGGTGTTAAAAGGTTAGTGATGATTAATCCAGGTCAAAAAGGAAAACAAAATCCAGCTGTATTATACGCCGCAAGAAAATGTAAAATTAAAGAGATCTATTCAATAGGTGGGCCATCAGCGATTGCAGCAGGTGCATATGGTACTAAAAAAATTAAAAAAGTTGATAAAATTGTAGGCCCAGGAAACTCTTATGTAGCGGCTGCCAAAAAAGAAGTCTTTGGTGATGTAGGAATTGAAGGGATGACTGCTGGACCTTCAGAGGTGACAATAGTATGTGATAAGTTCTCAAATCCAGAATGGATAGCAAGTGATCTTATAGGGCAAGCAGAACATGATAATCTTGCTCAATGTATTTTAATTTCAAAAGATAAATTGACTATCAAAAAAGTTAATGAAGAAATTAATAAACAATTGAAAGATTTACCAAGATCAACAATTGCAAAAAGTAGCTTGATTAATAATGGAATTTTAATTCATATGTCATCTGATCAAAAAATTATTGATACTGTAAATAAAATTGCACCAGAACATTTAGAGCTTAATATTAAAAACTATAAAAATATGGTTAGAAAAATTAAAAACTCAGGATCTATTTGTTTAGGTAAGTATGCTGTAATGGCTATGACGGATTATAATGTTGGTTCTAATCACGTATTACCAACTAATTCGTCAGCAAGATATTCAAGTGGCGTTAGTGTTAATGAGTTTTACAAAAGAATTTCATATATAAATCTATCAAAAAAAGGGATTGAAACCCTTGGTCCATCAGTTATAACACTTGCAAACTACGAGGGTTTAGTGGGACACGCTAGATCAGTAGAAAAAAGAATTAGGAGAAAATAAATTTGTCAAAACAAGAAATGCTGTCGTTCTCAGGAATTGTTGAGGATCTACTTCCAAACGCAATGTTCAGAGTTAAATTAGAAAACGGCCATATTGTTACAGCGCATGCTGCTGGCAAATTACGTAAGAATAGAATTAGAGTACTTCAAGGTGATAAGGTTCAAGTAGAAATGACGCCTTACGATTTGACCAAAGGTCGTATCACTTTTAGAGGTTAATATGGGGCCCTGTAGCTCAGTTGGTAGAGCATCGGATTGAAAATCCGTGTGTCACTGGTTCGAGTCCAGTTGGGGCCACCACCATCACCCTAAAAAAAATCCAAATTATTATTGAATATTATTCGGAATTGTCTAAAAGATTGCCAATGATTATAAATATTACATATAGAAAAACTTTAAAAAGTACTCATAGAATTTGTTTCCATAGCCTATAGGCTATTTATTTATAATATAATTTTAAATCCACACAAAAATAATATAATAACAAGTAATGCCTGCGTAGTATAACGGTTAGTACGATAGTTTGTGGAACTATAGGATTTGGTTCGATTCCAAGCGCGGGTACCAAAAAAATGAATAAAGAAAATAAATTAATTCCTGGGTTACCCTCAGGATTTGAAGATCGATGGGGCAAGAAATTAATTATCAAGAAAAAGTTAATTAATATAATTGAAGCTAATTTTGTAAAATTTGGCTTTGGTGCTCTTGAAACTCCTTCATTTGAAATTTCTGAGAATATTGGATCATTTCTTGCAGATGACGATAGTAATCCTATGTCTGACGTATTCTCATTTAAGGATGGTGAAAAAAATATTACTCTTCGATATGATTTATCAAGCCCGCTAGCTAGATTTGTTGCACAAAATAATCAAGAATTACCACTACCTTATAAAAGATACCAAATGGGTGATGTGTGGAGAAACGAAAAAGCAGGCAATGCCCGTTACAGAAGCTTTTTACAATGTGATGCCGATATAGTTGGTAACGTTAACCCAGCCCAAGCAAATGCTGAACTTTGTAATTTAATTACAAGCACTCTTCTTGCTTGTGGTTTAAAAAAAGATCAGTTCGTTGTTAACATTAGCAATCGAAAAATTGTTCAAGGGTTAATTGAAGACCTTAAAATATCTGAAGAAAAAAAAATAAAGGTTATGAGGGCAATTGATAAATTAGATAAGCCTGGCTTCGGTTTAAGAGGAGTTGAAGATTTATTAAAAAAAGAGAGAGTAGATATCAGTGGAGCAGTTACTAAAGGTGCTGACTTAACTGATGATCAAGCTTCACTAATAATTAATTTCTTAAAAGTAAAAGATTTAAAAGAATTAAAAAACAATTTAAAAAATCCATTATCTCAAGAAGGAATTAAAGAGTTAGAGGATTTATTAGAAATTGCGAGTTACGGTGATTATCTAGACCAGATTAAAACTAATTTTACTATTGTTAGAGGACTCGCTTATTATGATGGTTTTTGTGTTGAAACAAATTTAAATTTCAAAGCAAAAAATAGTAAAGGTAAAGAAGTTGATATTGGAAGTATTTGTTCAGGCGGACAATACAATAAGCTAATCTCAAGATTTAAAGGTGTTGATATACCAGGAACTGGAATGAGTATTGGGGTGGATAGGTTACTTTTTGCTATGTTGCAACTTGATCAAATTGAAGCTGATGAAAAAAAACCAGTCCTTGTTTGTGTCATGAATGAAAAATATTTAAAAAATTATTATGAGATTTTAAAAATTTTAAGAGACAATAATATTAACTCTGAAATATTTTTAGATTATAAAAAAAACCTTGGCAAGCAGCTTACTTTTGCTAACAAAAAGCAATGTCCGGTGGCTGTTATTTGTGGTGAAAATGAATTTAAAGATAATACAATTACTTTAAAAAACCTTTTAGGCACTAAAGGTGAAAACAACCAAGTTACATTTTCAAAAGAAAACTTAATTAATGAAATCAAAAAATTTATCTGAAAAAATTCTTAAATCAGTAAAATCTAAAGGGTTTAAGTATATTGATTTACCTTCAGTAATTGAAGCTAACCATATTGTGCAAAGATCTGGGGAAAATTTTAGGAAATTTATTTTTTCATTCATTGATCAAAATGGCAGTGAGCTTTGTTTAAGACCTGATCTAACCATTGCATCTTGCTTGAGGTATTTAGAAAACAACCTTAAAGGTAAAGAAAAGATATTTTATAGCGGCCAGGCTTACAGAAAGTCTAATAATAAAAAAGATTCTATTATTAGAGACCAAGTAGGCTTTGAAATAATTGGCTCTAAAGATGAAAAAAATGATGACAAAGAAATTATTAATACTGCTTTAAAATCTTTATTAAATTTGAATTATTCAACGGGAACTTTGAAGATTGGAAATGTTGAGATTTTTAACCTTCTTATATCCAAGTTAGATATTCCAAAGCGTTGGAAACTAAGACTTTCAAGGCACTTTTGGAGAGAAGACTATTTTAACGATTTACTAAAAAGGTTAGAGACGAACTCTGATGTAGATCCAACAATCGTTGAAGTAGATAAAAAAAAATATTTAAAAATGCTAAAAGAGAATCAGCAAACTATTGTTGCAGCACGCTCTATAGAAGAAATTTTAAAGAGATTTAACAATAAAATTAAAGACCCAAGAAGAGCAAGCAAAGGTAAAAATATTTCAAAAATTATTAAAGAGTTTTTAAAGATTAATTGCCCAATTAACCAAGCTGCTGAAAAACTTAATGACTTCTTTAAAAAGAATAAGATTAACTTAGTTGTTGATCAAAAATATTTTCCAACCTCATTAAATAAAATTCAAAAATTAAATGTTCAATTTTCAGCCTCATTCGGCCGTCAGTTAGAGTATTACACGGGCATGGTTTTTAAAATTGATATTAAATTTAATTCTAAAAATATTAATATAATTAATGGTGGACGATATGACAAATTAATTTCAGATCTTGGATCAAAAAAACAAGTTCCTGCAGTAGGAGCGGCCTTAACGGTTAATTTTCAATGATTATTTGGCTGGCTTCATACCCCAAAAGTGGCAACACATGGCTAAGGTCTTTACTATCAACATACTTTTTTTCAAAAGATGGTAATTTTAAATTTGATTTATTAAAGCATATTGATCAATTTCCAAGCTATGATCATTTTAAAGATCATAAAGAAGAATTTTTAAATCCTACTGATACAGCTAAACACTGGCTCCAAGAGCAAAATAAGATTAATGCTGATAAGAAAATCAGATTCTTCAAAACACATAGTGCTTTATGTGCAATTGATGGTAATCGGTTTACAAATCCCCAAAATACATTAGGTGCTATATATATTATTAGAGACCCAAGAAATGTCATAACTTCATTAGCTCATCACTACCAGTTAAATTTGGAAGAGGCGTTTGAGTTTATGAAAACTGAAAAAAAAGCAATCATTCAAAAAAAAGCTAAGAGTTATGTTGGTTTTACAGCTTTATTTTCATGGACCTTTCATCAAAAAAGCTGGATTGATAATAAACTGTATCCTACCTTGGTAATTCGATACGAAGATTTACAAGATGAAACATTTAGCACTTTAAAAAAAGTAATAAAATTTATAAATATAACAACTAAATCAAATAAATTGTTCGATAGAGAAAAAGCAAAAAAATCTATTCAATCATGTAGTTTTGAAAAACTTAAAAAACTAGAAAATGATCAAGGTTTTGCTGAAGCAATAATTTCAAAAGATAAAAATAAAAAACTTAGTTTCTTTAATTTAGGAAAAAATAATGACTACAAAAAATTACTTGATATAGAATTAATAGATAGAATGAGTAGAGAATTTCAACAAGAAATTATAAAATATAAATATGACTAATTTAATCAATATAGGCATACCTAGTAAAGGTAGACTTAGAAAGGATATTTTAAAAATTTTTAAAAAAAATAAATTAAATTTAATATCTGAAAGAGGAGAAAGAGATCTATTAGGATCTATTAAAAACTTATCTAATGTTAAAATATTATATTTGCATGCAAGAGAGATAATAGAAAGACTTGGAGATGGATCGTTAGATCTTGGTTTTTCTGGCTATGATTTATTAAAAGAAAGTGAAATAAATATTCAAAACAAAATTAATGTAGTTAAAAAATATGGATTTGGTAAAGCAACGCTGGTAGTTGCTATTCCCGATCCTTGGATTGATGTTCAAACTGTTGCTGATTTAGAAGAAATTGCATTTCAGTTTAAAGACAAAAAGAAAAAACGTTTAAGAGTAGGAACAAAGTACCCAAATCTAACAAAAGAATTTTTATTCTCAAAAGGGGTTACACAGTTTAAATTAGTAAATAGCTTAGGCAGTACGGAGGTGATGCCATTCACTGGTAGTGCAGAAATTATAGTAGATATCACATCAACAGGTGAAACCATTAAAGCAAATAATCTTAGGGTGCTAAAAGATGGAGAGATTTTAAAGTCAGAGGCCTGTATGATGGTTTCAAAATCTTCTTTAAAAAATAGTTTGGTTAAAAAATTAGTTAAGCTACTTTTTAAGTAAAGTATCCTTAACGTAAATTAAAATAATCTTAACAATATCAAGGTTTCTAAGTACAGCATAAGCAGTAATAATAGCTCCGATAATCAATACTATTTTTAATATTAACAAAATTTCCACAGAAATACTTTTAAACTAATAGATATAGTTATCAACATCTGACTATATAGCTAAAAAATCATAAAATATGATATAAGGGAAGAATCATGGACACAGTTTTAATAATCACATTAGTCATGTTACTAGTAGCTACTTTAGCAATCCTTTATCTAAATTTAAAACCTAAGCCAAAAGATGGGAGTGAAAATAAAGAAGCTGAGGAGATAGCTAATTTAAAGACAGAAATTACTTCATTAAAAGATTCTTTAAATACCACCATCAACAACTCACTAGGTTCTATGTCGACTTCATTTAACTCTCTATCAACTGGAGTAACTAAAGACATGACAGCAGCCCTAACTAAAGTTGATGAAAAAGTAGGAAACTTTAATCAACAAGTAGAATTACTAAATAAGAGCCAAGAGGGGATAACTAAAATTTTAGCGGGAGTTAAAAAATATGGAACTCTTGCAGAATTTAGTTTGGATGCTCTAATTAAAGACTTATTACCTGCCTCACAATTCATGACAAACGTTAAAATGAAAGAGGATACAAGTGAAAATGTTGAATTTGCTATTAAACTTCAGGGTGATGTTTTAGTTCCAGTAGACTCACATTTTCCAGTAGAAAAATTTAAAGCAATAACAGATGCATATGATTCAGATGATAAAAAAGCTGTTGCAGATGCGAGAACCAAACTTGCTACTGCATTTAAAGCTAAAGCTAAAAGTGTTAATGAAAAATATATTGTTCCACCAAAAACTACAGACTTTGCAATAGTTTATGCACCAACTGAAAGTTTATATAAAGAGCTGACTGAATACCAAGATGCAAATACTAAAGAATTATTAACTCAAGAATTAATGAAAAAATATAAAATTGTAATTTGTGGTCCAAATACTCTTTCAGCCTACTTACAATCTCTACACATGGGCTTTCAATCTTTAAAAGTTCAAAAGGGTGCTACAGAAATTTATGACCATTTAAAAACAATTAGTACAAGATTTTCAAAACATTTTGACAATATTCTTATTCTTAGAAAAAAATTAGAAGAAGCTATGGGTGTTGTGGATACTTTTGGTAAAGATGCAAGATCAATAACAAGAACATTAGAAAATATAAAAGATCCTGAGCAAATTGAAAAAGCAGTTCAAACAGAAAATGTAGAAAAATTTGTAGATCACTCAAAACAAGCAAAAAATTAATTTCTTTTTTTTCTAAATAACGATTATAAAAACTATATGCAGTGGAATAATAAATTTACTTATCCAAAATCAATGAGATCAATGGTTAGTGGTTCAAGAATGTATGCTGTAAATCAACAAAAGCTTCCATCAGTTACATCAATTTTACAAGCAACACAAAGTGAAGAAAAAAAAGCATCCCTTGCAAACTGGAAAGCAAGAGTAGGAGCTGCTGAAGCAAATAGAATTAAAAATGATGCCTCAAGCAGAGGAACATCAATGCATGGCTTTCTAGAAAAATATTTATTAGGCCAGTTAAACTTAGAATTATTAGAAGTAGAAAATAAATCTAAAAAAATGGCTGATGAAATTATTGAGCAAGGAATTAAAGGAAAATTGTCAGAGATATGGGGAACGGAATCTTGTTTATATTACCCTGGAAAGTATGCTGGAACGTGCGATGCGGTGGGTGTCTATGAGGAGCAAGAAACCATTATAGATTTTAAACAATCCAATAAACCTAAAAAAGAAGAGTGGATTGAGGACTATTACCTTCAATTAGGGGCTTATTCATTAGCCCATAACGTTGTTCATAACTCAAACATCACCCAAGGAATTGTTTTACTTTGTACAGTAGATAATTTATTCCAAGACTTTAGAATTCAAGGATCAAAATTAGAAGAATATCAAAACAAGTTTTTAGAAAAAGTTGAACAATTTTATCACCAAAGGAATATGAACTAGTATGAATTTAGCAATATGGGATATAGAATCTAGCAGTGCGAACACTTCATGGGGAAGCATTATTGAAGTGGGTGGTGTTTTAGTTGACGCAAACTTTAAAGAATTAGACAGATTTAATTTTAGATGCAGACTACCTGAAGGTGAAGTGCCTCAGGCAATGGCTTTGATAGTTAATAAAACTAGTGTTGATTTATTAACGAAAGGAAACCTAAGCCACTATCAAATGCTAGCTCAGTTAGAAGCGATATTTAAAAAATGGAGCCCAGCAATATTCATGGGTTGGTCAAATATTGGTTTTGATGACGAGATGATAAGAAATGAATTTTTTAGAGGAATTAGATATCCTTATATTACAAATGCTACTCCAAATAAAAGACATGACGGATTAAACATTGCAAGAGGAGCTCATGCGGTTGATGAGAGTGTAGTAAAAACTGAAATAAATGCAAAAGGTAATGCGGTAATGAAGTTAGAATCGCTAGCTAGAATGAATGGATTTGAATCAAGTGGGGCTCACTCAGCTTTATTTGACGCAGAATTAACTGTTAAGGTTTTAGGTTTAATTAAAAAAAATCAACCTCAAACTTGGGATACATTTTTAAGAACAGCAAATAAAAGCGATACTGAAACAATCTTTAAAACAGAGAAAATGTTTACTCTTGCAGAATATCATTTTGGTAAAAATTATAGATTTGTAGTTGCGCCACTTCACCCCAAACATTGTATTCATCCAATTTATCAGTGGGGCCAAGCATTTGATCTTAAAATTGATCCAATCCCATTATTTGACATGTCAATTTCAGAACTTAAAAGCGCTATTAAAAAATTAAAGTTTTTAAGAACTATACGATCAAACAAAGCTCCTATAATTTTAGACGCAAGTTATGGATTACAAACTGAACCATATAGCAAGCTTGATCCTGATTTAATTAAAGAGCGTGCAAAATTAGTAAATAGTAATGAGAAATTTTCTCAAAACGTTTTAACAGCATTAAGAGAAACTGCTGAAGAAAAAGCACAATTTGATTCACAGGTAGACCTACTTGCTGAAGAGACTATTTATAAAAAATTTACTCCTCAAAAAGATACAGCTTTATTCCCAAAATGGCATGCAGCCTCTTGGAAGGATAAATTAATATTATTAGATAAATTTGAAGATGAGAGAATGGTAAGTTTTGGGAAAAAAATAATTTATCAAGAATCACCTGAAACATTGCCTACAGACATGTTTAAAGCTATAAAAAGAGGGATAGCTGAGAGAATATTGAGCGATGAAAAGGAAAAATGGTGGACATGTAAGGAGTTTTATTTTGAATGTGATAATCTAAGAGATAGATATACTAACGATAAAGATGAAAAAAAACTTAAGTTTTTAGATGAAATTAATGAGTTTGTTGAAGGAATACAGAAAAAATACGAACAAGTTTAATTCTCCTGTGAATTAATTAAAAAAAACCTTTTTTACATATTGAATAAATATAATAAGAATTTATATAAGAAACATGCTTATAGATTTTAAAGACGAACAATTTGAAACAAAAATTAAGAATGAAGAAGTATCAATTGTGCAGTTTTCTGCAGAATGGTGTGCCCCTTGTAAAGCATTGATTCCTGTAATGGAAAAGTTGTCCGATACCTATAAAGATAAAGCTAGTTTTTACTATGCAGACATTGAAAATGGTGGAATTAACACCGGTTCTGCTGCTGGTGTAAGAGGAGTTCCTACCGTTATAGTTTATAAAAAAGGTGTTGAAGTAGACAGAAAAGTAGGGGGTGTTGCAGAGAGCCACATGAAAGAATTTTTAGATAAGAATATCTAGTTTAAATTTAAAACTTCTCCTGCAAGATACAATGAACCAGTAATTAAAATTATATCATTTTCCTGAAGATCAATTGATCTAATCGCATTTTCAACTGAGTTTTGGTATTTTATATTTTTATAATTTTTAATTTTTTCTTTAAGTTCATTCCCATTAATAGCATTAGGTTGATTTGGAATATCAATTGTTGTTAAGGATTTAATATCTTTAAAGTAACCCATATACTTGTTGTGATCTTTGTTTGCCATCATTCCTAATATAATATGTTTTTTACAATTTAAACTTTGAAGATATTCATTTAATACTTTTGCGCCAAGCGGGTTATGAGACCCATCTATAAATAATAGATTATTCTTAACTAAATCTTTTAGTTTTCCAGATTTTAATTCTTGTAGTCGTGCAATACTTTCTATTTTAGTAATACCACTCTTAATATGTTTATCAGTTATCTTATAATCTGTTAGTTGTCTTGCAGTTGCAATCGCTGTAGAAATATTTTCTAATTGAAATTCACCAGGTAAATTTGGCTTTAGGAGTTTTAAACCTCCAAACTCATCTTCAAAATAGAAGAAATCATTTTCTTTTAAGGTGAAACTGTAATTTTTATTAAAGATTATTTTTTTAGAAGAATTATCTTTAATTGTATTTTCGATACTTTTGTTAATTTCATTCGAGCTTTGTTTCGCAACGATGATTTTAGAATTTAATAAAGTTGATGTTTTTTCAAATATAATTTTATCAACTGTTTGGTCTCCTTTTGGAAGCCAATCTAAATGATCAAGACCAATGACAGTCACAATGCTTGCCAAGTTTTTCTTTAAAATATTAGTCGCATCAAATCTGTGAAAAAGGCCAGACTCAATTAAGTTAATGTTTTCAGGGTATTTTTTAGCATAATGAAGGTAAGCAACAGTCAAAATTTCAAAGAAAGTAATTTGAGTCCCATTATTTGCTTCTTCTATTTCAGAGAAAAGATTGGCCAACTCATCATCTGTTAAGGGCTTGTTATTAAATACAAATCGCTCATTAATTTTTTGAATATGTGGGCTTGTATAGATATTGCACTTGTAATTTGCTTCTTTGAAAATTGCATAAAGAGCTTGGATGGTTGAAAATTTACCATTTGTCCCAACAACAGAAATACAATTAATTTTATCTTGAGGGTTACCCAATTTTTCTAAAAGATTTCTAGTTCGATCTAGACTTAGATCTATTTCCTTAGGATGCAGCTTTTGTAAGCGTTCTACTATCTTCTGAAGTTTCATTTTCTGATGAATTTATAGCAGAATTTTTGTTTAACAATATTGATAATAATGAACCTAATTTTTCTCTAAGGTCTTTTCTTTCAACAATTAAATCCACAAATCCTGTTTTTTCAACATATTCACTCCTTTGAAATCCATCAGGTAATTCCTCTCTAACAGTTCCTTGAATTACACGCGCTCCTGCAAAAGCTATCAGAGCACCAGGTTCTGCTAAATGAATATCACCAAGCATTGCATATGATGCCGTGATACCACCTGCAGTTGGATCCGTTAACACAACAATATAAGGAAGGTTATGCTTTTTAAGCTCATTAATTGCCAAAGTAGTTCTGGTCATTTGTGAAAGTGAAATTAATGATTCCATCATTCTCATTCCACCGCCTGAAGTGAAAACTATAAAAGGTTGTTCATTTTCGATGGCATGTTGAATTCCATATAAGAAAGCTTCACCTTCCGCTGCACCAATTGAGCCACCTACAAAATCAAAATCAGATGCAATAGCAGTAATCTTTACAGTTTGAATATTAGTATTGATCACCATCATTCCACAGTTCATACCTGTTTTTTTTCTAGCAGCTTTTAATCTATCTTTATAAGATTTAGAGTCACTCCAATTTAAAGGATCATCTTGAGGAATAGGAGTTTTTAAAACTTCATAATTATTTTTACCAAAAATAACATCAAATCTTTGACGAGGACTTATTCTGTGATGCTTATTGCAAGATGGGCAAACCCATAAATTATCTTTTAAATCTTTTTTTAAAATCGGACCTTTACAACAAGACGTCCAGTCACTATTAGCAATTTCTTCTTTGCTTGCACGTTTCTTAATTATTTTTTTTATTTTTTCACCGAAACGTAAAGTTTTTTGAATCCAATTCATGCAATTTTCTTTCTTAATCTTTTTACAATATTAGTCACATTTGTGACAGGATTTTGTCTCTTTTCGATTGATTTTGATATTTCCTTGCACAAAGCGCTCCCAACTACCAATCCATCAGCTTTTCTTAGTGATGCTATTGTCTTTTCAGTAATTCCAAACCCAATTACAATGTTTTTATTCCTATTTAGACTTTTAATTTTATTGTATCTCTCAAGAATTTTTTTAGGTGAAAGCTTTAGTTTCCCACCTGTCGTTGAGAGCATACTGATATAGTAGACCATATCATGAGAATCTCTAATAATTTTTTTCATTCTGTTTGGTGAGGTAGTAGGAGAGACCAATTGAACAAAGCTAATATCTTTCTTTTTACATTTTTTAGCAAAACCTTTGTTTTCTGGATAAGGTAAATCAACAACAATTAAACCATCAACACCAACTTTTTTACAAATATTGATAAAGTTATTATCACCATATTGATAAATCATATTATAGTAACCCATTAAAATTACTGGTTTGGCTTGTTTAGATTTTTTAAAATCTTTTACTATTGAAAAAACATCTTTTATTTTAATTCCATTTTTTAAAGCTCTATAAGCACTTGATTGAATTTGACCACCATCTGCAATTGGAGTGTTATGAGGAAAGCCTATCTCACAAATATCAGCATAGTTTGCAATTGATCTTAATATATCTAATGATTTTTTTTTACTATTGTCACCTGCAACTGTGTAAGTGAGTAAAGCAGGTCTTTTTTCATTTTTAGTTTTTTTAAATGCTAAGTTAATTAATGACATATTAGTTAATCTTCCCTAATCTTGCTTTTAAAATGTCGCGGTCTTTTTTAGCATCCCCACAAGAGTTTACTATAATGATTGTATCCTTGCTTAACTTAGGAGCAATTTTGATTGCTTCTGCAAAAGCATGACTTGGTTCTAAACTAGGGTTTATTTTTTCAAGTTTGGTTACAAGTTTGTAAGCATTTAAAGCATCCTCATCTGTTGCAGATGTATACCTTGCTCTCTTTGTATCTTTTAAAAAACAGTGAATAGGAGACACACCAGGGTAATCTAATCCAGCAGAAATAGAAGCAGTATCATTAATTTGTCCTTCACTGTTTTGACAAACATAAGCAGCAGCACCATGTAGTATTCCAAGTTTAGCACCACTTGTTAAAGGTGCAGCATGAAGTTTAGAATTTTTTGGCCCACCTGCTTCAACACCAATCAATTCTATTTGTTTTTTATCATAATCCATAAACTCACTCCAAAAACCGTAGGCTGAACTCCCGCCACCAACACAATTAATAAGTTTAACTTTTTGTGGAATTTTTTCAAATTCAGATTGAATTTGAAGTTTTAACTCTCTTGAAATTTGAGCTGTACTCCAACCACAAATTTTAACAAATATATTTGGACCTACTGTTGAACCAACGCACATATGAGTATTGTCACAATTTGAAACCCAATATCTCATACACTCACTCACAGCATCAACCAATGTTTGGCTCCCAGAATAAACGGGCACAACTTCAGCACCATTTTTTTTCATTGCATCAACATTTGGTCTTTGTCTTTTTATGTCTTTTGCACCCATGAATATTTTACACTCAAGACCAAATTTTTTAGCAGCCATACTTAACATTTTGCCAGCATAGCCAGCACCCGTATCACCTACGACATATTTTTTGCCTGCCTTTTTAGCAATAAGACAATGAACTGTTGCATTATATATTTTATGAGCACCACCGTTGGCCTCAGACACCATTTTGGCATATATTTGAGCACCTTTTAAATGCTCTGATAGGTTTTGAAGCTTTGCAAAAGAGGTTGGCGAACCTATATAGTTCTTAAAGTAATAATCTCTTTGTTTCAGAAATTTTTTGTCATATCTAAGCTTTTCAAATAAAATTGTTAAATCTTCAACAGGCTTTTTTAAGGTCTCAGGAATAAAATTACCACCAAACTTGCCACCCCAAAAACCACTTTTATCGTGCTGATCAATTAAAGGAATTTTTTTTTTAAGCTTCATCATTAATTTGTTTAATTTTGTTTAAAAAAATATTTATTTTTGAAATATCTTTTAATCCAGAAGTTTCTAGACCTCCAGAAATATCTACAATGTCTGCTATTTCTTTATAATTTTCAATATTATCTTCTATTTGAATATTTCCTGCCAGCATTAATTCCTTATTTATTTTAAGATTTTTAATTAATTGGTGATCAAAAGATATACTTTTTTCATAACCTTTACTGTCAAATAATATTATGTCTGCAAGGTTGTTATATTCCATATATTTTATAACATCACCTTGATCTTTGACAGTGATAGCAACAATAATTTTTCTATCATATTTTTCTATAATAACTTTTATCTCAGCTGGAGTGCAGTCATAAATTTGATAATAATCAAAGGGTAAATCTTTTATTTCTTCAAGAATATTTTGATCAGGCCGAACTAATACTGCAACATATTTTGAATTATTTTTATTTACTTTTAAAAGTTCTTTAAGTTGGTTGCGTTCAACAAATCTTTTAGATTTTGGGTAATTAACAATAAAACCAATATATTGAGGAGCATTAGGGTGTTCTATTAAATATCTTAATGTTTCAGAATCAGAGATTCCACAAATTTTTGACTTCATCTAATCTATGGACGAAAGAATATTTTTTATATTTTCTTTTGGATCACCTTTAGTGATAGGTCTGCCAATTATAAGGCAGTCACTGCCTTCCATAATTGCCTCATTAGCATTCATTGTTCTTTTTTGATCATCTTTTTTTTCTCCCATTCTTATCCCTGGAGTAAAACATTTAAGGTTTGGTGCAATTTTTTTAATCATTTTAGTTTCAAGTGGGCTACAAATCACACCGTGTAAGTTAGCCTCCATTGCAATTTTAATTAGTTTTTTAACCTGATCTTCAACTTTGTTATTAAACCCTAAGCTCTCCAAATCTTCATCACTAAAACTTGTTAAAATAGAAACACCTAATAAATTTAAATCAATTTCTTGCGCAGCTTGATTTGCTGCTTTAAGAGCATCTAATCCATTTAAGAGATGAACTGTTGCATAATTTACATTTAAATTTTTAAGCGATTTTACTGATTCAACTAACGTATTTTTAATATCAAAAAATTTTCCGTCATAAAAAATAGGTTTTTTAAACTTTGAAAGTTCTCTTATTTCTTCAGGTGTTCTTTGAGTGATATATTGTAGCCCAATTTTAATTCCTGAAATATCGTCATGAATTAATTCTAATAAATCTAATATTTCTTTTTGACTTGATACATCACAGGCTACGAAGATATTTTTATTCATGATTGTTTAATTTTTTAAACATTTCCTTAGCCATTTTAAAGTGAATTGTTTTTTTTTTGGGTGTATTTACTTTTTCTCCAGTTTTAGGGTTTCGAGATATTCTAGCTTTTTGAATATTTGTTGAAAACATACCAAAACCTCTCAATTCAACTCGATCTCCACGTTTTAGAGCTTGTTTAATTTCACTTAAAATTACAGATACAACTTTCTCAAGGTCTTTTTTGAGGAAATTCGGATATGATTTTTTGAGTTGGTTTAGAAGCTTTGATTTTACAATAGCCAATTTTTTATTCTTCTTCTTTTTTCTTTTTTTCTAAATCATCAGATAATGATGAAAAAGGTAAGTTTTTACCACTTGCTTCAGAACCATAAGTATCTAATGCTACTTTTCTTTCAATTTCTTCAAGCAATTTAATACTTAATGTAACTTTTCGTTTATCTAAATCTAATTCTTGAATTGCACAGTCAATCCTCTCACTACCAGTAAATCTTGCGGGTCTTGCGTCAGCTGCATTAATGGCTATTGCAGATTTTTTGATAATAAAGTCCATCTCACAACCCTCAGGTCTAACAACTAAACCCTTATTATCTGTTGAAATAATTTTAACAGTAATAGCTTGTTTAACTTTTTTATCGTTAAACCAATTAAACGGATCTGGCATTGTCTGTCTAAGTCCTACACGTACCTTCTGTTCTGCTGCTTTAACCTCTAATACTTTAACTTTTAACTTGTCACCAATTTTATGTTTAGCTAACTCCTCCTCTGGATTTGCAAGGTAAGTTAGGTCATTGCAATGTAAGAATGCATCAATATCTATTCCATCAATTTTTAAAAAGATAGAGTATTCGTTTTTACTAACAACTTCACCCTCGACCTCTGAATCAATTGGGTACTTCTTTTCAAATGTTTCAAATGGATTTTCTGTTGTTAAACGATGTGAGATCGCAACTCTTCTTTTCTCTTTATCAATTTCAGTGATAACACAATCAATCTCGTCACCAACTTTAAACATTTTTTTAGCTGATATATTTTTTTTAGTCCAGCTTAATTCACTCGAGTGCAGTAAAGTTGATAATCCTTTTTCTAGTTCACAAAATGCACCAAAATCCATTATTTTAACAACTTTAACTTTATAAATTTTATTTAGTTCGTAATTCGAAATATTTTCAAAAGGGTCTGGGGAAAGCTGCTTCACTGAACAACCTACCTGTAATTTTTCTTTATCTACTGTAATTACTAACAAGTCATGTTTTTCACCAATAGTAAAAACTTCGTCAGGGTGATTAACCCTTGAATAAGAAATTTCTTGAAGGTGGACTAATACATCAAGCTCACCATTAACACTAAAAAAACAACCAAATGAGCTGTATCCTTTTACTTCAGCTCCTTTAATTATGTCTCCAACTTTGAATTTTTCAACAATCTTAATTTTATCCTCTTTTTTAAATGACGAAATAATTTCTCTTCTAGAAACACAGGCGTTTCCTCTAACTTTATCTAGCTTAATAAGAGCAAACTTTTGTGGCTCGTTCATTAAGTGACTAATATCTTTTAATGGTTTGTCTGAAATTTGTGATCCTGGTAGAAACATTAAAGATCCAGTGTCGATATGCTCTACAATACAACCACCCTTTACACGTCCAGTAATTTTACCCATAATAGGTTCGTTCTTTTCATAAGCTTCAACTAGCTTATCCCAACCTTGAATTTTTTGTGCTTTAGAAGCTGAAACCAATACTTCACCTTTTTTATCTTCTAATCTTTCAAGAAGAACAGAAATGGTTTCACCTACTTTTGCTTTATCAAGCATGCCCATGCTCTTTAATTCATTAATGTCTAGGATTGGTTCTGATTTTAAACCCGGCACTTCAAGAAATACAAAGTTGTCAGTTACTTTATTTACCACACCTGTAATAATTTTTCCTTCTTCAAGGTTTGCAGTTTTTGTAAATTGAGAATTTAATAGTTGTTCGAATTCTTTTGAAGCAGCAGTTTCTAGGTTATTGTATATTTCCATTAAGAGTTAATTTTTTATCTATTATTTTTTTTATTTTTAAAAAGCATGATCTTTTAGATTCATTTTCAGAAGATATCAAGTATTGATCCTTTGTTCTTTTTAAAGGCGAAACCTTTCTATTATAGTCACTTTTATCACGTTTTTTTATGTTTTTTAGTACTTCATTGAGTGATATTTTTTTATTTAATCCTTTTAGCTCCTTATATCTTCTAAGTGCCCTGGTTTTAGCACTTGCGGTTATAAAAAATTTAAAATCGGCTTCTGGCATAATATTGTAAGTTATATCTCTCCCATCAATGATGGATCCCTTGTATTTTTTTGATGGATTGTAAGCACATTCCATTTGAAAGTTATGCGCTAGTTTTCTGATTTTTATATCTTTTGCGATTACTGAAGCCACACTTCCAACATCATCAGATAAAAGCCTTTTACTCTGTAGGTCAGACATTTTTAAAGCTTTCATTTTTTCTGAAACAAAAGCGTAGTTAAATTTTTTTGGATTTTTTATTTTTAAATAAGCCAGAAGACGATAAATTTTTCCAGAATCAAGATATAAAAGTTTATAATGTTTAGAGATTAGCTTTGCTTGTGTACCAGCTCCTGCAGCCGCAGGCGAATCAATTGCTACCTGTAAACATGTTTTTTTATAATTTTTCATATTAATTTATTTATTATTTATTTTTTTAATTATTTTTAGAAAAGAAGGAAATGAAGTATTTATAGAATCTTTGTCATAAATTTTCCATTGACCACCAAAAGTTAAAGCAGCAATTGTGCTCATCATGAAAATCCTATGATCTTTTAGATAATTTTTGATTATAATTGTCTTTGTCATATCTAAATTAGGTTGTCCATAAATCTTAATAGAGTTTTTTGTTAGTTCTGTTTTTATACTCATCATATTTAAAATTTTAGATCCCCAGTTTAACCTTGGACTTTCTTTCTGGTTTAACTCAGATAGATCTTTAAAATAAGAAATTCCTTTTGCTCTTGCTGCTACTAAAAAAATAACTAAAAATTCGTCTATAGCACTGCTGTTTAGTTCTGTTGGGCAATTTATAGCTTTTAGGTTATTTGAGCTTTTTATAAAAATGTTGGATATCTTTTCACCTCTGTAATTTCTTTTATTTTTTAATATAATTTTAGCGCCCATCTTTTTTAAAATGGTAATCACACCTGTTCTTGAAGGGTTAATGTTTACATCTTTAATCAAAAGTTTCGAATTGTTTGTAAGCGTTGTAAGTGCCATAAAAAATGCACTTGAGCTTATGTCTCCAGGAATTTGATAATTAAAAGCTTTAATTTTTTTTGGTTGCTTAATATCTATAAAGTCATATTTTTTATTTTTTTTAATTTTTATAGGTATTTTTAGATACTTAAAAAGTAATTCTGAATGGTTTCTTGATTTTTTTGCTTTAATAGATGTTGTTCCTGACGCATTAAGAGCTGCAAACATCACACTACTTTTACACTGGGCCGAACCTTTATTTTCTAAATACTTAATACCTTTTACAGACTGAGAGCCAAGAATTGATAGAGGTAGTTTATTCTTTGTCTTATAATAAAATTTAGCACCGAACCTCTCTAAAGGCAGGGTTACTCTTGAAAAATCTCTTTCAGATAAACTTTTATCACCAATTAACTTTATTTTTTTTGGTGACTTAATTAATAAACCTAATATCAGTCTTCCTAGCGTTCCAGAGTTTCTTGCGTCTATTTTCAAATTTTTTTTATATTTAAAACCATTAATTCCACCACCAAATATCTCACAATAGTTATTATGCATCTTTACTTTTATTCCTAGTTTTTTTATAGAATCTAGAGCCGCAAGAACATCTTCAGACATTAAGAGATTATAGGCTTTAGATGCTCCAGTTGCTTGAGATGCAAGTAAAACCCATCTAATACTTAGGCTTTTATCACCACTAACTTTTATCTCTTTATCAAAATCTTTAATTTTATTTTTTATGATTAGAACTTTTGACATCGACTAATTAAATTTAAATGAGTCCCCAAAGTAAGCATTTTTCGCTTCAATATTATTTACTAAATCATTTGGAGATCCTTGTGCTACAATTTTACAATTAGATAAAATTACCGCAACATCTACACAAGAAAGTAAATCTCTTGCTTGGTGATCACAGATACAAATGGTTATGTTATTTTCTGTTTGTAAGTTAACAATAATTTCTTGGAGCATTTTGATTGTGAGCACATCTAGTGCTGCAAAGCACTCGTCAAGTAGAAGCACTTTTGGATCACTTAATAAAGCTAAGGCAATTACTAATTTTTTTTTTTGACCACCAGATAAAAATTTTGCTTTAGTGTCACGTATGGCATCTAGCTCAAATTTAGCAATTAGTTGATCAATTTTATGATAAATTAAGTTTTTGTCTGTAATCACTATTTCTGCAATTGCTTTTAAATTTTCTAGCAAGGTAAGATCGCTAAAGTAACCCCCATATTGAGGAACATAACCAATTCTAAATTTTGTAGTCCTTAAATATATTGGGTAATTGATTACATCAGTACCATTAAATTTAATCTTACCGAAGTCTGGTTTAATTAAACCAGTAATCATATTAAAAATTGTTGATTTTCCAACTCCATTAGGTCCCAACATTCCTAAAATTTGTCCTTGATTAATTTTAAAACTTACATTGTCTAAAATTTTTCTATTACCAAATGATAGAGATATATTTTCTAATGAGATTATGGGTTGAGGATTTTTAAATGATTTGATTCTAAATTTTTTAATTATTCCCATATTATTTAGTTCCTTCTACTAGCACTTTTTTAGTACTATCGTTCATAAAAATTTTAGTGTCTTTAGTAATCATGTCCATTTCTATCCTATCAGCAAATAAATTTGTTTTATCTCTAATATAAACAACATTTGTAGTAATTGTTCCAAGGTTATTTAAAAAAGAAAAATTTGCATATTCCCCAGTTATTTTGTGGTCAGGATGAGTAATTATTACATTTTTAGAAAAAGCAGTATCATAATTTGTTGTATTGTATTCACCCAAATCAGAAGTAATTTTAATCGTATCAGAATCTTTTATAAAAATATAAGCGATAATATTTTTTAAAAACATTAAATCAGGACTATCTATCTTAATTTCTGCCTGTTCTGCTGTTATTTGATATTTATTTCCCTTAGTGTCCGAGGAGATATAGTTAATATTATCAATATAGTTCGATGTGTCATTCTGGTTAACATCAATATTTTTAATAATTATATTTTCTTTTAAATTTTTAGAATTTTTATTAAAATATTTTAAATAAAATAATAAAGAGATAAAAATAATTAAAAAAACCATTACAACTTGTATTGTAGTTTTTTTATTCATTTAATGAATATTAGACTGCAATATGTTGTGTATGTGCAAAATTCCAATTGTTTTTTTTTTATTTTTTTTACTGTTAACACACAAAGAGGTAATTTTTTTTGCATTCATTATAGATAAAGCTTTTTCAGCAAGTGTATCTTGATCGACGCTAATAGGGTTTAAGGTCATTACCTTTTTCACAGTTAAGTCTTGGAGATTGCTCCTTTTTTCATTGAACCTTCTTATTTGGCCATCTGTAATGATCCCTATCGTAACTTTTTTATTATTTTGAATAATTAAAGTTCCAAGTTTTTTATTTGATATAATTTGTAAGGCTTTTTTCATTTTTAACCCCTCATTAACAAAAGGAATTTTACTTCCAATAATCATTAACTCTTCAACTGTTCTTAGTTTAGCCCCAAGGTTTCCCGATGGATGAAATTTTTTAAAATCTTTTTTACTTATTTTTTTTCTATTTAACATGGATACTGCTAAGGCATCTCCAATACTTAACTGATTAATAGTGCTAGCAGTTGGTACAATTCCAAGACCAGCTTCAGTGACCTCTGGTATAAGTAACTTAATATCTGAGGCTTTATATAGTATAGAATCTTTTCTAGACATTATGCCTATCAAAGTAATTCTGTTTCGATTTGCGTACTTTATGATGTTTTTTAATTCCTCAGTAGAACCTGAGTAACTTATCAGAATTAAAATATCTTTTTTAGAGATACTGCCAAGATTTCCATGAGAACAATCGTTTGCAGATAGAGAAAAAGAAGGAGTTCCAACAGAAGAAAGTGTAGCTGAAATTTTAGCTGCTATTAGTCCACTTTTTCCAACTCCACATAGAATTACCTTAGATTGACATTTCGCAATTACTTCGACTGCTTCGTTAAAGGAATCATTAATTGAATTCTTCAGTTTTTTTAAGGCTTTAATTTCCAAGTCGATTACGTTCTTTGCAATTTTTTTATAATCTTTTTTTTTCATTTAATGGGCCCATATATCATCTTTGAATAAAGCCAAATCAAGGTCAACTCTAGTTTTTAAAAATTTTAAACATTCACTATATAAATCGACTCGTTCTTCTCTAATAAGAATTTTATTTAGTTCTTCATGAATTTTATGCAAATAAATAACGTCATTTGCACAATATTTGAGTTGAGCTGGTGACAATTCACCTCCAAAATCTGAACTCTGAAATTGTTTACTGACATCAATGTTTATAAATTCTTTAATTAAAGTTTTAAGAGAATGACTATCTGAATAAGATCTAGCTAATTTTGAAGCAATTTTAGTATCAAGAATATTTTTAGTGTCTGTTTTTAAATAATATTTGATATGAGCCATATCTGCTCTTCCATAATGAAATATTTTTGTAATTGACTCATCAGAAAGAACTTTATTTAAATTTGGAGCATTATAATTTTTTCTATCTAGCTGAATAATATGTGCATCAGAATTTCCACTTGATATTTGAATAAGGCATAAAGGGTCACGCTTAACATTGAGGCCCATAAATTCTCCATCAACCGCTATAATATTGCCTAAATCCAAATCTTCTGGTAGATCATTCTTGTGAAGTTTAATATCAATATTCATTTTTAATTATATATATATGAAAGTAAAAAATTGTCTAATTTTTGGCGGAAGTGGTCAAATAGGTCGTCATTTAATCAGAAAGCTTACTAAAAATAATTATAAGGTTACTGTAGTCACTAGAAACCTTCATCAAAAAGGATATGTAATAAAGACCCAGGCTAATGCTGGCTATATAGATATAGTTGAAGCTAATATCTTTGACGAAAAAAAGATTAGAAAACTTTTTACTCAAACTGATATTTGTATCAATTTAATCGGCATTTTATATGAAAGTGGCAAGGGAAATACTTTTAAAAATATTCACTCTATTTTTCCATCTATTTTAGCTAAACTTTGCAAGGAATATAAAGTTCAGCAATTTATTCATTTATCAGCATTAGGCATTAATGACGCTATAGATTCAAAGTATGCAAAAAGTAAGTTAGAGGGTGAGATCAAAATCCAAAAAAATTTTCCACTAGCTACCATATTAAGACCATCAGTAGTTTATTCAGTAGATGACAATTTTACTACAAACTTTATGACTTTGTTAGGTAGGCTTCCATTTTTTCCACTTTATTATAATGGAGCTACTAAATTTACTCCAATCCATTGTTCTGATTTAACAGATACTATCTTTCATGTTATTTCTAAAAATATACATTCTAAAATAATTGAGTGTGTAGGACCTGATGTTATTTCTTTAAAAATAATTTTACAAAAATTATTAAAGCTAATTAATAAGAATAGATTGCTAATTCCCCTTCCATTTTTTGCTGCAAATATTTCAGCAAAATTATTTCAATTATTTCCAAAACCATTATTGACAGTAGACCAACTTATTCTATTAAAGTATGACAATATTTCTTCAAATAAATATCAAACTAATTCTGATATAGGAGTTCCAAGCACACGGCAATTCGAGCAAGAAGTTGAAAAATATTGCTACATGTGGAGAGATGGTGGTCAATTTTCTACTAAAAAATATAACAATACTAATTCTTAATAGAATTTTTTAAACTAAAGTTGTATAATTTATTAAATGGTGATTAATTTTACTTATGTTTTAATATTTTTAATTTTTTCATTTCTATTGTATTTAATTATCAAATCTATTGGGAGAGGTATTGATGGAAAAAATAGAAATAAAAAATAATAGTTTTAGAAGAAAATATTATTAAGCACTATTAACTTTTTTATCAATATACTGTGGTACATCATCTTCTTTATCAGTAGTAGTGTGCTCTTCTCTTTTCCCTTTTGGCTGATAAGCATATAGTAAATGAAGTTTACAATATGAAAAATCTTTTAAAGAGGACCTTCCACAGAAATAAAATGATTTTTCCTCAGGATGTCCAACAGGCCATTTACAAGAGCTTTCATCTAGCTCTTCTAATTTTTTAGGATTTTCTGGCTCAAAATCTTTTTCAATAAGCAAAGACTTAAACTTACTTTTTTTTCCTTGTTTTTGTTTGAAATTACTTTCTTCTGAGTTGCTGTTAAAACTTTGACTTGATGAAGCATTTCTAGTTTTAATTTTTGATGACAAGTTTAATCTATGAGCCTTACCAATAACTGCATTTCTGCTAATTCCACCAATTATTTCAGCAATTTGACTTGCCGTGCTTCCTTTCCCCCAAAGCTCTTTTAGTTTTCCAACTTTTTCTTCATTCCAACTCATAATCTATATTTAGTATGTTAATTAATTATAATAACTACATACAGATCACACAAGATTAAAAAAAAAACAATAGATATTTTTGTTTTGTACACAAATTTCTCAAAATTTATATATGATTACTTATGGTTGAATTGAATAAGAAATATGAAATTAGTGTAAAAAAATTTGGTTTTATAAATTGGGTTGGTTTTAAAAGTTTATGGCTTAAAGAATGTAATAGGTTTATGGTAGTTTGGCAGCAAACATTACTATCTCCACTTGTATCTAGTTTGTTATTTTTGTCAGTTTTATCTTTGGCTTTAGGGAATAATAGGGGAGATGTTCTTGGTTATTCTTTTATCAGTTTTTTAGCACCAGGTTTAATTGCGATGAGTATTTTAACCCAGTCATTTAGTCATTCAGTGTCATCATTAATGATTGGAAAAATTCAGGGAAATATTGTTGATATGCTTTATGCACCTTTATCAGCATTAGAAGTTTCAATGGCAATAATATTAGCAGCTCTCACAAGAAGTTTTTTAATTGCCATAATTTCAATAGGTGTTTTCTCTCTAATAGTTGAGATGCCAATAAGTAATATTTTATTTATTTTTATTTTTGGTTTTTTAAGTGCTTTTATATTAGGAAGCTTAGGTTTTATTACTGGTCTGTGGGCTGAAAAATTTGACCATACAGCAACTGTCACCAACTTCATTATTACTCCATTGAGTTTTTTATCTGGTGTATTTTATTCTATAGACAAACTTCCTAAATTTTTTCAAATTATTAGTCATATTAACCCATTCTTTTACATGATTGATGGATTTAGATATGGTTTTTTAGGAAAATCAGATGGGTCAATAACTATAGGATTAATCTATTTAACAATTTTAAGTATTGTAATGTGGTATATGGCTTTTTTTCTTTACAAAAAAGGTTATAAAATTAAGTCTTAAAACATGAGTGCTTTAGCAAAAAATTATAATAGAAAAAAAATTTCATTTAATTATGGAAAAGGAAGTTTTCTTTACTCAACTAACGGAAAAAAATATTTAGATTTTGTCCAAGGGATTGCGGTTAACTCTTTAGGACACGCCAATCCACACCTAATAAAAGCAATTAATAAACAAGCTAAAAAACTTTGGCATGTGTCTAATGCATTTATAATTCCAGAAGGTGAAAAGTTAGCTACAAGATTAGCTAAAAAAACTTTTGCTGATTTTATTATTTTTCAAAATAGTGGAGCAGAAGCAACAGAAGCAGCAATTAAAGCTGCAAGAAGATATTTCTATTCAATAGGAAAACCAAATAAAAATAGAATTCTTTGTGTAAAAAATTCATTTCATGGAAGAACATTGGCCACAATTTATGCCAGTGGATCAAAAAAAATGACAGAAGGTTTTGGGCCAAAAGTTGATGGATTTGATCATTTCAAGTTTGGAAATCATAAATCACTAAAGAAATCTATAACGAATAGGACAGCTGCAATCATGGTTGAAACCATTATGGGAGAAGGTGGAATTAAAGTTATTCCAGATTGGTGTCTAAAGGGATTAAGAAAAATCTGTAATGAGAAAAAAATTTTATTAATTTTGGATGAAGTTCAATGTGGAATAGGTAGATCTGGTAATTTTTTTGCCTTTGAACGCTCAAAAATTAAACCTGATATTGTGCCAATAGCTAAAGGTATTGGAGGCGGTTTTCCACTTGGGGCAGTTTTAATGAATAAAAGAGTAGCATCTGGAATGACAGCAGGAACTCACGGCTCAACATTTGGTGGAAATCCATTGGCAATGTCTGTCGGAAATGCAGTTTTAGATCAAATATTTGAAAAAGGATTTCTTAGTAATGTTAAAAAAGTATCGAAATATTTTCACTCTGAGTTGAATAAATTAAAAAAGGACTTTCCAAAAATAATTAAAGAAGTGAGAGGTGTTGGTTTGCTGATTGGATTACAGTTACACAATGATCAAACAAAATTTATTCAAAAATTAATGGATAATAAATTATTGACAATTAGAGCCGCAGAAAACGTCATAAGAATACTACCCCCACTTAATGTTAAAAAACAAGAAATAGACATGGCTATAAAAATTATCAAAAAAGTTTGCTTAACCCAAAAATAAAAATGAACCATTTTATTACACTTAAAGACATATCCGCGACAGACCTTAGAAAAATTGTAACTGATGCAAAAAAAAGAAAAGATAAAAGAAAGAAATTAAGTACGCTTGATGTTGATAAAGATAATCCTTTAAAGGGAAAATTACTTATTCAAATGTTTGAAAAATCAAGTCTCAGAACAAGACTAAGCTTTTATCTTGCAATAAAACAATTAGGAGGTGGAACCATAACACTTAGAGCAAATGAACTACATCTTGGAAAAGGAGGTGAGAGTTTAGCTGATACAGCAAGAATTTTATCAACTTATGGTGATGGTTTTATGTTGAGAACTGATAGTGATAAAAAAATAGAGGAATTTAGTAAATATTTAACAATACCTATTATTAATGGGTTGAGTCCATCATCACACCCGACGCAGGTTTTGTCAGATATTTTTACAGTCGAAGAGATTAAAAAAAAGCCTATTTCAAAATTAAACATCTGTTGGATCGGAGACTCAAATAATGTTCTTAATAGTTTAATTGCTGCATCAGTTAAGTTTTCTTTTAAATTAAGTATTGGTTGCCCTAAAAATTATGAACCTAAAAAATTTGTATTTGATTGGGTAAAAAAACATAAAGGAAAAATTAATATTTATAATGATGCTAAAAAAGCAGTAAAAAATGCTGACATTATTTTTTCAGATAAGGTTATTTCTTTAAACGATAAAGTTAATAAAACCAAAAAAATTAAAGATTTTAAGAGTTTTCAAATTAATTCCAAATTAATTAGCCTTGCTAAAAAGAATGCAACTTTTTTACATTGTCTACCGAGAGGCACAGAGGTCTCGAGTGAAGTTTTTCTAGGGAAAAATTCAAAGGTATGGCTACAGGCACTTAATAGAGTGCATGTTCAAAAAAGTATTTTGTTGTATTGTTTTGGTAAACTAAGGTAGCAGTTTAGGACTATCACTGTTTTGATTTAAGTATTTAATTATAGAGGCTCTATCTTTCTCTTTTCTTAAACCAGCATAAGACATTTTAGTTCCTTTTAAGTAAGAAGCAGGTTTTTGTAAGAATCCATTTAATTCCTCAAATGTCCACTGTTTGCCGTATGAAGCTAAAGTTTTAGAATATTTATAATCATCCAAACCACCAACCGTTCTCCCGACAACATTGTATAACGCAGGGCCAATTTTATTTTTTCCACCTTTATTTATTGAGTGGCATGCTGCACATTTTTTAAAGATTTTTTCCCCACTTGCTACATCACCCAATGTCATAAAAGCACCAATGTCAATTTTTTCTGCTACCTCAACCTCGGCAGCTTGAGAAGTTCCTGAGGTCAATTGGCTTTCTACTTCAACTTGATATCCAGGATTTTTGGGTTTCTTTACATGAAAAACACCATCTGCAATCTTTCCTAAACCGATTACAAACAGTGCAACCATTAAAATTGCAGCAATAATTTTATTTAGTTCGAACGAATCCATTTAATTATAATTATTTTCACATATAACATGATAATTAAAAAAATACTTAATTTTTTATAATTTTGCGCCTGTTGGACGCATAGAATTGGTAATTTTATAATGACAAAAACACTAATATTAATTCCATCAAGAATGGCAGCAACTAGGCTACCAGGCAAACCACTTCTAAAGATTAATAATTTATCAATCATTTCTCATGTTTTTAAAAGAGCAGAAGAAGCTAATATTGGCGAAGTAGTAGTTGCAACTGATGATCAAGAGATACTCAGTGATGTTCTAAAAAATGGAGGCAAGGCAATTTTAACAAGTAAATATCATGAAACGGGTACAGATAGAATCTTTGAAGCTTATGAAAAACTGAATATAAAAAATATTGACTACATATTAAATTTACAAGGAGACGAACCTGATATTGATAAAGATGACATTATTAATCTGAATAATTTTATGATTAATCAAGATGCTGAAATAGGTACGTTGGCAGCAAAAATTCAATATGATAAAATGTTAAATAACAGAAATGTAGTTAAAGTTATTACGGATCAAAAGTTGGCAGAAAGCAATTTTCCAAAAGCATTAAATTTTACTAGAGATAATCTATCAACAGTTAGTCAAAATATTTATCATCATATTGGAATTTATTCTTATAAGGTAAGCACATTAAAAAGGTTTGTTAATCTAGACCAAACAAATAATGAGAAAAAAAATAAATTAGAACAGTTAAGAGCTTTAGATAATAAGTTAAAAATAAATGTAGCTTTAGCAAAATCTTCTCCTATAGGGGTTGATACTGAAGAAGATTATCTGGCTATAAAAAAAATTATGGAATATAAAATATAAAATGAGCAAAATTTACATTCAAGGAACCTTCGGGGCCTATTCACATTTAGCGGCACTTGAAATTGAGCTCAATGCAGAAGTTATACCATGTAAGACATTTGATGAGTGTTTTGTAAAAGTATCCTCAGAAAGTGGCTCGCGAATGGTAATACCTGAATCAAATCGTATTACAGGAAACATTGGAATAGAATATTTAATTTTTAAATATAGATTAAATATTTACGCAGAACATTTTCAAATAATTGAACATAATTTATTAGGACAACCAGGAACTAGCTTAAAAGATATAAAAGATGTTTTTTCTCACACACAAGGCTTATCTCAATGTTCAAATTTTATTAAAAAAAATAATTTTATTGAACATGTGCGTGCTGATACAGCTGGTTCTGCTGAAGCAATTTCAAAAACAAAAATTAAAAGTGAGGCGGCTATCGCCTCTTCACTAAGTGCAAAAATTTATAAACTTAAAATACTTGCACCAAATATCGAAAATGAAAAAGGCAATGCAACTCGATTTTTAGTTATGGGTAAAGAAGTTTATCAACCAGATTTTGGAGACAAAAAATATATAACATCTTTTTTATTTAAATTGAAAAGCAAACCTGCTGCACTTTATCAATCTCTAGGGGGTTTTGCAATTAATGGTGTAAACCTAACAAAGCTTCAGAGCTACTCAGAACAAAACTCATTTGAATCATATTTTTTCTTATGTGACCTAGATGGTCACATAGAAGATCCAAAAGTTCAAAAATCTTTAGAAGAATTAGGACTTCATTGTCGAGATTTTCACGTGCTAGGTGTCTTTGAGGCTGATAAATTTAGAGAAAAATAATCCAGAAACTTTTCTTGTAGATTGGAAAACATTACTGCTATAATGGTTTTGGAGGCTAGAGGTGAATACTGCTTGAACCCGACCAGATCTTAACGGAAGCAGTTGTAGAGACAGTTTTTCAGGTTTTAGTCTCCTTATAAAAATGAATAAAAATACAAAAGTTTTAGCTTTAAAATATAGACCTCAGACATTCGCTGACCTTATAGGTCAAGATGTTGTTGCTGAAACAATATCTAATTCAATTAAAGCGAATAAAGTCCCTAATGCTTATCTTTTTACCGGGATTAGGGGGATTGGAAAAACTACTACAGCAAGAATAGTTGCGAAATCTTTAAATTGCTCAAATAGAATTGATGAACTTTGTAAAGATGATCTTTGTGAAAATTGCATAGCTATTTCAAATTCAAATCATATTGATGTATTGGAAATGGATGCAGCAAGTAAAACTGGTGTCGACGATGTGAGAGATCTTATTGAATTTTCTAGATATGGCCCAACTACAGCTAAATATAAAATATTTATTATTGATGAAGTTCATATGCTAAGCAAACAGGCATTTAATGCATTGCTAAAAACCTTAGAGGAGCCGCCTGAGTATTTAAAATTTATTTTTGCAACCACAGAAATAAAAAAAATTCCAATTACCGTAATTTCTCGTTGTCAAAGATTTGATTTATCTAGAATTAAGTCTTTAGAATTATTTGATTTTATAAAAAAAATTAAAGACAAGGAAAATGGTAATGCATCTGATGATGCACTTAAATTAATTGTAAAGATTTCTGAGGGATCTGTTAGAGACGCCTTATCACTGCTTGATAGAGCATTGCTTACATTAGACAAAGACAAGGAACTAGATTTAGCTTCTGCACAAAAAATATTTGGTCACTTTGATAAGTCACAGTTAATTAGTTTATTTCAGCTTATATTTGAAGGCAAAGAAACAGAGGTTTTGAATGTATATAGGGAAATTTACAACCAAGGTGTTGAACCTAAAATTTTTATAAATGATTTTTTAGAGCTTTTATATTATTTTAAAAACATTGAGTCATTAAACATTGATGGTACAAATTTTTCATTAAATGATGAAGAATTTAATAGAATTAAAGAAATTTCTGAAAAAATTAACAATGAAACTTTAATATTATTTTGGCAGTTTGCTATTAAAGCATTAGAAGAGCTTGATATTGTTTTCAATCAGCATTTATCAATAGAAATGTTCTTAATTAGATTAATTCATTTAAAAGGTATTAAGAACAGCTTTGATGCTAGCCATGAAGGCTCACAGCAGACAAATGAAAATATTAGCCAAACATCTCTTTCACAAAAAAAAAATGGTGAAGATTTATTTGGATTAAAAGATAAGGTGGAAACAATTGGTCAAATGAAAAATATTGCTCAAGAGAAAGACGAAACATTGAAAGATAATAAAGAAGTTGAAACGCAGACTAATCTTATAAATTCTTTTGATGACCTATTAGAAATATGTTCTTCAAAAAAAGAGATTAAATTAAAATATGAATTAGAAAAAAATGTTAATCTTGTTAGTTTTGAAGATCAAAGAATTGAAATTTCATTTAATGAAGACCTAGATAAAGATTTTATTAAAGATTTATCTTTAAAACTTTATGAATGGACGAATAACAGATGGATAATAACACTCAGCAAGACTAAAGGCCAACTATCTAAAAAAGAAACAGAAGTTAATTTAAAAAAAGAGTTAATAGAAAGTGTAAAAAATTCTTTAACTTATAAAAATATTTTAGAAAAGTTTCCTGACGCAGAACTGATTGATGTTAAAACTAATGAGAAAGAAAATAAGAATGACTGATTTTACTAAGATTTTAGATAAAGCTAAAGAATTAGAGTCCAAAATGAAAGAGAGCCAGGAAAAAATTAAGAATATTCAGGTTGAGGGAACATCGGGTTCTAATTCTGTAAAAGTTACATTAAATGGTGAAAACGAAATGATTAAAATAAATTTGTCAGACGAAGTGATGAAAGAAGATAAAGTTATAATAGAAGATTTAATAGTAGCAGCTCATAATAATGCAAAATCTGAATTGAAATCCAAAACATCTGAAGAAATTTCAAAGTCTACAAGTGGATTTGGGATTCCCGGATTTAAATGGCCACTTTAATAACATGCAAAATATTATTGAAATAGAAGAGTTGATTAAATTAATTGCCAAACTTCCAGGCTTAGGCCCAAAATCTGCAAAACGAATTGTATTAAAACTTATTAATAATAGAGACGAATTGGTTAAACCAATGGCCAACACTCTAGCTCAAGTTTATAAAAATGTTATTAGATGTCAGTCTTGTGGCACTTTAAAATCTAATTCTTTAGGATGTAATAACTGTGAAAATACAAAAGAAAAGTATAACAAAATATGTGTTGTTGAAGATATTGCTGATCAGTGGTCCATAGAAAATTCAAATATTTATAAGGGATATTTTCATATTCTTGGTGGAACAATTTCATCTGCTGGTCAAAGAAAAGAAGACCTCTTAATCAACTCATTAGTAGAAAGGGTTATTGAGGAAAATATTCAAGAAGTTATATTAGCAACAAGTGCAACTGTTGAGGGTCAAACAACAGCTTATTATATTCAAGACAGTCTCAAAAAAACGAGTGCAAAAATTACAAAACTTGCACAAGGCTTACCTGTGGGTGGTGAAATAGAAAGTTTAGATGATGGAACTTTATATTCAGCTTTTAAAAATAGAACTGGAATTAAAACTAATTCTGAGTAGATTTTTTTAATAATCGATTTTGATGTAATAATGGTTCTGTGTAACCAGAAGGTTGCTCTTTACCTTTAAATATTAAGTCACAAGCTGTTTTAAAGGCAATCGATTGATCAAAATTCTCAGACATCATTTCATAGCTTCCTCTTCCAGAGCGAGTGTAAGCACCATCATCTTTATTTTGATTATCAACAATTTTTGCCATTTTTTTCATTACTTCCATAACTTGTGATTTTGTACAAATATCGTGATGTATCCAATTAGCAATATGTTGAGAGGAAATTCTTAAAGTAGCTCTATCTTCCATTAAACCAACATTATTAATATCAGGTACTTTTGAACAACCAACTCCATGATCTACCCATCTTACAACATAACCTAAAAGAGTTTGTGCAGAATTTGAAATTTCTGAATTAATTTCTTCCATTGACCAGTTTGGCCTATCTGCCACAGGAATTGTTAACAAGTCATCCAGTTTTGCAAATTCTCTTTTTTGAATCTCTTTTTGTTTCTCAAAAATATTTATCTCATGATAATGCAGCGCATGAAGTGCTGCCGCTGTAGGTGAGGGAACCCAAGCACAATTTGCTCCGGCTATCAAATGACCAGTTTTTTGCTCCATCATATCCTTCATCTTATCAGGCATAGCCCACATTCCTTTACCAATTTGTGCTTTACCTGCAAGACCACACTGCAGACCAATATCAACATTATTATTTTCATATGCACCAATCCATTTAGAAGACTTCATATCTCCTTTTTTAATCATAGGACCAGCCTCCATTGAAGTATGCATTTCATCACCAGTCCTATCTAGGAATCCTGTATTAATAAAAAATACTCTATTTTCAAGTGTTCTAATGCACTCTTTTAAGTTTGAAGAAGTTCTTCTTTCCTCATCCATAATACCAATTTTACAAGTATTTTTTTCTAACTCTAAAACTTCTTCAACTTTAGTAAAAATTAAATCAGTAAATGAGGTTTCATCAGGCCCATGCATTTTTGGTTTAACAATATAAATAGAGCCACTTCTTGAGTTACCTTTTTTATTTATATCATGAAGGCACGCAGCTGAAGTTATAAAAGCATCCATAATTCCTTCTGGTATTTCAGAGCCATCTTTTAAAAGAATTGCAGAATTAGTCATAAGATGTCCAACGTTTCTTATTAGCAACAAACTTCTTCCGTGTAATTTTAATCCTTGTCCATCTTTAGAAATGTAACTTCTGTCAGGGTTTAACTTACGCTCATAAGTTTTTCCATTTTTTTCAAATGTTGATTTTAAATCACCCTTCATTAGACCAAGCCAATTGTGGTAACAAATAATTTTGTCATCAGCATTAACTGCAGCAACACTATCCTCATTATCACAAATAGTTGAGACTGCTGCTTCAACAATAATATCGCTAATTTTAGCAGAATCTTGTTGAGCGCTAAAAGCATTTGGATCTATAATTATTTCTATATGAAGATTGTTATTTTTTAGAATTATTGCAGAGGGAGCATTAGCCTCTCCTCTATGACCAATAAATTTATCTTTATTTTTTAGTGATGTCTCAACATCATCTTTTGATACAATTAGAGAACCATCGTTAATTTTAAATCCTGTAATATTATGCCATTCCAAATCATCTAAAGGAAAATATTTTTTTAAAAAATCTCTTCCGTATTTTATGACCATTTCCCCCCTCAAAGGATCATATCTCTGAGAAGTACTATCTTCAGATTGTTCGATTATATCTGTACCATATAAACTATCATATAAACTCATCCATCTTGCATTAGCAGCATTCAGTGCATACCTTTCATTCATAATTGGAACTACTAATTGTGGTCCAGCAATACTGGTTATTTCTTCATCAACATTATTTGTTTTGATTTTAAAATCAGACCCTACTTCTTTTAGGTAACCAATCTCTTTTAAAAATTTTTTATACACTTCTAGATTGATTTCATTGTTTTTATTTTTTATATGCCAGGCATCTATTTTTTTTTGTAAATCTTCTCTTATTGTTAATAGGTCTTTATTTCTTGGAGCTAATTCATGAACTACTCTATCAAAACCTTCCCAAAATTTTTCTGGAGAGATATTTGTATTTTTAAGTAATTCTTCGTTAACGAAGTTAAGTAATTTATTAGAAACTGATAGATTGTGTATTTTTGTATATTGTTCTTTCATAGCACCCATTTTACCCCATCTGTATGTTTGCCTGAGAGTTTTGCTCCATCGGCGAGATTAAATCTCTTTCCAGAGTGTTATGTTTATTATCGGTCCTTTTGCCTGAGAGTTTCCGGGGTGGTTGCTCCTTCGGCGCTAATATACTTAGTCTCTCCCGATATAAATTAAGATTACTTGTTAATACAATTAAGTCAAATATTTAATATTTAAAACATTTTATTGCCTTTTTTGGCAATTAATTAATAATTAGAATTATTCATATGAAAAATTATTTAAATTTTGAAAAAGATATCAAAAATTTAGAAACTGAAATAGAAAAACTAAAAGATCCATATAATCAAGATGGACTTTCAGAGGTAGACACAAAAAAAATTTCTGAATCTCAAGAAGAAATAGATAAAAAATTACAAGAGCTTTACTCTAACCTTGATCCATGGCAAACAACTTTAGTAGCAAGACATGAAGACAGGCCTAAAGCCAAGTTTTTTATAGATAACCTATTTGAAGACTTTATCCCATTATCTGGAGATAGATTTTATGGAGAAGACAAATCTGTTTTGGCTGGATTTGCAAAATTTAATGAAAAATCGGTTTTAGTTATAGGTCAAGAAAAAGGTGATAGCCTTGAAACTAGAATTGAAAGAAATTTTGGAATGATGAGACCCGAGGGCTACAGAAAAACTATTAGATTAATGAAGCTTGCAAATAAATTTAATATTCCAATAATCTCTTTTATAGATACTCCTGGTGCATATCCAGGCGTTGGGGCCGAGGAAAGAGGGCAGGCTGAAGCAATTGCAAAATCAATAGAATGCTGCATGTCATTAAGTGTACCAACATTTGCAATCGTCATTGGAGAAGGTGGATCAGGTGGGGCAATAGCGCTAGCCTCATCCAATAAAGTTATCATGTTAGAAAATGCAATCTATTCAGTAATATCTCCTGAAGGATGTGCTACAATTTTATGGAGAGACCCTAAAAGAACACTTGATGCAGCAAAAGCAATGAAATTATCATCTAAAGATCTTTTAGAATTAAAAGTAATAGATGAAATTATTCTAGAGCCAATTGGTGGAGCTCACAGAGATAGAGATTTAATTTTAGATAATGTAAGAAAATCTATTGAAAGTAACTTGAATGAATTCTTCAATATGAATGGAGATGAAGTTTTAAATCATAGAAAAAATAAATTTCTGACCATTGGAAGATCAAAAGGATTTGTTAGTCAATTAGATGACTTGAGTACACTAAGTATGAAAAAAAATAAAATTAATACATTTATTGAAAGCTTTTTTAAATCAAAAATAAATTTAGGAATTTTTTTTGGTATAATGGTTTTATTAGGCTACTTAATATTTTTTTTATAAAGCACCACAGCAGTTCTTAAACTTTTTACCTGTAGCTTCACATTTTTCATTTCTTGAAATTTTTTCACCTTTTCTTTGAATTATTAAGCATTTAGGGTCGTTAGATGTTTCTTTTTTTTCTGTATCGGGGGTATTTTCAATTAGCTCTTGCACTATTGTTAAATTGATTAAAATTGTTACGAAATCAATTTTTAATTTATTTAATAAATTTTCAAAAAGATGAAAGGCTTCTTTTTTATATTCAACTAATGGATCTCTTTGACCATAAGACCTAAGTCCTATAACTTGTCTTAATTGTTCAAGATATTGAATATGTGACTTCCAATTTAAATCAATGCATTGAAGAAAAATTCTTTTTTCAATTTCTTTTGCTTTTTCTTCATCAAGTATTTTAATTCTTTCATTTCTTGATTCTAAAAATTTAGAATTAATTTTTTCTTTAAAATCTTGGTCTTTTAAATTAGTTAAACTTTCAAACTCATTATCATCAACACTTTTTCCAAGTAAAATTCTTAATTGATTGTTAAACTCATTGTTCTTAATTTTTGATAACTTTTGAGTTTTTAGAATAATTAAATGATCTATAATTTCTGATAAAAATTCATCTGAATAATCAAAAACTTTTTCACTATTCATTACATTATTTCTTTGAGAAAATATTACATGCCTTTGATCATTTAAAACATCATCAAATTTAAGCAAATTCTTTCTTATATCAAAATTTCTTGCTTCAACTTTTTGTTGTGCTCTTTCAAGTGCTTTATTAATCCAGGGGTGGTCAATACTTTCCCCGTCTTTTAACCCAAGTTTTTGTAAGATGTTATTCATAGATTCTGAGCCAAAAATTCTCATCAAATCATCTTCTAAACTAACATAAAAAATTGAACTTCCTTCATCACCTTGTCGTCCAGACCGTCCTCTTGCTTGGTTGTCAACCCTCCTAGACTCCATCCTTTCAGTACCAATCACATACAATCCACCTAATGATTTTATCTTGTTCTTATTTACTAAAAGTTCTTCGTCAGGTTGGCTTCCCCTTTTCCCACCTAGTTGAATATCAACACCTCTACCTGAAATACTTGTAGTGATTATAACTGAGTTCATTTTTCCTGCATTTGCTATGATTTCAGCTTCATTCTCATGATTTTTTGCATTTAAAACAACATGTTTTATTTTTTCATCATCTAATAATTTTGAATAAATTTCAGACTTATTGATACTAGAAGTAAAAACTAAAATTGGCTGTCCTTGTTTGTGGCATTCAATAACCTTTTCAATGATAGCTTTATTTTTTTCTAGTTCAGTTCTAAAAATTTGATCGTTCCAGTCTTTTCTGATCATTTTTTTATTAGTAGGAATAATAACGACAATTAAATTATATATTTCATAAAATTCTTGTGACTCAGTTGCAGCAGTTCCAGTACATCCAGAAATCTTGTCATAAAGTTTGAAATAATTTTGATAGGTTATAGATGCAAGAGTTTGGTTTTCAGCCTGCACATCTATTCTTTCTTTGGCCTCAAGAGCTTGATGTAGTCCATCTCCAAATCTTCTTCCTTCCAAGATCCTTCCGGTAAGCTCATCAATAATTTTTAATGTTCCATCTTTAACTATATAATCTTTTCCTTTTTCAAATAAGTGATTGGCTCTTAAAGACTGATTAACATGATGAACCAAGCTAAGGTTTTCAGGGTCATAAAAGTTATTATTTTTTAAAATTCCTGCATTAGAAAATATTTCTTCCACATTGTTTATTCCATCATTTGTAAGTAAAATATTTTTATCTTTCTCATCAATTTCATAATGTTTAGGTGTCAGTCTTTTAATTAACTTATCGATTGCAAGGTATTGCTCTGTTTTATCTTCAGCAGCTCCAGAAATTACTAATGGAGTTCTAGCCTCATCAATCAAGCAAGAATCTATTTCATCTACAATAGTGTAGACATGCCCTCTTTGAGACATTTGTTCTTTAGAGAGCTTCATATTATCTCTTAGATAGTCAAATCCTAATTCACTGTTAGTTGCGTATGTAATATCAAAATTATAATTTTTCTTTCTTTCGTAATCATCTTGATCATTATTTATGTAACCAGAAGTTAATCCTAAGAATTTATAAATCTCCCCCATTTCTTGAGAATCTCTTTTGGCCAAATAATCATTAACGGTAACAATGTGAACACCTTTACCAAGCAAAGCATTTAGGTAAGCTGCAAGACTTATGGTTAGGGTTTTACCTTCACCAGTTCTCATTTCTGCAATTTTTCCTTCGTGAAGGACAACACCACCTATTATTTGAACATCATAATGTCTTTCATTTCTGGTCCTTTTTGAAGCCTCTCTTACGAGCGCAAAAGCTTCAGGTAATAGATCGTCTATACTTTTGCCTTCATTAAGTTTTTTTTTAAGCCCTATTGTCTTTTTAGGAAACTCTTCATCAGCAATCTCTTTAATTATAGCCTCATAAGAATTAACTTTTTCAACAATTTTAGCAATTCGATCAAGCTCTTTTTGATTACTTGATTTAATGAACTTTGAAAGAAAATTTAAAGGATTAAGCATCTGATTTTTTTGATATATAATTAATTATAACTTTTAATATAAATATTAAATAAAAATTTTAAATAGATGCCATTAAACCTTAAAAACTTTATAAACACTCAAACTTTCAACTCTAAAATGAACGACTTTCAAGATCTAGAGCACATAGAGGGAGTTTCGATATCTGCTGTTTGTGCAAATTTATATACCAAAAGAAGAGATGACTTGGTTATGTTCTATTTCAGGGATGGAGCAAACTATGCCTCTGTTTATACTCAATCAAAAATAATTTCAGAAAACATAAAGTGGAATTTAAATATAAAAAGTAAAAAAATAAGATCTCTTATAATTAACACTAGAAATGCTAATGCCTTCACAGGCTCAGATGGCTACAAAGGTTTAAAAGAAATTGCAAAAGAAATATCTATTCAATTATCAGAAAAACAAAAAAAAGATGAAGATTATCCAAAAAAAATATCTGATAATGAAATTCTTTTTGGGTGCACAGGAACAATTGGTGAAAAGTATCCAACTGAAAAAATAAAAAAAAGCATACCAGAATTAGTTAAAAAGATTAAGTATGTTCAAAATAAGCCTATCTGGATGAAAGCCGCACTAGGCATCATGACAACTGATTTAAAGCCAAAGCTTGCAATGGAAGAGTGCAAAATTGGAAATGCAGAAGTAAAAATTTATGGAATAGCAAAAGGTTCAGGAATGATCTTTCCAAATATGGCAACAACATTAGGATATATTTTTACAGATGCAGACCTTTCAAATGATATCTTAAGTAAGTTACTTAAAAAAAATATTGATACAACTTTTAATGCAATAACTTGTGATGGGGATACTAGCACAAATGATATGGTCTCATTTTTTTCAACAGCTAAAGTAAAAAATCCAATTATAAATAATATCAATGATAAAAAGATAATTAACTTTGATAAAGCTTTACACTCTGTGTTATTAAACTTATCAAAAAGAATAGTTGCAGACGGTGAGGGGGCTAGTAAATTTATAACAGTTAATGTTGTTAAATCAAAAAATGATAAAGAAGCTAAAAAAATTGCATTTTCTATTGCAAATTCAAATCTTGTTAAAACAGCCATTGCAGGTGAAGATCCAAATTGGGGAAGAATTATAATGGCTATTGGTAAATCTAACGTTGATATAAATTTAAAAGAACTATCAGTTCAATTCGGTAAAATAAAAATTATAGAAAAAGGAGAGCTTGTAAAAAACTATAAAGAGAGTGATGTTGCAATTTATATGAAGAGCCAATCAATAGATATTTCAATAAATCTTAATATGGGTTTAAAAAACTTTACTGCTTACACTATGGATTTGACAAAAAAATATATAGAGATCAATGCTGATTATAGAAGCTAATTGGATATTGAATTAAGTACATTAATCATTAACTGTACTACATGATTAAATACAGACTTATTTGTAAAGATTGTGAGACTACCTTTGATAGTTGGTTTTCTTCTTCTAAAGAATACGAGAGATTAAAAAAAAAAAATTTTGTTAACTGTCATATTTGTAATTCATTAAGTGTAGAAAAAACCTTAATGTCACCAACCGTATTAATGCCAAAGAATGTTTCTAAGATTGATAGCCAAATTCAAAAATATAAAAAAACAAAGAAAGTAATCTTAAAATATCAACAATTTATTAAAAAAAATTTTGATTATGTGGGTAAAAATTTTGCTTATGAAGCAAGGTCTCTTCATTATAAAAATAAAAAAGTTTCGAAAGGGATTTATGGCACTGCAACAAAAGAGAATCTTAAAGAACTAAAAGAAGAAGGCATAGAAACAGAAATAATACCTTGGATAAAAGATATTATTAATTAATTTTTTTTTAATTTGACAATATAGTTAACAGAGGTGTCATTACTAATTTTCCAACTATCATCTAATATATTAAACTTCATGCCATCTAATTTCTTTAGAGATAAACCATTTTTTTCTGAAATCTTTATTAAATCATTAGGTTTCACAAATTTTTCCCAATCATGAGTTCCTATAGGTAGCCATTTTAAAATATACTCAGCCCCAATGATTGCAAACGCATATGACTTCAGAGTTTTATTTAAAGTTGCCACAAACATTATCCCGTTTTTTTTTAACAACTTTGCGCTCTCTTTAATAAAAAAATCTATATTCTCAACATGTTCAACTATTTCCATATTTAAAATTACATCAAATTTTATATTAGTTTTTAATTTTTCTGGTGATGCAACTTTATAGTTTATTTTAAGTTTATTTTTTTTTGCATGAAATTTTGCAACTTCAATATTTTTTAATGAAGCATCTATTCCAACTACATTAGCGCCCAGCCTACACATTGGCTCAGATAATAATCCTCCACCACAACCAATATCTAGCAAGTTAAATTTATTTAACGGCCTTTCTGAGGGTTTAATTTTGAAATCTTTAATAATATTTTCTTTTATATATTTAATTCTTATAGGATTAAAATTATGTAGAGGTTTAAATTTGCCGTCAGGATTCCACCATTCTTCAGCAATTTTAGAAAATTTTTCTATTTCTTTTTTATTTATTGAATTCATAATAGATGACTTGTGGACATAACAATTTAGATGTATTTTATCAATATTAATTAAACAAAATTATCAATGAAAACTGTTGTATTAAAATTTGGTGGAACTTCTGTAGGAAATATAGATAGAATTAAGAACGTAGCTAAAATTATAGCCGCTTATAAAAAGAAAAAATTAGGAGTAATTGTGGTTTCTTCCGCAATGAGTGGAACAACCAATAAATTGATTAAACAAACAAAGCAATTGAGTAAAAATTTTGATGCAGCTGAATATGATGTTTTACTATCCACAGGCGAACAAGCAGCGTGTGCATTAATTGCCGGTAGATTAAAGCACCTTGGGTTTAAGGCTAGATCTTGGATGTCTTGGCAGGTGCCAATTATTACTGAGGGTCCATATAACTCATCAAGAATCAACAAGATTAACAAAAATAAAATATTCAGTTTTATGAAATCTGGCGGAATACCAATTATTACTGGCTTTCAAGGAATCAATTCAGAAGATAGAGTTACAACATTAGGTAGAGGAGGAACTGATGCGTCAGCAATAATGCTAGCAAAATTTTTTAATGCTGATGCTTGTGATATTTATACAGATGTAGATGGTGTGTACACAACAGATCCAAGAAGTCATTTAAAAGCAAAAAAAATTGATAAAATTTCTTACGATGAAATGCTTGAAATGGCATCTCTAGGAGCAAAAGTTATGCAGCCAACATCTGTGCAGGATGCTAAATTAAATAATATAAGCTTTTCAGTTAAATCTTCATTTACAAAAAAGAAAGGAACTTTAATAACAAATAATAAAAAATCCTTTAGCGATCAAATTATAACAGGAATTACATCCACAAAAAATGATGCCAAGGTTACAATGATTGGTGTTAAGGATAAACCTGGTGTTGCAGCTTCTATTTTTAAACCATTGTCACTTAACCAAATAAATGTAGATATGGTTGTTCAAAACATTTCATTAAATAGTAAAGAAACAGATTTAACTTTCACCATTAAATTGGAAGATTTAAAAAAAACTGAGAAAATTATAAAACAAAATAAAAAAATCTCCTTTAGAAAATTCACATACGATAGTAATGTCTCTAAAGTATCAATTATAGGAGTTGGCATGATTACAACACCCGGAATTACCTATAGAATGTTTCAAGCACTAGCATCAAAAAAAATTAATATCATGGTTATTTCAACATCTGAAATAAAAATTTCAGTTTTGATATCTAACAAGTATGTAAAAAAAGCTATAGCTGCCCTTCATAAAGAATTTAAATTAGATTAAATAATGAGCTTAAGACCATTTAGAGATATTCTTAGAAAGAAAACAAAAGTTATAAATGTTGGTGATGTAAAAATAGGTGGAGATAATCCTATTTCCGTTCAATCAATGACAAATACATTAACCACGGATATTCAGGCAACTATTAAACAAATTAATGATATTCATGAAGAGGGTGCTGACCTTGTCAGAGTTTCTTGTCCAGATGAAGAATCTTCTTTAGCACTTAAAGAAATTACCAAGAATGTCTCTGTACCAATAATTGCTGATATTCATTTTCATTACAAAAGAGCAATTGAAGCCGCAGAAAATGGAGCAAAATGCTTAAGAATTAATCCAGGTAACATAGGTGATAAATCAAAAATACATGATGTATTAAGTGCAGCCAAAAATAATAACTGTTCGATAAGAATAGGAGTTAATGCAGGATCGCTTGAAAAAGACATTTTAGAAAAATATAAGGAGCCATGTCCTGAGGCTTTAGTTGAAAGCGCACAAAGAAATATCAAAATCCTTGAAGATCAAGATTTTTTTAATTTTAAAATCAGTGTTAAGTCTTCAGATGTTTTTTTATCTATGGCTGCATATCGTCAACTTTCAAAAGTTACAGATTATCCTTTGCACCTAGGAATTACAGAAGCAGGTAGTTTTATTTCAGGGAGTATTAAATCTTCGATAGGTTTGGGATCACTTTTGATGGATGGAATAGGTGACACAATAAGAATTTCATTATCTGATGATCCGGTTAAAGAAATTAAAATAGGTAATGAAATATTAAAGTCACTTAATTTAAGGAATAGAGGTGTGAGAATTATATCCTGCCCATCTTGTGCAAGACAAGCTTTTCAAGTAATTGATACCGTCAAAACACTAGAAGAAAAACTTTCTCATATTAAAACACCTTTAACTCTGTCAATTATTGGCTGTGTGGTTAATGGACCAGGAGAGGCAGCAATGACTGACATAGGCATAACAGGAGGTGGAAAAGGGAATAATATGCTTTATTTATCTGGCATTCAAAGTGAAAAAGTTTTATCAGAAGACATAATATCAAAAGTTGTAAGAGAAGTAGAAAAAAAAGCTGCTGAACTTGATAAAAAATTATAATGATACCTCTAAAAACTATCGAAGAATTAATATCTAAGCACTCTTTATTAGAGAAGGAGTTATCAGCAGGTGAGGTAGACAAGAAACTTTTTGCTGAAAAATCAAAAGAATATTCGGATTTAAACGAGATAATAGATGATGCTAAAAAATATTTTTCATACGAAGGAGAAAAAAAAGATTTAGAAAATTTTTTAGATGATACAGATAATGATGCTGAGTTTAAAGTAATGGCCGAAACTGAATTAAAAGAACTTAAGTTAGAAAATGAAACAATAGAAAAAAAATTAAAATTATTTTTATTACCTAAAGATGAAGCAGATAAAAAAAATGCTATTATAGAGATTAGAGCTGGCACCGGTGGTTTAGAAGCAAGTTTGTTTGCTTCGGATCTTTTTAAAATGTACGAAAAGGTTAGTCATCAAAAAAAATGGGAATTAGAATTGATAAGCATGTCCCAGAGTGAGGCAGGTGGTCTTAAAGAAGTCATTGCATCAATTAGAGGAAAAAATATCTACTCAACACTGAAGTATGAAAGTGGAGTTCATCGCGTTCAGAGAGTTCCAGATACAGAAACGCAAGGAAGAATTCATACATCTGCTGCAACAGTAGCTGTTTTACCAGAAGCAGAAGAGGTTGACATAAAGATAAATGATTCAGACCTAAGGATTGATGTTTTTAGAGCTGGCGGCCCAGGAGGACAGTCAGTAAATACAACCGATAGTGCTGTCAGAATTACTCATATTCCAACTGGATTATCTGTATCTCAGCAAGATCAGAAATCACAACACAAAAATAAAGCAAAAGGAATGTTGATTTTGAGATCAAGACTGTATGAGCTAGAAAGATCAAGAATAGAAGGAGAAAGATCACAAGATAGGAAGAGTAAAATAGGAACTGGAGATCGGTCTGAAAGAATTAGAACATATAATTTTCCACAAGGAAGGGTAACAGATCATCGTATTAATTTAACGCTACACAAGCTTGAAGCTTTTTTAGAAGGTGAGGCCTTTGACGAAATGGTGGAAAGCCTAACACTACAAGCACAAGAAGAAAAATTGAGCAATCTAAATTAAAATGAATATAGAAAATATTCTAAACGAGGGAACAAGAGCCCTAAAACAAAGCAAAATACCCAATCCTCAACTTGATAGTGAGATATTATTATCTAATTCAATTAAGAGAGATAAAAAATATATAATTTTAAATCCTAAGGAGCTTTTAAATTCAGAGCAGGTAGAGACATTTAAAAATTTAATTGAAAGAAGAAGAAGAAAGGAACCTGTTGCCTATCTGATAAATAAAAAAGAGTTTTGGAAGGATGAGTTTTTTGTTAATAAAGATGTATTAATTCCAAGGCCTGATACTGAATTAATAATAGAGCAAGTTTTAAAAATTTATTCAAAGAATTCACAATTACAGGTTTTAGACATTGGAACTGGCTCTGGATGCATCCTTTTATCTATACTAAAAGAGAGGCCTAATTTTTATGGAACTGGAATAGATATCTCTAAAAAAAGTATAAATGTAAGTAAACTCAACGCAAAACAACTCAACTTAACAAGTAGGGTAAAGTTTTTTCACTCTAGTGTTGACAATTTTAAAATAGGGAAATATGATCTCATTGTTTCAAACCCTCCTTATATTGAATTGTTTAATTTAAAATATTTGGAAAAAGATGTTATTAGCTTTGAACCAAAGTTAGCTTTAAGTGGTGGGTTTGATGGGTTTTCAAAAATCAGAAAAGTTATTAATAAAGCAAAAAATCTGATTAAGAAAAATGGAAAATTTATTTTAGAGATTGGATTTAATCAAAAAAATAAAGTTAAGAAAATATTAAAAGAAGAAGGTTTTTACACAAACAAAGCCATAAGAGATTATGGAAATAATGATCGCTGTATAATCAGCACTAAAATTTAAATTAAAAAATAAAAATATGGTAACATTTAGAAGTAATAATAATAGAAGACCCCCATTTAGAACTAACAATAATAGAAGACCCCCGTTTAGAACTAACAATGAAGGATCTAAATTTTCTAATAATGATAACTTTCGAAGAAGTGTACCTGCTAGAAATAACCACAATGCTTCAAAGCTAATTGAAAAATATAATGATTTAGCAAGAGAGGCTTTGGCCAATGAGGATAAAATTTTATCAGAAAATTACTTTCAGCATGCCGATCACTTCACTAGAGTTCAAAATGAGCAAGAAAGTATTAGAATGGCAAGAGTTAACTCTTCCCCAGCCACAACAATAAAACCAGCAGAGGTTGAAGCTAATGATGAAAAGCTAGTTAAAACTGAAGATGTTGTGGTAAAAAAAATTATTCCAGAGCAACCAGTTAAAAAAATTGTAAAAACAACAGAAAAAAAGATAGAAGAAAAAAAGTCTGCAGTTAGTTAATTTAAGCCAATAATTAATTCTGACTTCAAAACATCTAATTTAATTTTAACCACTTCAAATATTTTTCTATCCTTATTCTTAAGAATTTTTCCAGAGGGTAATTTTAATTTTTGTGAGTTAATTTTTTTTCCATTTTTAACTACCTCGTAATGCAAATGTGGACCAGTGGATTTTCCTGTTGATCCAACATATCCAATTATTTGGCCTTGTTTAACTCTTATCCCTTCTTTTATTCCACGTGCAAAATTTTTCATATGAGCATAGATAGTTTCATATGTTGAGTTGTGTTTTATTTTTACACAATTTCCACCACCGCCACACCATCTGGCTCTTGTTATGACACCACTACCTGATGCCATTATAGGTGTACCCATTGGTGCCGCAAAATCAGTTCCTTTATGCATTTTATTGTAACCATCAATAGGATGCTTTCTCATTCCAAATGCAGAGGAAAGTCTTGCACCATTAATAGGTGTTTTCATTAATGCCTTTTCAACACTCTTTCCATTTTCGTCGTAGTGTCCTTCACTTCCTTTTTTATCAAAATAATATAATGAATTATTTGTTCCACTCAGTTTAAGATCTGCAAAAATAACATTTCCTGTTTCAAATACTTTTCCATTATCATCTTCAAACACCTCATACATAATTTGAAAATTATCATTTTTTCTAATGTCTCTTTGAAAATCAACTTGGAAGCCATAAATTCTTGCAAACTCAATAATTATATTGGGCTGAACATTTAGATCAACTGCAGTTTTATACAAACTTTTTGTAATCTTTCCTTCTTTGAAAACAATCTTTTTATTTAAATTTGTAATAATTGTTTTTTTTTCAAATAAATCTGTATTTAAATTTTTAGTTAATTGAATCTTTTCAGTTCTAGATATTGGAAATAAAAAAAAGGTAATTTTTTTACTGTTTGATTGATCGATAATAAATTTTATATCAAGATTAGTTTTAAGATTGTTTAAATTATAATCTGTATTTAAACTTTTTTTTATTTCTAAAATTTCTTCGCTTGAAATAGAATATTTATTTAATATTTTATCAAATGTTTCGCCGCTAGAAATTTTATGATCTACAGTTTTGTATCTGGGTGTTAAGTTGCTAAAAATTTGTGAAATACTTTTTTGAAAATAGATATTATTTATTACATCTTTATAATTTTTATTAATTGATTTTTTATTATTATTATAAAATGTGGTGCTAGTAATAGTGATTAATAGCAATAAAAGAAGAAAGCTAATTTCAACATTTCTCTTAATGAATTTTATTACTTTATTTGAACTAAATACCATATCGAATTTTCAATTATTAATTTAGTAATGAGTAAAAATCAAAAAAAACCTTACATTTACTAGGGTATTTACCTATTTATTTAAATGTTAAATGCTTGATTTACTTTTATTTTAGCTTATAAGCACCACACTTTCTCAGTAAAATTATTGTTTAATCAATAGATTAGTGAGGATTATTGGGCGTTTAGATCCAATTAGCTATTTAAAAAGTAAAAATTTAAGAAGAGAAGTGTGGACGGTTAAGGTTACCAAAATTTGTCGTACACACTTCAAAATCGTATGGATTGTATTCTTACAATCTATATATGAAGCTAGTGTGCGCCGTTTTTTAACTTGAGAGTTTGATCATGGCTCAGAACGTACGCTGGCGGCACGCCTAACACATGCAAGTCGAACGAAGTAGCAATACTTAGTGGCAGACGGGTGAGTAACATGTGGGTATCTACCCTTTGGCCTGGAATAACACGAGGAAACTTGTGCTAATACCGGATAAGTCTTTACGGAGAAAGCTTTATGCACCATTGGATGAGCCCGCACTTGATTAGTTTGTTGGTAGGGTAATGGCCTACCAAGACTATGATCAATAGCTGATTTGAGAGGATGATCAGCCACATTGGGACTGAGACACGGCCCAAACTCCTACGGGAGGCAGCAGTGGGGAATCTTGCACAATGGAGGAAACTCTGATGCAGCGATGCCGCGTGAGTGAAGAAGGCCTTTGGGTTGTAAAGCTCTTTCGTCGGGGAAGAAAATGACTGTACCCGAATAAGAAGGTCCGGCTAACTTCGTGCCAGCAGCCGCGGTAATACGAAGGGACCTAGCGTAGTTCGGAATTACTGGGCTTAAAGAGTTCGTAGGTGGTTGAAAAAGTTGGTGGTGAAATCCCAGAGCTTAACTCTGGAACTGCCATCAAAACTTTTCAGCTAGAGTATGATAGAGGAAAGCAGAATTTCTAGTGTAGAGGTGAAATTCGTAGATATTAGAAAGAATACCAATTGCGAAGGCAGCTTTCTGGATCATTACTGACACTGAGGAACGAAAGCATGGGTAGCGAAGAGGATTAGATACCCTCGTAGTCCATGCCGTAAACGATGTGTGTTAGACGTTGGAAATTTATTTTCAGTGTCGCAGGGAAACCGATAAACACACCGCCTGGGGAGTACGACCGCAAGGTTAAAACTCAAATGAATTGACGGGGACCCGCACAAGTAGTGGAGCATGTGGTTTAATTCGAAGATACGCGCAGAACCTTACCAACACTTGACATGTTCGTCGCGACTCTAAGAGATTAGAGTTTTCGGTTCGGCCGGACGAAACACAGGTGCTGCATGGCTGTCGTCAGCTCGTGTCGTGAGATGTTGGGTTAAGTCCCGCAACGAGCGCAACCCTCACTTTTAGTTGCCATCATTAAGTTGGGCACTCTGAAAGAACTGCCAGTGATAAGCTGGAGGAAGGTGGGGATGACGTCAAGTCCTCATGGCCCTTACGTGTTGGGCTACACACGTGCTACAATGGCATCTACAACAGGAAGCAAAACGGCAACGTTAAGCAAATCCCGAAAAGATGCCTCAGTTCGGATTGCACTCTGCAACTCGAGTGCATGAAGCTGGAATTACTAGTAATCGTGGATCAGCGTGCCACGGTGAATGCGTTCCCGGGTCTTGTACACACCGCCCGTCACACCATGGGAGTTGGTTCTACCTTAAGGCAAGGTTTTAAACCCTTGACCACGGTATAGTCAGCGACTGGGGTGAAGTCGTAACAAGGTAGCCGTAGGGGAACCTGCGGCTGGATTACCTCCTTTCTAAGGATGAGTGAAAGTAAAATTTCACTCTAAATAATATACATCGGTAATGTTGACCGTCCTCATTTCTCTTCTTAAAGTAATGTTTCCTTCTTGTAGGGCCGGTAGCTCAGTTGGTTAGAGCACACCCTTGATAAGGGTGGGGTCGAAAGTTCGAGTCTTTCTCGGCCCACCAAAAACCTAAATGGGGGATTAGCTCATCTGGGAGAGCGCCTGATTTGCATTCAGGAGGTAGCAGGTTCGATCCCTGTATCCTCCACCAGGAAACATTTAGTTATTAAAACTGTAAATAAAAATAATTTATATCAATATCTATATCCGAACATTAAAAGTTATTATTTAATGTTCAAAATAAAAATTTGATCACAACATAGATTAATTTTCTTTAAAAAGAATTTTTTTCTGTGCATAAATCAAGCGTTTAAGGGCGTGTAGTGGATGCCTTGGCACTGAAAGCCGATGAAGGACGTGATATACTGCGATAAGTTTCGGGGAGCTGTATGTAAGCTTTGATCCGAAAATTTCCGAATGGGGAAACCCACCACTTTATGTGGTACTTTAAACTGAATACATAGGTTTAAAGAGACAACCTGGAGAACTGAAACATCTAAGTAACCAGAGGAAAAGAAATCAATTGAGATTCCGTTAGTAGTGGCGAGCGAACGCGGAGTAGGCCAGTAGTTTTGTTAAAAAAATTTGAATAGTTTGGAAATGCTAACCATAGAGGGTGATAGTCCCGTATGAGTAATGTTTAACAAAATTCTTGAGTAAAGCGGGACACGAGAAATCCTGCTCGAATATAGGGGGACCACCCTCTAAGCCTAAATACTCTTCAGTGACCGATAGTGAACTAGTACCGTGAGGGAAAGGTGAAAAGAACCCCTATTAGGGGAGTGAAATAGAACCTGAAACTGCATGCCTACAATCAGTCCGAGCCCTTTTTAGGGTGAGGGCGTACCTTTTGTATAATGGGTCAGTGACTTAATTTATTAAGCAAGCTTAAGCCATCTAGGTGTAGGCGCAGCGAAAGCAAGTCTTAATAGGGCGATTAGTTTAATGAATTAGACCCGAAAACGAATGAGCTTACCATGAGCAGGTTGAAAGTTGGGTAACACCAACCGGAGGACCGAACCAGTTGACGTTGAAAAGTCTTTGGATGACTTGTGGTAAGGGGTGAAAGGCCAACCAAATTCGTAGATAGCTGGTTTTCCGCGAAAACTATTTAGGTAGTGCGTCGAATAAATAGATGTTTAGAGGTAGAGCACTAAATGGGCTAGGGGGAAGAGATTCTTACCAAACCTAATAAAACTCCGAATGCTAGACATTGTTCTTCGGCAGACAGACTGTGGGTGCTAAGGTCCATGGTCGAGAGGGAAAGAGCCCAGACCACCAGATAAGGTCCCAAAATCATGATTAAGTGTGAAAGGATGTGGAAATTCCATAACAGCCGGGAGGTTGGCTTAGAAGCAGCCATCCTTTAAAGATAGCGTAACAGCTCACCGGTCTAATAGAGTTTCTGCGCCGAAGATGTAACGGGGCTAAAATCATGTACCGAATCTGTGGCTTTACAAAGTTTTCGAACTTTGTAAGGGGTAGCGGAACGTTCTGTAAGCCTGCGAAGGGATACCCGTGAGGGATCCTGGAGGTATCAGAAGTGCGAATGCTGACATAAGTAACGATAAACGAAGTGAAAAACTTCGTCGCCGAAAATCTAAGGGTTTCTATGCAAGGTTAATCCGCGTAGAGTTAGTCGGCACCTAAGGCGAGGGCGAAAGCCGTAGTCGATGGAAACAAGGTTAATATTCCTTGACCTGATGGTAGTGACGGATTTCGTAAGTTGTGAGTTCTTAATGGATTGAACTTGCCGCGAAGAGGTCCCAAGAAATAGCTCCATCATGAAGACCGTACCCGAAACCGACACAGGTAGATTAATAGAGTATATTTAGGCGCTTGAGAGAATGATGTTGAAGGAACTCGGCAAAATGCTTCCGTAACTTCGGGATAAGGAAGACCCTTTTGTAGGCAACTATAGAAGGGTGGCACAAGCCAGGGAGAAGCGACTGTTTATCAAAAACACAGGGCTCTGCTAACACGTAAGTGGATGTATAGGGTCTGACGCCTGCCCGGTGCTGGAAGGTTAATGCGGTTGGTGCAAGCTAACTTCTGAAGCCCCAGTAAACGGCGGCCGTAACTATAACGGTCCTAAGGTAGCGAAATTCCTTGTCGGGTAAGTTCCGACCTGCATGAATGGCGTAACGATTTCTCCGCTGTCTCCAACATCAACTCAGTGAAATTGAATTCTCCGTGAAGATGCGGAGTTCGCGTAGTTAGACGGAAAGACCCCGTGCACCTTTACTGCAACTTTACATTGGTGTTAGGAAAAACATATTTAGCATAGGAGGGAGACTTTGAAGCAAAAGCGTCAGCTTTTGTGGAGTCACCAGTGAAATACCTCTTTTGTTTTTCTTGACATCTAACCGCTAGCCGTCATCCGGCAGCGAGACATTGTATGGTGGGTAGTTTGACTGGGGCGGTCGCCTCCCAAATAGTAACGGAGGCGTGCGAAGGTAGGCTCAGAACGGTCAGAAATCGTTCGTAGAGTGCAATGGCATAAGCCTGCCTGACTGTGAGACTGACAAGTCGAGCAGAGACGAAAGTCGGTCATAGTGATCCGGTGCTTCTGAGTGGAAGGGGCATCGCTCAACGGATAAAAGGTACGCCGGGGATAACAGGCTGATACTGCCCAAGAGCTCATATCGACGGCAGTGTTTGGCACCTCGATGTCGGCTCATCACATCCTGGGGCTGGAGCAGGTCCCAAGGGTTTGGCTGTTCGCCAATTAAAGTGGTACGTGAGCTGGGTTCAGAACGTCGTGAGACAGTTCGGTCCCTATCTGCTATGCGTGTAGAAGAATTGAGAGGAGTTGACCCTAGTACGAGAGGACCGGGTTGAACATACCACTGGTGGACCTGTTGTGGCGCCAGCCGCAGTGCAGGGTAGCTAAGTATGGAAGAGATAACTGCTGAAAGCATCTAAGCGGGAAACTCACCTCAAAACTAGTTCTTCCTATAGAGCCGTGGTAGACCACCACGTTGATAGGCTGGATGTGGAAGCGCAGTAATGCGTGTAGCTGACCAGTACTAATAGCTCAATTGGCTTGATTTATGCACTGAAAAAAATTTTTAAGGATATTTATTAAAAAATGATAGTAGTTATAATTATAACAGAATAGTACAATTTTAACCTTGCAACATGAACGAACAGGAAAAATTTTGGATTGGAGATTTTGGTGATAATTATACTAAAAGATTACCTCAAAAAAAACTCATAAAAAACAATTTTCATTTTTTTAAAAAAGTTTTAAAAAAAAATATTAAAATTAATTCTATTTTAGAGCTTGGTGCTAATAATGGTTCAAATTTATTAGCTTTAAAAAAAATTTTTCAAGATTTAAAAAAATGCAGTGCTGTAGAAATTAATAAAAATGCATGTAAAAAATTAAATAAGATAAAATTTGTTGAAGTTCATAATAAATCTATCTCTGAATTTAATTCAAAAGATAAATATGATTTTGTTTTTATAAAAGGAGTATTAATTCATATTAATCCAAAAGAATTAGATAAAATTTATAGTAAGATCTCAGAACTTTCTAAAAAATATGTTTTGATTGCAGAATATTTTAATCCATACCCTGTAAGAATTAATTACAGAGGTCATAAAAATAAATTATTTAAAAGAGATTTTGCTGGTGAGTTTTTAAAAAAAACAAAAAAATTTAAGATAATCGATTATGGCTTTGTGTACAGTAAAGATAAATTTCCACAAGATGATTTAACTTGGTTTTTATTAAAGAAAAATTAATAAATATCTTTTAAGTAAATAGGGTCAAACTTTTCTTTATTAGTTTTAATTTTTTTCCCTATAATATTAAAATACTGATCAGCCGAAAGTCCTATTTTAGGTCTCAAACAACAAATATCTTTTTTAGTAATCTTTTTGTTTTTTTTTATTCTAGAGGAAGCAAATATAGACCTCCTAAATTTTAAAGATTCTTTTTCTGAGTTTTTTATATCTTTTCTATTGTGCCCTAAAAAGCTGAAATTATTTATTATTTTTTTTTTAAGTTCGGTCATTTCTTTTGGATTTATTGAAAAAGCATTATCTTCCGAGTTAATCTTTTTTGACAATATAAAGTGTTTTTCTATCGCAACCACACCTAATAAACCTGCTGCAATTGATGTATTAATACTATTTGTGTGGTCTGACATACCAACGTGTATATTTTTAAATTTTTTCTTTAAAAAATTAATGCGTAGTAAATTAGAGTCTTTTTCTGGAGTAGGGTACCCAGAAACACAATGAAGTAGAATAATTTTTTTATGATATTTTTTTATACAATTTACAGCATTTTCTATCTCTTTTAAACTTGCCATCCCTGTAGATAATATTACTGGTTTTTTAGTTTGAGCTACTCTATTTATTAAATTCAGATCTGTAATTTCAAAAGATGCAATTTTATAAAGCTGAACATTTAATTTTTCTAATAATTCCACAGCACGCACACTAAAAGGGCTACTAAAAAGTGTAATATTATTTTTTTTAGCAATAGTGAATATTTCTTTATGCCATGCAAATGGAGTTTCTGCTTTTTTATAAAGGTCCCAAAAATAATTATTTTTCCATAACCCATCTTTAATTTTGAAATTCTTATTTTTTATTTTGCATGTTATATCCTCAGCTTCATATGTTTGAATTTTTACTAAGTCAGCACCAGCTTTTTTTGCAGCCAGCAAGTGTTTTATAAGTAGATTTTTATTACCCATATGATTGCATGAAATTTCAGCAATAATTTTGGGTGGTAATTTATCAGAAAAGATAATTTTTTTATTAATTTTTATCATTTTTATCTTCATATATCTTTAGTATATATTTTTTATTATTATAAATAAAATATGCGGGATATCTTTCATTATCCACAATCCTTAGAAGATTAAATTGATTTTTTATAGTTTTATTCATATTTAATTTACTATCTTTGGGTGTTCTCATTTTAAAATAGCTTGGCTTACCAATTTGTTTTTTTTCTTTTAAATTGTCTATTTTTTTTAAAAATGATGAGTAAAGTTTTATTGTTTCATTGAATTGTATATCTTTTATTTCATTAAATAATTCACTACCTCTAAATTTAATTTTTTTTTTTATAAAATAATAGCCTTCATCATAATTTTCACTTGCATTAAATAAGGTGAAAACTATTTCATTAACATCTTTTAGTAACTGCCAGCTGATCGGAGACATGCCCCTTCCTTTCGGAAGACTAGACCCGTGAACAATGATGTTATATTTTGATTTCAACAGTGACTTATTTGGAATTTTTTCCTTGTAAGTAAGAATGAAATTAACATCGTATTTTTTTTTTAATTTTTTATGATTACTAACAAAGTAAATTTTTTTACAAAATTTCCTTAGTTTTTCTTGTATTATTAATTTGTGCTTATCGGTTACCCAAGATTTCTTACTTATTAAACATTGAATTTGCATATTATTATTTAATGAAATATATCTAAAAAAATTAACAAAATATACAAACAAGTGTTTTTATGGATAAAAATATTAATATAATTAATCAAATAGAAAAAGTTAGATCAAAAAATAATGTAAATTGGATGAATATTTTGAGAATTGCATATAAAAATGATCCTAAAGCAGTAGTTAAAGTTTTGAGAGCAATTAATTCTCATGATGGAAAAATTTCAAAACTTTTCAAAAAAATTAAAAATCATAAATGAAACCAATCGCTAGAATTCCGTATGGCAAACAACACATAGACAGTAATGATTTAACAATAGTTAAACAAAGCCTAAAAGCCTCACTTATTACAACTGGATCATATGTTTTAAATTTTGAAAAAAAGCTAAAAAAATATCTAGGATCAAGATATGCGCTATCATGCAATAGCGGTACTTCTGCAATACATCTCGCAATGATGGCTGCAGAAATAAAGCAAGGTGACAACATAATAATGCCATCAGTTAATTTTGTTGCTAGTGGAAATATTGCAAAAATGTTAAATGCAAACATTTTTTTAGCAGATGTGGATCCTTTATCTGGACAAATGACAGGTACTTCAGTTGAGGAGTGTATAAAAAAAAATAAATTAAAAAAAATTAAATTGTTGGTTACGATGTATTTAGGGGGTTATCCTGACAATATAACTGAATTTTATAATTTAAAAAAAAAATTTAATTTTCTTATTCTTGAGGATGCGTGCCATGCTCTTGGGGCTTCGTATCAATTTAAAAATCGATTTTTAAAAATAGGATCATGTAAACATTCTGATATTGCAGCGTTTTCCTTACATCCGTTAAAATCTATTACCACAGGGGAAGGGGGTGTAGTTTCCACTAATAACAGAAAGTTTTATGAAAAGTTAAAGTTACTAAGAAGTCATGGAATTGTAAAAAATAAAGACCCTTTTAACCATAAATATAATGTTAAATTTTCTGGTCTAAATAATAGATTAAGCGATATTAATTGTGCGCTAGGTATTACACAGCTAAAAAAAATAAAAAAATTTATTACAAAAAAGAAACTTTTCTCTAAATATTATGACAATATATTTAAAAATATTACAGGTATAAAGCTAGGTCACTCTCAACTTAATAAAAATATCTCTGCTTGGCACTTGTATATTCTGATAATCAACTTTTCATACTTTAAGACTACTAGATTAAAATTTATGAAATACCTTTATAAAAAAAATATTATTTCACAAGTTCATTATATTCCAATTTATATGCACAGTAATTTTAAAAAATTGGAAAAAAATTATTTAATAAACACTAAGTCGTATTATGATAGATGTATTAGTATCCCTCTATACTATGACATGAGTGCTAAACAACAAAATAAAGTAGTATTAGAAATTAAAAATTTTTTGAAAATTAAGTAAATATCAAATTTTTTTTAAATGTATTTTTTTTATTAAGTATATTAAAATGCGGAATATTTTTATTTTCAATTAGTCCAATTATATTTTGATAGTTTATTGTCAATTTATTTTTTTTTAATTTTTTTATTATTTTTGTAACAAATAATAAATCTTTTTTGTAATCAATACACAATCTCATATTAGATAAATTCTTTTGGTATGCTATATTTTGACATTTAAATAACTTTTGATTATTTCTTAAAAATAATGTGACATGCTCTTTTTCATAGTTTTTTTTTGCATTAAAATATATTTTTTTTAACGTAGTTTTTTTAAACATTTCAACATCAAAACCTTGAGGAAAGCTTGGCTTTAATATGTTTGATGTATAATCGTTGTTATATTTAAAATGATTTTTGATAATTCTTTTTATTATACTTGGATCAGCAAAAGGACAATCAGCTGTGATTCTTATAATATTTTTATATTTATAAACCATATTGGCAAAATAAAATCTTTTTAAAACATTATTTAAGTCTCCTAAAAAATAATCTAAATTATTTTTTTGACATAGTTCTTTTATTTTCAAATCACTTTTTTCTGTTGAGGTTAAAATTACTAAATTCTTGAAGTGTTTTTTTAAATTATTTGCTATATATAAAAAAAGTGGTGTACCATCTATTTTTTTTAATGATTTATTAGGAAATCTTGATGAACTCATTCTTACTTGAATAAAAATTGCATAATTATTTTTTTTAGATTCTAACATTAATATTTTTTTTTAAGGCTCGTTTTTTAATCATATTTGGAGTTATTTCACTAAATAAAAAAACACTTGAAGCAGCCACAGCCATGATTTTTTTATTCTCTAGGACTTCTATAAAATCTTCTATTTTTCCAGCACCTCCATTAAAAACAAGTGGCACTTTTAAAAAAGAATGAATTTTTTTTAATAATTGCAAATCATAGCCCTTCATTGTCCCCTCATTATCTATGGAGTTAAGTAAAATTTCACCTGCACCTAGGTCTTGTACTTTTTTGATCCATTCAATAATATTTACTGTATGTTTTTTTTTTGCACTATGGGAATATATAAAGTATTTTCCATATTCTGATTTTACATCAATAGATAGCATAATACTTTGTGAGCCAAATCTTTTTGCAATATTATTAATTATTTTTGGATTATTGAGAGCACTTGATCCAATGATAATCTTATCTGCACCTTTATTTAAAACCAACTCAACATCATCGGTAGTATTTAGACCCCCACCAACTATTAGTGGCATATTACACTTATAGGAAAAATTATCTAATATAGAGGTATCAAACTTTAATTTTTCTTTTGAAGCTGCAAGATCAATTATAACTAATTCATCCAGGTTTCTATCTTTAAACACGTTAAAGATTTGATCAGGATTTCCAATATTTCTAATATTTTCATAGTTTTTTGTTTTTACTAAGTTACCTTTATAGTGAAGCAAAATAGGTATTATTCTCTTTTTTAGCATACCTAAATAGATAAAAAATTTTTCAACAACCTTTTACCTTGTTCGTGACTTTTTTCAGGATGAAATTGTACGCCGTAAATATTTTGATGCTCAAATGCACTTGCAATATTGCCATCCGATAGTTTTCTTGTTATTAATTTTTTATTATCCACATCACAATAATAACTGTGATTATAATAAAAATTCTCTGAATTTTTAATTCCTTGAAAAAGTTTAGACTTTTTAATAATAGAGCTATTATTCCAGCCATTATGAGGGCAGGGGATTTTTTTTGTATTAATTTTCTTAACTTTTCCTGAGATTATTCCCAAGCCTTTAAATCCTGGAGCTTCTTCACTTTCATTTAATAAAATTTGCATGCCCATGCAAACTCCGAGAATTGGTATTTTCTTCTTAATTAATTGTAAAATTAACTTATCAAGATTTTTTCTTTTTAGATATTGAGCTATTTCTAAAAAATTTCCAATTCCAGGAAATATCATTTTTTTTACTCTATTTGATTGAAAGTTATTATTATCAATTATTTTAAATTTTTGGTTCAAGGAATTTAAAGTTCCTACCCATGAGTTTAAATTGCAAACCTTAGTATCTAAAACAATTAACATTATTTCAGTATAAATTTTAGCATTAGGTTTCCATTTTTATCTCTTAAAATTTTTCCATTTTTATTTTTTTTAAAAATATTACGATTTGTAAATTGATCACATATTTCATTGAATTTTTCAAGAGTCACATTTATATCTCCCAAAATTTTTTTTAATGGTTTACCCAAATATTCTTTTGGATATTTTCCATCATATTTTTTTATTAAATAAATTCCTTGAGACCTAGATATTTCTTTTCTTCTTAGCATCAATGAAACCATATCTGTTGTTCTTCCAAATCCATATTTTAGATATTTAAAATAATCATGAATACCAGTTTGGTAATTATCTAAATTTTCATATTTAGAGCATGTTCCTTCAACAATTTTATGATGGTATTTAAAATTATTCTTTTTTGCAATTTCTGCATTTTTTTTACCTTCCCAAGGGAAAAAATGACCTAAAAAATACCCAAATATTTTGTTATATTTTTTTTCATAAATATAGGGTATTAGGTCTTTTTTTTTAAAACCATAAGTATTAATTAAATCCTCTACCCTCAAACTATTCATTCCACCAAATTCCTCTAGCCACCTACGATCTAATTTATCGCTATTTGTTGAGTCAATAGGTCCACCATACTCGTTCTGAGAATTTTCCCCCCATAAGATTAAATTAATACCCAGTTTTTTTGCAATTGTGATCGGTATTGTGAACATCCCAACATGTTCTGGCCAAGAAATGTCACCAACAATTTCTAACCCAAGTTTATTTAATTTTTTTCTAATTTTTTGATTAGGTGAGTATTCAATTACATCAAAACCTAATTTTTTAATATTATCTAAATTTTTTCTACCTAAAGTAGATAAGTCACAAGTAGTCGAATTAACACATAAAGGTTTTAAATTATATTCAGCCGCTTTTAAAGCCTGATAAGTGCTATCTTTGCCACCACTTACTGGAATAATACAGTCGTATGTAGCATTTTTTTTTTGGTGTTTTTTAGCGATTTCAGCAAATTGATTTTCTTTACTAACCCAATCAATCTCCACTCGTTGTGTATAAGAAAAACAAGCACTACATACACCATCAGAATTAAATTTTAGCTCAGGTTTAGTAGAGGGATAAAGACATTGAACACAATATTGCATAATAAAATTTAAGAAATATCTATTTATACTAGAAAAATATGCGTAAAGAAATACAATTTATATAAAAAATTATTAAAAAATTAAAATTACTTTAGCAACTTATAAGGAAGGAATGTTTTCTAAAATTAGGTACGCCATAATTAAACCAGGACCTGGCCTTACAAATGAATGTCTATCGCATAATATTAACTGGTTATATTTTTATCAACGTTTTAATAAAGAATTTGAGTTAAACATCAAGAAATTAAAATATTATAAAATAGGGAAAAAGTTAAATATATTGAATATAAAAAGACTTAAAGAGGAATTGCTTGATATTAATTTATTCAAAAAAAGTATATCAACTTCCAAATAGAATGGTCAGCACAAAAAACTATGCTAAAAATAATTTCAAAAAAAATTAAAATCAATGAAAAAAAAAATTAATATTTTCTTAACATTTGATCAAAAACTTAAAATATCTGTTTTAATATTTCTCCATATAGTTTCATCCTTTCTAGAAATTATAAGTATAGGAGTGATACCAATATTGGTACTTGCATTAATTAAACCTGAAAAAATAATTTTATTAGCAAAAAATTCTATATTTGAAAATTTTTTATCTTTTATTGCGTTACAAGATTTTATTTTATATGGATCATACTTAATAATTTTTGTCTTTTTATTTAAAAATATTTTCTTATCCTTTCTGATGTACTTTGAGATTTCTTTCTTTTCATCTCTTAGGAAATCTGTTTCTTTTAGATTGTTTGAGAAATACATTAGTCAAGATTATTTATTTCATACACGTAATAACCCATCAAAACTTATCAGAAATATTTCACAAGAAATAGATTTTGCAGCAGGGTATATTGAAGGGATAATGACTGTAATTAAAGAGAGCTTAATTATAATCTCAATAATTATACTGTTATTATTTGTAAATATTTGGATGACTTTAGCAATTACAATTTCTTTAGCTAGTGTTGTTATAGTATTTTATATTTTATTAAGAGAAAGAGTTAGAAAAAAAGGTTTATTAAGCCAAACTATGCGTTCTGAAATTATAAAACTAGTGAATCACACTATAGGATCAATCAAAGACATAAAAATCCTACAAAAAGAAAATTATTTTACTAAAATATTTCAAGAATATTTTAGTAAACATGAGAAACTAAAAATATACAAAACAATGGTTAGTCAATTGCCACAAAGAATATTGGAATTTGTTATAATTGTATTAATTGTTAGTTTTATTATGTTTTTTAAAGACAATTTTTCTTCAACTGAAGAATTTATTGGTGTTCTGACATTATTTGTTATTTCTGCAATTAGATTATATCCAAGCTTCAGTAGAATTAATGCAAATTTAATAGTGGTAAAAGATTTATTTGTATCATTTGATCTGATCAGAAATGATTTAATGTTGAAAGAAAATTTTAGTTCAGAGATGGTAAGTCATGTACCAAAATTTGCAAAGTCAATTATATTAGACAATGTATATTTTAATTTTGGAGATAAAAAAATTTTAAGAGGTGCATCATTTGAAATTCTTAAAGGACAATTTGTAGCTTTGGTTGGAAAATCAGGAAGTGGCAAATCAACAATCATTGATTTGATAATGGGTCTTTTAACTGCAAATAAAGGAAAAATTAAGATAGATGAAATAGAATTAGATTTAGAAAAATTTAATTATAAAAAGTTATTTGGATATGTGCCACAAGACATTTATCTGCTAGATGACAGTATTAAAAAAAATATTGCACTAGGTGTTGATGATAAAGACATAGACTATAGCAGATTAAATGATGCCATCAATCTTTCTCAATTAGATAAATTTATAAAAAAAGAAGGTAACGATATCAATTCAATAGTTGGAAATAGAGGCATTAAGATTTCGGGTGGAGAATTGCAAAGAGTAGGTATTGCAAGAGCTTTATATAACAATCCTGAAATTATAATCTTAGACGAAGCAACAGCTAATTTGGACCATGATACTGCAATTTCATTTTTAGATTCTTTAAATTCTTTTAAAAAAGAAAAAACAATAATATTTGCAACTCATCAACCAGAGCTAATAAAAAAATGTGATAAGGTATATTATATTAACGAGGGTGTTGTTTCAGAAAAAGATAAAATTTAACAATGAAATTCATAAAAACCATAATAGGAAATTTAGATAAAAAAAGTATTTCGAAAATAAAAACTAAAAAATGGAATGGGTATGTCATGCCCATTAAAGATAATATTTTTCAAAAATTAGATAAATTTAAATTAGAAAAAGTTGATAAAAAAAAATTTATTAAACTAAAAAAAAAAGATTTTTTAATACCGATCGAAATTAATAGTATAATTGGTGTTGGAAAAAATTATACTGAAAATTATAGTCAGAAATTAATAAAACAATTTAATAAAAGTCCAGATTTTTTTATGATGAATAAGAATTCCTTGATAGCGTCTAATAAAAAAACATTTCTAAATAAATGTTATAAAAGTATTTTAGTAGAAGGTGAGATTGGTGTGGTAATAAAAAAAAAATGTAAGAATATTAAACAAGATAAGGCTAAAAATTATATACTTGGCTACTTAATCTGTAATGATTATTCTGGAAGAGATTTGATGAGCTTGAAAAAAGACAGCATATTATTAAGAAAAAGTTTAGATGGATTCCTTCCAATTGGCCCAGCAATTAAATTAGGTCATCAAAAAAATGATTTTATAATTAAAACGATAGTAAATAAAAAGCTTATTCAATCTTTTGATACGCAGAATCTAATATTGAATATAGAGCAAATTATTAGTAATTTAAGTCAATATGTTACACTAAATAAAAATGACCTGATATGCACTGGATCAGCAATACCTAAGCCTAAGGTTAAAAGAGGAGATAATATCAGAATAACAGTGGATGGATTAGGCATGCTTAACTCAAATATTATTTAATGATAAAAAAAAAATATATCTTAGCTATTACACTAGCCAGGGGAGGGTCAAAAGCAGTTCCAAATAAAAATATAAAAAATATTTTAGGAAAACCACTCATTGCGTATACAATAAAAGAGGTTTTGAAATCAAAATATATTGACGATTATATAGTTAGCACTGATTCAAAAAAAATAGCCAGTGTTGCTAGAAAATTTGGTGCAAAAGTTCCTTTTTTAAGACCAAAAAATATCTCAAAAGATAACTCAGCACCACAGGACGCCCTACTTCATGCCCTAAATAAATATGAAAGTATGACAAATCGAAAATTCGATTACATTGTTGAGGTTATGTGCACAAACCCTCTTAAAAATTTCAAAGATATAGATTCATGCATTGAAAAAATTTATAAAACAAAGTCAGATACCGTTATATCAGTTCAAAGACTTTATGATCATCACCCAATAAGAATAAAAAAAATCAAAAATGATAGAATTTTTAACTTTGTGTTACCGGAAAATGAAAGAACCAGAAGACAAGACTTAAAACCCTATGCATACATTAGAAATGGCTCCATATATGCGATATCAAGGAATACCTTAAAAAAATATAAATCAAAAATTGGAAAAATATCTAGACCATACATAATGCCAGATGAAAGATCTATTAATATAGATGAAAAGACAGATTTTTTAATTGCAGAACATATGTTAAAAATAAATAAATAAAATGCTTTCTGAAAATCAAATAAGTTTTTTTAAAGATAACGGCTATCTAGTAGTAGAACCAAATATTATATATAATGATAAAGAATTATATGACCTAAATAATATTTGTGAAAAATTTTTTCTTAATTATGAAGATGGCTCTTTAGAAAAAAATACACAAAAATATAATCCAAAAGATTTTATTATAGATCATAAAAATATTAAATATATCCAAAATGGTATTACTAATAATAAAAATATTTTAAATGCAAGAAGGGCAATTTGTATGGGGCATCAAATAGAACATGGTTTGAGTAACTATATTGAAAACTCTAATTTACAATTATGTGTAAAAAAATTATTAAATACAAAAAAAATTTCATTACACACATCATCATTAACAAAAGTGTACCCAGGATGTATTGGTGAGCCCAAAAAACTGCACACAGATTTACCAGGCTTTGTAAATAGTCCATTATCTTTTGTTAAAAAAAAAAAATTTGTATTGAATATATTAATGTATTTAACCGATGTAGACCAAGATTTAGCACCACTTAGAATTAGTCCAAAAACTCATCTAGACTATTTAAATATTAATGATCATTTGAGATTAAAAAAAAATATAAAAAAAAATATAAACTTGCTTGGGGCGTCGGACATTGGAATAGATGAAAAAACTATTATGGACTTAAAATATGAAATTAAAAAGATTCAAGGAAAAAAGGGAACAGTGATTTTTTTCTCTGGTAATTCATTGCATTCAGCAACAGAAAATAAAACAAATAAATCAAGACTTCATTTAAATTTTAACTTTGGAAGAAGAAAAGATTTAGAAATAAGAAAATTTAATTATGATATGATAAAACACGATGATATAAATATTTTTAATTATTTGAGTAATTTTAATGACAAAAATATGCTAGAAAGATCATATATTGATTCATTTAAAAATAAAATTTTAAATAAATATTATAAATACCATTCAAAAATTGAGAATATCATTCAAAAATTTAGAATATGATTAATGATTAAAAATTGTTTAGTTTTCGGTGGCAGTGCCGGTATAGGAAAAAGTTGTGCTAAGAAGTTATTAGAAGAGGGGAACAATGTTTTTCTATTCTCTAGAAATAAAAAAAACTTAGTTAAAACACAAAATGAATTTAGCAAGTTTAAGGGAAAAATTTTTATTTTTAATGGTGATATAGGAAAAAAAAATCATACAGATAAATTTATCAAAGAAGCAAAAAAAAAATTTAAAGAAATTCATGTAGTTGTATTTAGTAGTGGAGGACCACAATTAGGAAATTTTGATAAAATTAAACAAAAAATATGGATTGAAAATTTTAATATTCATTGTCTTGGTTTTTTAAATATTTTAAACAAAACAATACCAATATTTAAAAAAAAAAAATTTGGGCGAATAATAGTTATAAGCTCAATGTCTGTTAAACAACCCATAATTGGATTAGATCTATCAAATTATTTCCGACCTGGATTAGCAGGTCTTTGTAAGAGTATAGCGACACAGCTAATAAAATATAACATTACCATCAACACTATTTCGCCAGGATCTGTTTTAACAGAAAGGTCTAAGAAAATAATTTATGAAAAAGCCAAAAATAATAAAATATCTTTTAAACAAGGATACGAAGAATCTTTAAAAAAAATACCCATTGGTAGATTTGCAGAACCAGATGAAGTTGGTGATTTAGCTAATTTTTTATGTTCAAGCAAAGCAAATTATCTAACAGGTGGAATTTATATGATCGATGGTGGAAAATATTTATCAATATAATTTTACAATTCAAAAAGTAAAAAAAATTCTGAGTGAAAAATATTCTTTGCTTGGAAAGGTAAGTAATCTTAAATTATTTGAAAATAGTGGCCAAAATAGCATAATATTTTATTTTACTTGCAATAAGAATAAATATTTAATCAAAATAATTGAAGAGCCTGACAAAATTTATGGAAAAAAAGACAGCCAAAAAAGATTATCAACTATTACAAATATAATTTCAAAATTATCTAAAAAATACCAAATAGAAAAGTTTATAAAAAATGATTTTGGTAAATACACAACAAACTATAAGAAAAGTATATTGCGTGTAACTGAATATATTGAACATAATAAAATTAACAAAAAAAATTTATTAAAAAAATCCATACATGTATTAAGCGAAGTTCATCAAGAATTTTGGACTGAGCTTAACATTAAAGATAAAGAAAATTTAAAGCATCTTAAGATTCCTTATAATTTAAATTATTCGCTTAGAAAAAAAATAGATATCAAAATTTTTTTTAATAAAGTAATAAAAAAAAACGATAATAATATTTACACAAGTAATATTAAAAAAATAATGAAAAGGTATACTTTGTTAAGTACATGGGCAGACGAGGTAAAAAAAATAGAGAAAAAAAATTTTTTTTATCACCAATCATTTACACACAATGATTTTCATCCAGAGAACATTGTTTTAGATAAAAAAAATAGAATCCATCTGCTTGATTTTGATAATATACAATATTCACAAACATTTAGATGTTTATATTTTTTTTTATTGAGATTTGCATTTTATAAAAAAAATACAAATATAAAAAATTTAAAATATGCTCATGAATTGCTAAAAAAAAATTACTATACTGAAATTCCAGATTATCACACTTCATTAAAATTTTTATTATATGTAGAGATAGAAAAAATATTTAAAATTTTATGCAGAATTTCTGAGTCAAATGGCTTAGAAATTTTTATAAAAAAGATTATTAGCGTACATCTGCCAAATGTTATATTTTTAATAAATCAAATTAAAAAAAATGAACAATAGAAGGGTACTGAATGATAAAGACCTTATCTCATTGTCAAAAATATTAAGTAAAGCTTACAATCTAATTGATAATAAATTAACCAATAAATTTTCTAGGCACTTTAATATTAATGATGCTGCATCAAAAATTATTATAAGAAGAAATTTAGTTCCACTTACGTATTTTTTTTTTGAAAATTTGTTACTTTTATCGAGACATAATCTTAAAAAAAAAAATTATACAAATAATATTAATTTCAAATATAATTTTAGTCAAATTGAAGATTTTGAAGAAAGTATAAGTAAAGAAAAATTTAATAGATATTTTTTCAATTTTATTGTTGAAAGTTTTTACGCCTCTCACCAAAGAAAAAATCAAAAATATAAAGAATATATGTTTATAGATTATAAATTAAAAACTTATGATAATTATAAAAATAATTTATTTTCATTAAATCATAATTTTTTACCAAAATTTTTTTTACGTTTAGAAAAATTTTTTTTTCGTTTTTTTCCAATTTTATCTAGAATACCCACACTTCATTTATCACAGTTACAAAACGTATTTTTTAAATACGGATGGTACATATTCTTTTTAAAAAATTTAAATTATAATTGGACTTATAAAAAAATATCTATCAATAAAAAACAAAGATCATTTTTTTTTTCTAAAATACTTCCTGATAGCTTCTATGTAAATTTTTTATCGAATTCTAAAATTAAAAATATAAATTATAAATTTCTTTCACAAGTTTTTGATTGCTTTATTATGAATTCTTTTCCTTTAAGTTTTTTTGAAAACTTTAAAGCAAACTTAAATTTTGCAAACAAAAAAATTATTAATTCTAAGTATAAAATAATCTTAAGTTCTGGAGATCATGATACTAATAGTGTTTTTTATAATTGTGCTGCAAAAAATAATGATTTTAAAATTGTAAAAATTCAACATGGTGGCTATGAAGGTTATATTGATAAAATCCCAACATATTATGAAATGGATTATATTACTGCAGACTATTTTTTATCTTGGGGTTGGGATAAGATAGTTAATAATCATAATAAAATAAAAACTAAAATTTTACCTATGCCAAGTCCTTGGCTTACTGAGCGAAAAGAATATTTTACCAAAGCAATATTTAACAAAACAATAAAAAAATATGACATTTTGTTAATGCCAAATAAAATTAGAGAATATAATATAGCACCTTCTGGAACTAATAATGTTAATACCAGTACAAATATTTACGCTCTACAAAACTTTATAAAACTTGTTGAATTACTAAGAAAAGAAAATTTAACCACATATTGTAAATTTTATAATGAAAAAAATTATAATTTTTTTACACAAAATTTAAATAAAAAACTTAAGTATTTTCCCAATATCCATTTCTCTAAAAATTATGACAAGGGGCTAACTGTTAATTTGATTTCTCAATGTAAATTAGTTTTATGGGATGTGCCGGGAACTGGATTTCTAGAGTGCTTGGCTTCAAGAATACCAACTTTATGTTTTATTGATAAAAAAATAATTCAAATACACAAAAGTGCATATGTTATTTTTACTAAGTTGAAAAAATCTGGTATCGTAAATTATAATCTTAATGATTTAATAAAAAATGCAAATATTTTCATAAAAGATGATAAAAAATGGATATCTAATAAAAAAAGAGTTTCTACAGTTAGAAAATTCATTAATCAATTTGCAAGAACTGATGATAATTGGAAAAAAATATGGATCAATAAAATAAAGAATATAGCACTAAGATATGAACGATAAAAAATTATTTAATGATGGTTTTATTAATTTGGGAAAAAATTTTCTAAATGTTTCTGAGATTGATAATTTAATTATTCAAAGTAAAAACTTAATGAAGGAAGCCATCAATAATAAAGATAACCTTTCTAACATTAATATTTCTAATAATGATTTTAATGATGAGTCTATAGGAAGTGGTGGTTTTGCATTAAAAAGAGTTGATCAACATAATAGTCAAATATCTAAAATCTTAGTAAAAATTTTTGAAAATACTAAAATTAACAATTTGTTAGAGAAGTACCTTGGAAAAAATTTTAAGATTCATCATGTCGGCATAAGAAAATCATCAAAAAATGATAAAGGATTAGGACTTCATCAAGATGGACCAGGGCAAATGAATTTAACAATTTTATTAGATGATAATCTCAATATATATGGTTCAACAGTTTTTTTAAAAAATACTCATCTAATTGATGCTAGATTAGATGAAATAAAATTATTGACACCTCCTTTATTTCTTAAACTTTACAAATTTTGTTTGTCCTATATTCGTGGTCATCGTGGTGACATTTGTTTATTTTTTAATAGAACGTGGCATGGGAGATATCCTTCCAATAGAGAGGAATCAAAACATTTGATACTTATAGGACTTCATCCTGAAGGAACAATATATGGTAGCGAATTTGATGATTGGTATGATGATTATTATTTAGAAGGTTTAGGTAATTGTGCATTCAGAAACAGAATAGATCATAAAATAGGAACTATTAAGGTGAATGATCAAGTTGTAAGAATACAAGACAGTCCTTCAGAAAAAATATCTTTAAAACTTGAAAATCCAAAAAAAAACAATATTGAGAATTTTAGTTTTGTAAATCTGTTCTATGTAATGACAGCAATTTTAATAGTTTACCCTGCAAGATGGATAAAAAAGAGTAAAGCTATTAGATTTTTTTTTACATGAAAATAATTAGATTATTATCTATTCTTGATTTTAAAATACCAAAAAAAAATAAATATATTTTTCTTAGTGAAATGTCCTTTGTAAGATTAAAGAAAATTGATATTTTTAAAAAATTTGGGGTAATTTCTCTATTGAGCGAAAAAATTAATATTTTTGTTATTATTATAACTATTTATAAAAATGGATTTTCTGGTCTCAAGAAAAATTATATAAAAAATTATGTTAATTTTGTAAACCCATCTATGATTGTCTGTTATATAGACAATTATTATCCATTTTATGAATTATATAATTTTTTTAAAAAAAAAAAAATAATTTCAATATCTATACAAAATGGAATGAGAGCAATTGTAAATGATATTTTTAGTTTATTTGATAAAAATATTAGAGATCTGGGGTGTGATTATTTATTAACAATGAATAAGTCAACAGGGGAAAAATTCTTAGAATATATTACAGCCAAAAATATAATTATTGGCTCAATTACTAATAATAATAATATAAATAATAATCTTAATAAAAAAAAAACAATATTATTCATTTCCCAATTTACTGAAAATAGAATGCAAAATGGTATTTATGATCAGCGGAGTAAAAAAATTTACTCAGGAGAAAGCTTTTATAAAGCAGAAAAAATAGTTGTAAAATTTTTAGTTAATTTTTGTAAAAGAAATAATTTTAAATTTGAAATAGCTTCAAATAGCTCTGGCAATTCAGAAAAAGAGTATAATTTTTTTTCATCCATGATATCAAATGATATTGAATTTAAATTATTAAAAAAAATTCATGAAAATTCTACATATAAATATTCAGATGAAGCTGAATATACAGCATTTATTGATAGTACGGCAGGTTATGAATCTTTTGCGAGAAGAAATAAGATTGTCGGATTTTCAATCCGTGGAAATTTTTTAGATATAGCAGAAGGATGTTCATTTGCATGGCCAGGTAAAAATATCAGTGAAGGCCCTTGCTGGACATCAAGGAATGATGTAAACGAATTTAGACGAATTGAAAATTTTATGTTAAATTCTGATAATAATGACTGGAATAAAATATTTGATGAATACTCTGAAAAAATTATGATACATGACATTAACAACTCTATATTGAATAATTTCTTTAAAAAAATTATCTAATAAAAATAGTATTTTATGGTTAACAATTCATCTTATTTAATCACAGGCGGAACAGGAAGTTTTGGTCAAGAATTTCTTAGATATTTATTAGATGTTGTTAAGGTAAAAAAAAAAATAATTATTTTTAGTCGTGATGAATTTAAACAGTTTGAAATGAAAAAAAGATTTTGCCCATTAAAATATCAAAATTTAAGATATTTCATTGGTGATGTAAGGGATAAAAATAGATTAGATAGAGCATTTGCAGGAGTAGATATTATAGTTCATGCAGCCGCACTGAAACAGGTGGACGTGGGGGAATATAACCCAACAGAGTTTATTAATACAAATATAATAGGTGCACAAAATATTATCGAGGCATCAATTTCACATAAAGTTAAAAAAATATTAGCTTTATCGACAGACAAAGCTGCAGCCCCTATAAATCTTTATGGGGCCACTAAATTATGTAGTGATAAATTATTTGTAAGCTCGAATCTATATTCTGGAAAAAAATTTCAGGCTTCTGTAGTTCGTTATGGAAATGTTTTTCGATCAAGAGGATCAGTCATCCCGTTATTTCAAAAACAAAAGAACGATAAATATTTTACAATCACACATAAAGATATGACAAGATTTAACATTTCAATTGCAGAAGCAGCTAAGAAAGTTTTTTGGTATCTTAAAAATAGCATTGGAGGTGAAATTTTTGTGCCGAAATTAAGCTCCTACAAAATTTTGGATGTAGCAAAGGCAATAAACCCTAAGAATAAAATTAGATATATAGGAATAAGACCTGGTGAAAAAATTCACGAAGAGTTGGTTACATCAAATGATGCTTTTAATACAATAGAGTATAAAAATGGATATATAATATTACCAACTTTTGAACTGCATGGTTTAAAAAAATACATTTCTCACTACAAGGCTAAACCGGTAAAAGAAAATTTTCAATATGCTTCCAATTCAACTAATAAATATCTTTCGATACTAGAATTGAAAAAACTTATTGAAAATAACTTAAATGAGTAAGATTACTAAAGTGGCAACTAAAAAAAAATTATTTTTGTTACCTGAAATTGATTTTTTTCCATTAGATAAAATAAATAAAGATTTTTTTTTTTCAGAAAAATTAAACAAAACACAAAAAAAAAATATAATAAAAAATCAAATTATATTTAAAAAATTTTTAAAAAAACTTTCTAAAGAATTGAATAAAATACACAATGTAAATTATTCTGAAAGATTTTGGAATATATTAATGGGGCATTGGCTTGAGGCTTATATAAATACAATATATAGACAGTATACAAATATAAAATACTGCATAGATCATAAATACAAAAAAAAAAATATAGTAAAAATAAAAAATTTCAACTTTACTATTCATGGTACAGAGGATTTTTATTGGATAACAAACAACTATGATTGGAATCAAAAAATTTTCATACACATTAATAACAAACTAAATAAAAATAAAATTAGTGAAAAAAAAATAGACATTAGTAGCAAAAATTTTGAAATAAAAAAAAATCCAATAAAATATAGATTTAAATTTAGAAGTTATTTGAAAATTATATACAATTATATATGTGAAGTATTTACTAGTAATTATGAACCTTTAATCATCGGGACATGTCTAAATAAAGTAGATGATTTTTTTTTAAAACTGAATTTTTCTATACTGCCAAAATATTGGCTCAATCGAAATTTTATACGAGTTAAGAAGGATAAAAAAATGAGAGAAATGTTTAAGAGCGCCTTTAAGTATAAAAATAAAAATATATTGGAAGGTATATTATGTAATCTAATTCATGAAAATATACCCACATGTTTATTAGAGGGATTTAAGAAAAACTTATCTCATGCTAAATCACTACCGTGGCCTAAGCATCCTAAATTTATATTTACTAGTAATAATTTTTGCACAGATGAGATTTTTAAATTGTACACAGCAATGAGATGTGAGGAAAATATTAAATATTTTGTTGGCCAACATGGAAATATTTATGGCACTCATTTGGAAGCGAAAAATATTACAGAAATTGTAACCTCAGATAAATTTTTAAGTTGGGGCTGGAAGGATGACAAGAAAATAATCCCAACGTATATGTTCTCAAAATCTAAAACGAAAATTGCAAAATCTAATAATGATAAAATTTTATTTATAGTAAAGCCACATCTTCATAATATAATTACATATAATATTTACGGTAATATGATTTTTAAATTAAAAAAAAACATAGAACTTATCAATAATTTAGATGATGAAATTAAAAAAAAAATAAGTATAAGAATTTTACCCAGTCAAACAAAACCCGAATTTAAGAATTTTTTTATTAAAAATAATTTATTTTTTTTAGATCAAGAATATTACTTTCAAAAATATATTAAAAATATAAGGTTTGATAGAAGGAATATTAAACTAGAAGATACTTTTAAAGATTATGGCTTAATAATACATAGTTATGATGGAACAAGCTTTAATGAGACCATGTATCACAATATTCCATCTTTGGGAATTTGGTATTCAAAATTGGATAATTATAATGTCAATACAAAAAAAATATATAAAGATTTACAAAAAAATAAAGTTATTCATTTCAACAATAATAGTATAATTAAATTCTTAAATAACAAAGAAAATCAAGATATATTGAGTTGGTGGAATAATGAAAAAGTAAAAAAATCAATTAATAATTATCAAAAAAATTATGCAAACAATAACATTCAAAATATCAAATTATCAAAAATTTTAAATAAATTAATATAAATATGGAAAAAATATTTTTCAAGCCAATTGACCCAAATAAAACAAATCTGATAAGTTTTGAAGATTTGCAATTATTTAAGAACAAGTTAGTAAAACTTTCAAAAATAATAGATAAAAAAGAAATGTCAGACCCGATGTTATTTTGTGTAGAAAAAGTGAAAGAAGTTAATATTTAATTTTTGATGATCGAAAAAAAGATAAAATCAATACTATACAAGATTAAAAAACTTTTTTTTAACGTGTTTTTAATTAAAAAATCTAACAACGATACTATTTTTGAAAAAATTTATAAGAAAAATTATTGGGGTTCGGCCGAGTCTATTTCTGGACCCGGTTCTGATTTAATAAATACTCAAAATATTCGAATTGAGTTACCAAAGATTATATCAAAATATAAAATTCAAAAGGTTATAGATGTACCTTGTGGAGATTTTAATTGGATGAAATTAGTTGTAGATCAATCTGATATTGATTATTTAGGGTGTGACATCGTAGAAGAGTTGATTAATTTAAATAAAAAACTTTATTCATCAAATAAAGTAAATTTTTCCAAACTTAATTTAATGAAGGATCAGTTGCCAGATTCTGATTTACTAATATGTAGGGCACTTTTTTATCACCTTGATTTTTTTAGTATAAAAAAAATTTTAGAAAATTTTAAAAGATCTAATATAAAATATGTTTTATTAACAAACTCTCCAAACCTAGAAAATTTTATTAATAAAGATATAATTAATGGACAATTCAGAGATCTTGATTTATTTAAAGCACCATTACTCTTTCCAAGTAACTATTTATATAAATTTGAAGATATACGCAATTCTGATACAAATATAATTGAACAAGAAATGATACTATGGAAAATGGACGAGTTACTTAATAATATAAACTTATAAACTTAAAATAAACCATTTTAACAAAATTCAATAAATAAAATTTTTCTCAGGTATCTTTTAGAAGAATATACATTATTATTTAAACCAATTAAAATAATGAAAATCGCATATTTTGTAGAAAATTATAAAAGAGGTGGTGTAGATACTTTCATAAAAAATCTCACTTCAAAAAAAATATCTAATGATATTTTTTATTTGATTTATAATAAAAATAATCCAGGCATTAACTACATAAAGAAGAAATCTGTAAATATAAGATATTTACATTATTCGATTTTTTCATGGGATAAACTTTTTAATAAAAAGATGAATTATATTAGTTTATTTATTTGTAAGACAATTTACTCAATTTTATTCCCATTAACTTTTTGTTATCAAATTTTTAGATTAGTAGTTTTTTTTAAAAAAAATAATTTTGATAAATTGATGGTTATCAATGGGGGGTATCCAGGTGGAGATATTTGCCTTGCAGCCACTATTGCTTGGTTACAAATTAACCCAAAAAATAAACCATGGATAAATTTTCATAATTTTGCTTTAAAAAAATATAAATTTTTTTTGTTAGATTTTTATAAAAACCAAATTGATAAAATTATTTCAAGCTCGATAATGGGGTTTATATCGGTCTCAAAAATTTGTACATTAAGTATTAAATCCAGAAAATATTTAAAAAAGAATAAACTTTTTACAATTTATAATGGTCACTATTTTGATAGAAATAATAAAAAATACTCAATTAAAAAAAATTTCGATTTACCTCAAAATTCCAAAATATTATTAATGTTAGCTGAATATGACTTACGTAAAGGGCATGAATACATTATCAAAGCAATGGAAAAGATTATTGCATCAAAAAAAAATGTATTTTTATTTATATATGGATATGGAGATAAAAGTTTAATAGAAGGGCTAGTTTTAAAATCACCTTCAAATAAAAATATATTCCTTAATGATTTTGAGGAAAATAGTGCTAGTTTAATTTCTGGATGTGATTTAATGGTCATACCATCTCAACAGTATGAGTCATTTGGATATACAGCAATTGAAGCTATGAGCCTAAAAAAGGTCGTTGTCGCAACTAATTCAGGAGGTCTACCAGAAGTAATAGATGACAAATCAACGGGGTATTTAGTGAGCAAAAATAAACCAAATCTTTTTGCAAAAAAAATATTATATTTACTTGATAATTCAACAACTCTAAAAAAAATGGCCAACAAATCATATCTTACGTATAAGAAACGTTTCACCAACGTACAGATGATAAAAAATTATAATAATTTAATCAAACACAATAGAATTAAGTGATTTAATTGTTTAAATGTAGTATGAAAATAATTTAATATGGACTTCTATAAAATCTACCAAAATAAAAAAATTTTAGTTACAGGTGCCACAGGGTTTAAAGGTGCATGGCTGTGTTTATGGTTGCATATTTTAGGTGCTAAAGTTTTTGCAATTGGATATTCACCAAATAAAAATAAAAATTTATTTTATTCCCTTAATCTTCATAAAAAAATAAAAATTAATATATTAGATATTAGAGACAAAAAAAAATTAACTTTATATGTTTATAAAATTAAACCACAGTTTATCTTTCACTTAGCAGCTCAACCATTAATTTTAGAAGGTTATAAAGAGCCTTATAAAACATATGAAATTAATACACTTGGAACACTTAATATCCTTGAAATATCAAGAAAATCTAAATTTGTTAGATCTTTAATTTGTGTAACTTCAGACAAATGTTATGAAAGTAATTCATCAACAACTGGATTTAAAGAGACAGACAGGCTGGGAGGAGTGGATCCTTATAGTGGTTCTAAAGCTGCAGCAGAAATTATTATTAAAACCTATATTGAAAGTTTTCAAAAAAAACAAAAAATATTAGGCATTGCAAGTGCAAGAGCTGGAAATGTAATGGGTGGAGGAGACAAATCACAGAACAGATTAATTCCAGATATAGTAAATTCTTTGTATAAAAAAAATAAAATTTTTATAAGAAATCCAAATTTTAATAGACCTTGGCAACATGTAATAGATCCCTTATATGGTTATTTAATTTTAGGTGCTAATCTTTATAAAGATCCAAAAAAATACTCAGGTGCATGGAACTTTGGTACTGAAAAAAATACAGTAACTTCCGTTTTAACAATAGTTAGATATGCAATAAAAAATTGGGGGTGGGGAGAAGTTACAATAAAGAAACAGAAACAATTCTACGAACAGACTAATCTGCAATTAAATATAGAAAAAACTAAAAAAATTCTTAAATGGAAGCCTAAATATAAAATCAAAGACAGTGTTAAACTGACTATAGAATGGTATAAAAAAGTTTTAAATAAAACAACTACAGCAGAAGAAATAACAAAGAAGCAAATTCTTGATTATATGAAATGATTTTGTGAATAAAGCTTTTTATAAAATACAAAAAATTCCAATAATAAAGAATCCTAAGGGTAATCTATATAAAGTAATATCAAAAAATCATGATTTTTTTAATAAATTTGGAGAACTTTATTTTACAGAAATTTATCCGAAAAAATTTAAAGGGTGGAAGTATCATGAAAAGAGAACTCAAATTATTACAGTTTTAAAAGGAAAAGTAAGATTTTTTTTAAAAAAAAAAATCAATGATAAACCAAAGGTTATTGATATTGAATTTCCTGATAAATTAAAATTATTAAAAATAGAACCAAAAACACATTACAGCTTTGAATGCATCTCACGAAGTAAAAGTATGATAATTAATTTAATAAATGAAGTTGTAAAATGAAACTTGTAATATTAGCAGGTGGGAAAGGAACAAGACTATCTGAATATACAAAAAAAATCCCAAAGCCAATGGTACCTATTAAAAAAAAACCAATATTGTGCCATATCATTGATCATTACCGAAAATATGCTGTAAAAGATGTAATCATTGCAACAGGTTACAAGCATAAGATAATTCAAAATTATTTTAAGAAAAATATCTATAACGATATGAATATAAGAATAGTTAATACAGGACTAAACACATTGACAGGATTGAGAGTTAAAAAATTACAAAAGTTTTTTTTGAAAGGAGAAAATTTTTATCTAACTTACGGAGATGGTGTAAGTAATGTTAATATCAATAAATTGTTAAAATTTCATATAAAGCATAAAAAAATAGCCACCTTAACAGCTGTTAGGCCGCCTGCTAGATTTGGTGAAGTAGAAATAAAAAAAAGTAAAATTATTACTTTTGAAGAAAAACCACAATTAACAAGAGGTTGGATAAATGGGGGTTTTTTTGTTTTCAATTATAAATTATTTAATTTTTTAAATAATAAAAATAGCATGTTAGAAAGAGGAGCTATCCAAAAAATAATTAATAAAAAAAACTTTATGGCTTATCAGCATAATGGATTCTGGATGTGCATGGATACATCAAGAGATAAAGAATTATTAGAAAAAATCATTAAATAATTATGCAAAAATTAGTTAGCATAATAATGAACTGTTATAACGGAGAAACATTTTTAAGATCTTCATTAAATAGTATTCAAAAACAAAAATATCAAAATTTTGAATTGATATTCTATGATAATTGCTCCATTGATAATAGCAAAAAAATATTTAAAAGTTATGAAGATAAAAGATTTAAATATTTTTCGACAAAAAAAAAAATTCCACTTGGAAAAGCACGCTACAATTCATTAAAAAAGGTAAATGGAGAGTATTTTTTATTTTGTGACAGTGATGATTATTTAATGCCTGAAAAAATTTTATATCAAATTAAATTATTTAAAAATAAAAATATAGCTGCTGTTTTTAGTAACTCATTATTTATATCTAAATTAAATACAAGAAAATTATATAATAATAAAATAAAACAAGGTAAAATTTTTTATGATTTAATCGAAAATTATTATATCAGCTTTGACACAGTAATATTCAAAAAAAGTTTAGTATTAAAATTAAATCAAACATTAGATAAAAAATTTGATTTAATACATGATTTAGATTTAATTATAAGACTTAGTAAAATCTATGAAATCAAATATTGCAACAAAGTTTTATCGAAATGGAGAGCGCATTTTAATAGCACTAGTAATAATGCTTATGAAAAGTTTGCTAATGAAAAGGAACAATTTATAAAAAAGATTGTCAGAATGTACCCGAAAGATAAAAAATTGAAAAAAAAAATTTATAATTTCAATCAAAAAAAAATAATTGAGGTTTGTACGGGGTATGTATTATCAGGTCAAAAAAATAAAATGAAGTTATTGATGAAAGAAATTGATGATAATTTATATAAGATAATCTTCAGAATATTATATTATTTACCTTTTGGCAGTTTTATGATGAAAAAAATAATTTACTTTAATAAAATGTATTTATTAAAGTAATAATAAGTTTTTAAATTTATTAAATAATTAAACTAAATGAAGCCAATATTTTTTACAAAAGGGAGACATGCACTTGTATATGGTTTAAAAAATTTAAACCTTAAAAAAAATGATGAATTAATGTTACCAACCCTCATATGTGATGTTGTAATTGAAGAAATTAAAATCTTGGGAATAAAGCCAGTCTATTACAATATAAACAATAAATTTGATGCAGACTGGAAAGACATTAAAAAAAAATTTTCAACGAAAATTAAAGGAATTATTATGGTTCATTTTTTTGGTAAACCACAAATGATTCTCAAGTACAGAAACTTTTGTAAAAGTAATAAAATTTATTTAATTGAAGATAATTGTCATGGATTTAATGGGTTAAAGCCATTAGGAAAAATTGGTAAATATAGCGACATAGTTATTACATCTCCAAATAAAATTATTAAGGAAATAGATAATGGTGGTGTTTTATTTATTAAAAAAGAAAAAAAATTAGAAAATAGAAATTACATTTCATTATCAAGATATAAAAAAAATATTTATCATAAATTTAAAGACCAAGTAAAAAAAATAAAATTTATTAAAAAATTATATAGATATATTTTTAATAGACCTGACTATGAAGATATAAATATTTCAAAAATTAAGAATAAATTAGATCTTCGTTTAGATAAGTACACAGAAAATAATATCAAAAATTTTTCTTTTAAAAAAGAAAAAGCTCTTAGAATATCGAGATTTAATTTATGGAAAAATACCCTTAACAAATTTAATATAAAACCATATTTTGAATATAATGATTCTGATAATTATATTTTATGGTATTTTGTTGCTAAGATAGAAAATTATCACCTAAGAAAGAAATTTTATGACTGGGGTTGGAAAAATACTATTGATATTGTATCTTGGCCAAGTTTTCCCAAAGAGTTTAAAAAAAACAACCTAACATTTAAATTTTCAAGAAGGTTCGTTTTATTTCCTTTAAATCAAGATTTTAAAGATATTGACTTATTATGAAAAATTTTAACCTTACAATTTATAATGAATTTACAAATGAATTAGTAAACACTTGGAAAAATTTTGAAAAAGAATCAGACAACTATTATTTTCAAAATCTAGATTGGCAAAAATTTTGGTTTCAACAAATGATTAAATACAAGAAACAAAAATTTTCTGTCCATATTATTGTTGTTAAAAATGATAACGATATTCTATTTATTTTACCTATGTGTGTTAATAAATTTTTAAATGTAAAAATACTGACATGGTCAGGTTTCCCATTTTCTGACTATAATTCCCCATTAATTAAAAAAGATCTTAATATTAATGAAGATGATTTCTACCAGATTTGGAAACTTATTTTAAGTAACAAAGAATTATTTAATTGTGTTAATTTAACTAATCAACCAGAATTCATTAATAATACTCATAATCCTTTTTTCAAATATTTGAATACAGTTACGACTACAAACTATTTTGGAATATCTTTAAATAAAATCGATCATATTAATGATCTGGTAAAAAAAAGTGTAAAATCTGACTTACGATACCAAAAGAATAGATTAAATAAAATTGGGAATCTATCTTTTAATTTAGCAAAAAAACAAAGTGATATAAAAAAAATTGTAAGATTTATTCTTATGAATAAGAGTATGCAATATCAAAGAACAGATGGCTGGAATTTATTTGATATTAACGTCTATAAAAAAATCTTTATAAAATTTAATTTAAAATTAAAATCAAATTTATATTTATCATATTTGTCATTAAACGATACTATAATAGCTGCTCACTCAGGATATATTTATAATAACAGATGTTATTATCTGTTCCCTACTTATGACACAAATTTTAAAAAATTCTCACCTGGAAAAATTTTACTTAGTGAATTAGTTAATGATTGTAAAAATAACAATTTAAATTATTTTGACTTAACCATAGGTTCTGAAGGTTATAAAAAAAAATGGTCAAATAGCATAATGAAATCATGCTCGACGCTAAAATCTACTAAATTTAATGGTTTTGTTTATATCTTATTTATTAAGGTCAAAATGTATATAAAGTTTAAAAATCTCAGTAATAATTATTTAACTAAAATTTTTAGAAAATTAAAAAAAAATGTTACTTAACCACAAATCACTCAAAAATTATGAGGGATTTATTTTTTTCCTGTCAAAATTTTATAAATTTTTTAAGCGTAATGATATTCGAGTATTAATATATCACCATATTGAGAAACAAAATTACAAGTTATTTTATAATCAGCTAAAATTAATTAAAAAGGAATGGAATTTTATCTCTCCAGCACAGTTTGAAGCCCACATGAATGGAAAACAAAAATTAAAAGGCAAAAATATTCTTCTTACATTTGATGATGGATTTAATTCAAATTTTTTGATTGCTGAAAAGATATTAAAAAAATTAAAGATCAAAGCTATCTTTTTTGTACCTAGTGATTTCATAAAAATTAATTCTTCTTCAAAAGCAAGAATTTTTATAAAAAAAAATATTTTAGATCAAATTTTACCGAGTGATTTTAACTTTGTAAAAAATATAAATACTACAAATTTAAAAAAATTAATTAAAAATGGACATTTAATCGGTGCTCATACCAAAACTCATGCAAATCTCGCCTTAATTTCTGACAATAGAAAATTAAAAAATGAAATTATAAATAGTGCTCATAATTTAGAAAAATTATTGAAAATTAAAATTAAACATTTTGCTTTTACTTATGGAAATTATGAAAGCATAAGTAAAAAGTCTCTTAAATTAGCCTTAGCTCAATATCAGTTTATTTATTCATCTTTACGAGGCAATAATTTTAAAAATTTTAAAAATGATATTATAAAGAGAGATGCAATTTATCTAGAAAAAGGAAATAAACTTTTATCAATTTTCTTATCAGGCATTCTAGACATGAGATATTTTTTTCAGATATCAAATATCAATAAATTTATTAAGAAAATGTATAATAAATAATAAATTCATTCCTTGTTATGATATTAAATAAGTATTTATTATAAACTATATTAATGAATTTAAATAAATTTAAAAAAGAAATAAAATGACCATTGGTATTGATATGGTTGGAACAAGTTTAGAAAGCGGAACTAAAACTTATAATTTAAATTTTCTTAAATACTTAAGTGAGGTAAGGATAAATGAACAAATATATATCTTTATTAGCAAACACTATTTAAGCGAAATATCTGAAATTAATCATCCGAAGATAAAATATATTGTTAAATCTAATTTATTTTCAAATATCTTTTTTAAATTGTTGTGGATGCAATTTTTACTGCCTCTTGAGTTAAAAAAATTAAAAGTTAAAAAATTCTATTCACCAATGAATTTTGGCCCATTATTTTTAGGTTTTTTTAAAATAAAACTTATATTAGCTTTACATTCAAATTTACCATGGATATTTTTCGAAAAAATGCCTGGAAATCTATTTAGAAATTTTCTCACAAAAGTTATCATGGAATTATCTATTCGCGCATGCAACATTTTAATAGTAAATTCAAATTTTGCCAAAAAAGAGATTATAAATTCACTTAACTTAGATGAAAAAAAAGTTTTTGTAATTTATTTAGGTATAGAGTCAAAATATTTAGATATTACAAATTTAGATTATTTAAATAATTTTCATTATAAAAATTATATTTTATCCGTCCTATCATGTGTTAGATATCACAATATAATTAATCTATTAAAAGCTTTTAAATTATTAAAAAAAGAAAAAAAAACTGACTTAACTTATGTAATAGTTCTCCAGGTATTAGATAATAAATATTTTTTAGAAATACAGAATTATATAAAAAATAATTTAAACGAAGGAGAAATTATTTTTTTACATAATTTGAAAAGTAACCATTTAGTTAATCTTTATCGCAAAGCAAATTTTTACTTATTCTCTTCATATTGTGAGGTATTTGGTTTGACTTCATTGGAAGCAATGTCTCAGGGCTGCCCTGTTTTAATTTCAAATAATTCAGCTTTACCGGAGATTAATGGTGACGCTGTTGAGTATTTTGACCCAGACGATGTAATTCAAATTAAAAAAAAGATGAGTGAGATAATTTCTAATAAAAATTATAGGCAAAAATTAATTATGAAAGGAAATATTCATTTTAAAAAATTTAATTGGAAAAAGACATTAGAAGAAACTGTTAAATTACTAAATATATAAATTTATTAATTTTTAATTATAAAAAAATTATTAATAAAGAGTACATCCATATTTGTTCGTAAAAGACAATCAAGTGCTTCATTGGGCTTCATTACGATAGGTTCATTTTCATTAAAAGAAGTATTTAAAAGTATAGGAATACCAGTCAGCTCATGAAATTTTTCAATTAATGCTGTGTATTTAGGATTACTATTATGATCAACCGTTTGATATCTGGCCGTTCCATCAATGTGTGTTATAGCAGGTACTAATTTCTGCTTTTCAGATTTAACATGTGCCAGAGAAGACATATAATTACTGTTAAATGAAGATTCAAACCATTCCTCTTGATATTTTTTTAAAACAGATGGAGCAAATGGTCTAAAAGATTCTCTTCTTTTAATCTTCATGTTAATTATATTTTTCATATCAGGATTTCTTGGGTCAGCTAATATTGAACGATTACCCAATGCTCTTGGACCAAATTCCATTTTATCTTGAAACCAACCTATAACCTTACCTTTAGAGATAAGTTGTGCGGCTAAATTATATAATTCATCATTAGTTTTAGTAATTTTAAAATTAAGTTTATTATTATATAATTTATCATTTAATGTATTTAAAATTTCATCATTTGAAAATGATCTTCCTAAATATGGATTATGTGAATTTTTAATATATTTTGATGAAACAATGTACGCTGCACCTAATGCACCCCCATTATCCCCTGGAGCAAATGGTATGTAAACATTATCAAATAGTTCATTTTTATTTGTTATAAGTAGATTGGCAGTAGAATTTAAAGCACATCCACCGGCGTAAACAAGATTCTTAGAAAATTTTTTTAAAGAAATTTTGTTTAATATCTTTGTAAAGAAAAATTCATATATTTTTTGAACAGATGATGCAAAATCTTTTTTAAATTGATCATTATTATTTGCGTGTTTTAATTCTGTTGAAAATAAATTAATTAAATTTGAATTAAAAATTTGATCAATATGAAGCAAATCTTCAGCAACATATCTAAAATTATGTTTGTGATGATTAAAATAATCTAAATTTAATTGAAATATTAACTTATCATTTTGTTTAAATAAATTATCTTTAATCTTATCAAAATACTTTGGTGTTCCGTAAGCAGCGAGACCCATTACTTTGTACTCATCACCATAATTTTTGAAACCTAAAAATTGTGACATGGCATGATAAAAAATGCCTAATGAGTTAGGAAAATTAGTTTTTTCTATTATATTAATTTTTTTATCTTTGCATTCAGAAATAGCTAAAGTAACAAAATCACCAGACCCATCAATTGAAAGTCCAACAGCATCTTTAAATCCAGAAGGATAAAAAGCAGAAGCAATGTGGGCTAAATGATGTTCAATGTAATGAAATTTTACTTTTTTATTCAAGGTAAATTTCTCAAATAGTAATTTTTTGATATTAATCTTTTTATGTAGTCTTTTTGAAAATGAATTTTCCTTTAATGAAAAATTTTTTATAGCAAAAGCTATTTTAGCTAAAAGATTACTTGATGGCTTAGTGTTAAACGCAAAGTCAGTAATTTCAATATCTCGTTTGTTAGCAATTCGTAAACACTCTTTAATAGATTCTATAGGGTAACCTGAAAAGTGTTTTTTTCTATTTATTCTCTCTTCTTCAATCGCAGCAATTAATTTACCATCTACAATTATACAAGCAGATGAGTCTGCATGGTATGCATTTATTCCGATAATTATTTTCATTTAAATATAGATTTATTTTATTTTTTGAATTTAAAAAAGGAATTTATTTCATTAAAATTTGTAATTATAAATTTTTTTTTAAAGAATTTAGCTTGATTGTAATGTTTTTTATCTATAAGTATTTTTACACCATTTAACAAACACTCTATAGTAAAAATGCTATAAATGTTTTCTCCTGATGCAATTGTAAATTTTGAACATGACTGTAATTTTTGAACATTTTTATTATTTAGATAGCCATAGTTTTTAATATTTTTTATGTTTAATTTATCTCCAATAACGCTAACTTTAAATCCTGAAGATGTTATTCTTTTTATAAAATTATTAGGAAAAAAACTTTCTTTATTTTTATGTTTTCGATAATATAGTAATAAATCAATATTTCTTTTATTTTTACTTAACTTTTTAATATATATATTGTTAATTAAAAAATTAAATTTACTTTTACTTCTTAATTTATAGGATAATTGTTTTTTCAATAAATCTGTTGAAAAAATAATTTCGACAGATCTTAATAATAAAAAAAATTCACTAATTTTATATAATATAGGAAAAAAATATTCTCTAATAAAAAAATTTATCTTGTTCAATTTTGAGTATTTTGCACCTCCTGTAATTGGTCCTAAAATAGTTTTGGGAGGTAATAATATAAAAATAAAAGAATTCCACAGAGGTAGATAATTAATATAAGCTACCTTTTTATTTCTTAAATAACATTTCCAACAATTTAAAATTCCAATAAAGGGAGATAAATATCTGTTATAATTTTTTTTTAGATTTTTATTAAATTTAATTATATAATTATCTTTATCTATTAGGTATTTAACGAATGTTCTTGCTAGCTTTCCCTCTCCAGTATTTTCTGAGTAATCAGATGCCCACAAATATAATATATTTTTAGTCAATTATTTTGAATGATGTTTTTAAGTATTTTTTTAAAATTATTTTACCTTTTATATAATAATAAATAGTTTCTATTAATCTTTTTGTTCTTCTAACCGTATCTGTTCTTAGTCTCCATAAAAATTCAGAGTTTATAAGGAATTTTGGTACCTCTTTTTCTTCACCAGATGCAATTGCGATTGATGCACCTATGCAAATTATTCTATAATTCTTATTAGTTTCAGTTAAATTATAAGCCAACTGTTCTTGTTTTGGTGTGGGCAAGGTTATAAAAACTAATGAATTTTTACTTATTTTTATTTTAATTTTTTTAAGTTCATTAATTGAAGCGTAAGGAAGCTGATCATGAACTATTCTTAATTTAAATTTTTTCTCAAGATATTCTTTAGATTTTTTTGTAATATTTCCAATTATATGGATATTTTTAATATTATTGGGTAATTTTAAATTTCTTAATAACTCTCTACCTGGTTTTTTCTTTGAATTTATATACTTTTCTGCCCATACTCCATCTACCCAATGATATAAATTTCTATAAGGGTACACTTGTCCTGCTGCATAATAACCTAAAAAAGCAAGATTCATTGCTGACAAAATAAAGTTTTCTCCAAATGGAATTTTTTTGAAATTTTCAATTAAATTAAAATTATTTATGTATAATTCTTTTCTATCAAAATGCGTTTGAAAAATCTTCATATCTTGATTAAGTTTTTTTTCATCAAAATTGATATACTGCATAGTTTTTATCGGTAATCTTAATATTATACTAAGTATATCTATTTTTATCATGTTTATATGAAATGATTTTAAAATTTCTTTAGTTGATTTTATATAACTTAAAAAGTTCCTAGTTGAAACTCCCCCCAATCTCATTCTAACAATAGTTTGGTTTATTTTTTTAAATCTAATTTTTTTAATGTAAATTGTTCTTAAAAAAAATTCAAAATCTGAAGCTATTTCTAATTCCTCATTATAAAGTGAATTAGCTTGATACACTTCTTTTTTAATAAATGAAGATGGATGAGGTGGCATTATTCCATAACGCATCTGAAATGTTTTAAAATTAGTTACAGGATAATATCTCTTAATATTATAGTATTGCTTGTTTGCGAAATAAACTACGTTGCCGAAAAAAATTTTTATATCTTTATTTTTATTAATTATTTTTACAACATTATCAATAGTATCGTTTGATTGATAAAAATCATCAGAATTTAATATTGTAATATAATCTCCACTTGATTTTTTAATTCCATAATTAATAGCTTCATAAATTCCAGATTTTTTATAAATGTAGATTTTTTTATTTTTATTTGGATATCTCTTTAGTATCCCCATTGTTTGATCGCTCGATCCTCCATCTACAATTATATGTTCTATATCTTTATTTTTTTGTGATAGAACTGAATTTAATGTATCTCTAATTGTTTGCTCACTATTAAGAGTCACAGTTATTATTGAAATTTTAGTCATTTAAATATTGAAATATATGCCCTTTGATATAATAGTTTAACTATATCATGAAGATTAAAAAAGCCTTAATTACTGGAGTTACTGGTCAAGATGGTTCTTATTTGAGCGAATTTTTACTTAATAAAAACTATATTGTTTATGGAATAAAAAGAAAATCTTCATCATTAAACACAGATAGAATTGACCATATTTATTCTAACAATAAATTTAAAAACAAATTTTTTTTGATTTATGGTGATTTGACTGATGTAAATTCAATTTCGTCAATCATTAGTAAAATTAAACCAGATGAAATTTATAATCTTGCAGCACAAAGTCATGTCGGTGTTAGTTTTGAGTTGCCTTATTACACGGCCCAGGTTAATGCGATAGGGACATTGAATATTCTAGAAGCAATTAGAGCCAATGAACTTCAGTCTAAAACTAGATTTTATCAGGCATCTACTTCAGAACTTTTTGGTGAAATACAAGATAAAAAACAATCAGAAAAAACAAAATTTTATCCAAAGAGCCCATATGCAACCTCTAAACTATTTGGTTATTGGATAACTAAAAATTATAGAGAATCTTATAATATGCATGCCTCAAATGGTATACTTTTTAATCATGAGTCTCCTAGAAGAGGTGAAACTTTTGTTACAAGAAAAATTACAAGAGGAATAAGTAAAATTATTTTAGGAATTGAGGACCATATAAAATTAGGTAATATTTATTCTCTAAGGGATTGGGGCCACGCTAGAGATTATGTTGAGATGTGCTGGAAAATAGTCCAACACAAAAAAGCAGATGACTTTATAGTAGCGACTGGAAAACAACACACGGTAAAAATTTTTATAGAAAAATGCTTTAAATATCTAGATATAAAAATTAAATGGAGTGGTAGTGGAATTAATGAAACTGCTACAATAGTAAAGTATGATCAGGATAGATATCCAAATCTAAAAAAAAATATGAAAGTTATCAAAATAGATAAAAAGTACTTTAGACCAAATGAAGTTGAAAATTTAATTGGTGATTTTTCTAAGTCAAAAAAAACTTTAAATTGGAAGCCCAAAACTTCAATAAACGATTTAATTAAAGAAATGATTGATAGCGACATGAGTGAATCAAAAAAACTATTAAAATAACTTGAAAAAAAAAATATTTATTGCAGGTCAGGATGGAATGGTTGGTTCTGCAATTTTTAAAATCATTAAAAAGCACAAGTTATTTAGTGTAATTAATTGCAATAGAAAAGATTTAGATCTTACTAATCAAAGATTAGTTGACCAATGGTTTAAAAAAAACAATCCTGAAATTGTAATAAATGCTGCTGGTAAAGTAGGGGGTATACTCGATAATTCAACTTATCAATCTGATTATCTTTATACAAATGCAATGATTGGATTAAATTTGATTAACACAAGCTTAAAATACAAAGTTAAACAGTTTATTAATTTGGGGTCAGCTTGTATCTATCCAAAAAATGTTAGCCAACCAATTAAAGAAGACTCATTGTTATCTTCTCAATTAGAAAAATCTAATGAGGGTTATGCAATTGCTAAAATTACCTGTTTAAAATACTGTCAATATTTAAAAGAAAAATATAATAAAAATTATATATCTGTTCAACCTGCCAATTTATATGGCGTTGGAGACAATTTTGATCTCAAGTCTAGTCATGTGTTGCCTGCACTTGTTAAAAAATTTACTTTAGCTAAAGAGAAAAAATTAAAATCAGTGGAAATTTGGGGTTCTGGCAATCAAAAAAGAGAGTTTTTAAATGTTACTGATCTAGCCAATGCAATTTTATTTTTACTAAATAAAAAAATTAAATATGATTATTTGAATATAGGTAGTGGAGAACAAATTTCAATTAAACAACTAGCTATGATTATAAAAAAATTAACTGGTTATAGTGGAAAAATTTTTTTTAATAAAGATTATCCTGATGGTGTTAAAAAAAGAATAGTTGATAGCAAATTAATTAATAAATTAGGATGGAAAGCAAAAATTAAACTTAAAACAGGTCTTAATGAGTATTGTTCTTACTATATTAATAAAGTGATGCCTGAAGAAAAATAAAATACGAAATTATCTGTTCAATTTATAAATAATTAAACTATAACAAAAAATTGTAGCTAAAATTATGAATAATTTATTTATATCTAGTTGAGATAATCCAATTGGTACAATGATGATCAATTGAATAATTATTAAACTTTTAAAATGTGTGAATTTTGAAGATAATAAATGATGTAGATGGGTACGATCAGGTTTAAGTGGATTTTTGTTATTTAAAATTCTTTTAAAAAAAACTCTAATTAAATCTATACCTGGTATAATCATAAAGATAAAAATTTCATCTGCAAATTTAATTTGCCCATTATTATATAGCTTTATAAACATATAGCTGATTAAAAAAGACATTAATAAAGACCCACCATCTCCAAGAAAAGATTTATTTTTATAATTAAGATAAGAGTAAAAAATAAGATAAATTAATAAAATTTTAGATAGATAGGAATTAGTAAAATAAAATAAAATAAAAGAAAAAATACTTATAGAATAAAGGCTTGCTTGCAGATTGATTCCATCAAACATGTTAAATGCATTTAAAAAAACCAAAAAACAAAATAGTGTAAAAAATAAACTAAATTTATTTATATTGATAACCTCATTGTAAAAAGAAATATAGATTGATGAAATAAGAAGATTCTGATCCAAGGTTAAAGTTACAAATATTATTATAAATAATAATAAAAATTTATGGTTAGGAGTTAAATTGTATTTATCATCAAATATGCCTATAAAAAAAATAATAAAAGCAGCAGTCATAAAAATATATAATTCAAAATTGTTATTAAATAAGACTTCACTTAATAAAAGATCTTTATTTAAGGATATTGTTATAAAATAAACTAAAAGATTAATTATTAAAATAATACCACCAGCCAAAGGTGTTGCTTTTAAATGAAATTTCCTTTTCTTGTCTGGTTTATCTAAAATATAATGAAAAAATAATAATTTATCAAAGTTTATAACAAAAAATAAGTTAACTAGAATAAATGGTAATAGTGTTAAGTTTAAAGAAGTCATTCTATTTTAAATGCCCATGTCTTTGCATTAAAATAAAGCCTGTATAGAATAACATTAAATCTACACCAAACAGTGAATAGGAGGTTTCGACTAATGATCTAATTAAAATAATAAGAATAATAAAAAAAGAAAATTGACCAATTAACTCTTTTTTTTTATTAACAAATAAGTATTTTAAAATCTGTATGCCAGATATTAATGATAATATTAGAAAAAATATAAGTCCTATAATCCCCGAAGATACAAAAGTATACATTAAACCATTTGATGCTGTTTGATTAATTAAATATCTATCTCCTTGTACGCCATAACCAAAAAATAAATTATCTTTATAATTAAACTTATCAATAATTTTTTTCCAGTCGTTAATTCTTCCACTAGTAGTCATAACTTGGTTACCTTGAAAAAATCTTATTTTTCTTTTAATAATTTCTATATCAGATATTACAATTTGATTAGGAGAATTAATTCGTATGATATCCTCTTTTATATCTATTGATAATAATGAAAAAAATAATAAAATCGGAATCAGAAAATAAATTAATAAATATTTAAAAAAACTTATTAATGTGTACTTTTCAAGGATTAGATAACTTAAAATTACAAAAATAATTGCTAAACCCATATTGGCCCTACTCTGATACAAAATAATAGATGTACTAAATAAAATTAAAGGGACAATTTGTAAAATTTTTGGCCCAATATATCTTACAGAAAATAATGAATAAATTATTAGGAGTATTAATGCCATACGTGAAGTGCCTGATGATCTTATGTGGCTATCACCAATTAAATAATTAATTCTACCATAAAACAAATGACCACTATTAAGATAACTAAGCAAATCTTGTGTAAAAGACATAAAAAAAACTATTGCTAATAAAATAAAAGTTAAAAAAATTACCAAATATATTTCATCATTTTCAAAATTTAGTATTACAAGATTTAGAATTATTAAAATATTTATTGCAGATAGAACATAAAAAAGATTCCAAAATGAATTAGAAGTATAAAACAAACCTGGAATTTGAGATAAAAAACAAAGTAATGGTATAAAAAAAGTTATATATGGGTTTATATTGTTTTTTTTATATTTAGACATGCTCATAAAAAACATGAAACCTAATATTGGAAAGCAGAATAAATTTAAAGTTATCCTAATAAAATCTATGACCTCTGTTAATGACACACCTTCATTTGGTGTAAATATAAGTATATTAGTATAATGTGTACCAATAGAAACCCAAGAGATTATAAATGATAAAACTAAAATTATTTTATAATAGATCTTTTTTATACTTGATATTTTTTCAATAAGAATCATCAATTGTTATTTGTTAATTTTTTATTATATTGTTATTACTATCTTTTTCTAAAATAGGATTTTTTTTTTAAAAACAACCAAAAACCCAGCATATAAAAAAGTATTAGAGATATCCAATTATTAAAAATATTTCCTGAGGGTATCAAGGGGAATATGCTTACAAGTACACCAAGATTAACAAAATAATATGAAATATTGATCTCAATACTTTTACAGATCTTTATAAAAAATTTGCAGTAAACCAATATCACACAATAAAGTAAATACAGTGCAAGCATAAACCCAAAAATTCCAATATCAGACAATATTTGCAAATAAGTACTATGTGGATGTGTAGAGCATAGCAATGTATTACCTCTTTTGTTTGGAGTTAATTCTTTTAATTTATTTTTTTTCAATTTATGACATTCATGATAAAAAGTTTTAACACCAGATCCAAATAAAAAATTTTCTTCAAAAATTTTTATTGATGTGTAACTGAGATTTTCATGTTCAGCAGAATAAAACTTAAGTGTGGGATTATTATTATTATTTCCCAATCTATTAATATGATTATCATGCATTTGATTGATTGTGAACTTTGTATATTTGTATTTAAGAGCATCATGTGTAAAAAAAAGTAATACGAATACTAAAATTAATGAAGATATTAATTTAATTTTATTTTTACATATAGGAAAATAGGCAAAAGTAATTATAAAAAAAAGAAATAATGCAGTTCTTTCAGAACTTAAAAATACAATTATTCCTGTAAGTAAAAATATACCAATAGCTAAATATTCTTTCTTCTTTTTACTTTTCCAAAATGTTACCGCAAGTGCTAGTGGTAAAAATCTTACTAGATAGCTTCCAAGTTTTTTTTCTTCATTAAAAAAACCTGTAATATGTTTGAAAGCATCTATTGACTTACCTCTCCCAGGCCAATCATAGCCAAATAAATTACTTCCAAAAAAATACTGAATAAGAGCATCAATAGAAACAACCAATAGGGTAAACATTAATGAATATGAAAATATTGTAATAAAAAAATCATATTTCTTTAATAAATAAAAAATAGACAAAGATAATAGAATATATCTAAAATAAAAAAATGAAGCTAAAAATGAATTTTTAAAATATTCTGTAAGAAGTAGACTGGTTAAAATTATTAGGTAAAAAACTACCATAAAAATAATTTCGGTTTTAATTTCTTTAAACAAATAATTTTTTTTCTTAAAAAAAATATAAATTAAAATAATTCCAGCAATAGAGCTAATTAAATCTGCAAAAAATATACTTGTTGCCAAAAGAAAAGGTATCGAGATAATTAGTATCAATAAAAACTTATCGATAAAGTCAATTTTTTCTTTAAAATCTTTGTATAGTTTTTTCATTTAGTTTAATCAATTAGATTTAATATTTGAAAACAGCCCATAAGCCCCCCATATAAAATATATTTATTGCAATATAGTATTATTTTATTTAAATATTATAATTATTATATATACATCTCTCTAATGAAAAAAATATTAATTTGTGGTGCAGGAGGTTTCATCGGAGGTCATCTAGCAAAAAAATTCATTAATGATAAAAATTACCAGTTGGTTTGTGCAGATATTAAACCACTAGAATATTGGTTCCAAACCTTTGATAGCGCCGAAAACCACTGCTTAGACCTTAAGGATTATAATAATACTTTAAAGGTCACAAAAAATGTAGATTATATTTTTAATCTTGCATGCAATATGGGTGGTATGGGCTTTATTGAAAACAATAAAGCGGAGTGCATGCTCTCTGTTTTAATTAATACAAATTTACTGAGAGCTGCAATTAAAAATAAATGTGAAAAATATTTATTTTCTTCAAGTGCATGTGTTTATAACGGATCAAAACAAAATGAAACTTTTATACCGGGTTTAAAAGAGACGGATGCATATCCTGCTGAACCAGAAGATGGATATGGTTGGGAGAAATTGTTTAGTGAGAGAATGTGTAGACATTTTACGGAAGACTTTGGTTTGGAAACAAGAGTCGTAAGATTTCATAATATATACGGGCCAGTCGGAACTTTTGATGGAGGCAGAGAAAAAGCCCCGGCAGCATTATGCAGAAAGATTATTAATGCTAAAAATAAAAATTTAAAAAAGATTGATGTATGGGGTGATGGAGAACAAACAAGAAGCTTTCTTTATATAAGTGACTGCATAGATGGAATGTTAGAGGTTTTTAATAGCAACAGCACCGAAGTTTTTAATATTGGTAGTGAGGAACAAGTATCAATTAATCAAATGATAGACACTATTGAAAATATTGCAGCACATAAAGTGGATAAAAATTATCAACTTGATAAACCATTAGGTGTAAGAGGCAGATCAAGCGACAACAGTTATGTCACTAAAAAAATTGGTTGGAAGCCAAAAACTACACTGAAAGAAGGGCTTGTGAAAACTCATCAGTGGATTAGTCAGCAAATTAGTAGTGGGACAAATATTGATAAGTTTTGCAAAAGCAATATTGAAAAATAACTTTATTTTGATTAATGAAAGCATTGTGGTTAGTTTCTTTTAGACCAATAGGCAAATCTAAAATTAATGATTTGTTCCAAAGTGTTTTTGTAGATTCAATAAAAAATTTAGACTTTGATATAACATTTAGTTTAACTCAATTTGATGAGTCAAATGTTCAAAAGTTTATTCAAGAAAAAAAATTAAAAAGTTTCTATAATAACATTCCAAAAAAAAATCTTCCTGAAGGAAAAAAATATTCAAATAAATTAATGCTAGATAATGCATTAAATCAATTTATATCAAAAGGTGATTTTCAGTATTTAATATTTTCTACAGCAGATATTATTGTGCCTAATAATTTATTTAAGTCACTTTCAGAAATTAGATTGGATGAGTTTTGCGCATTAGTTTATCCTAATACGATGGTTATTAATGGAAAAATAAAAGATACATTTTGGCCACATTATGGAATTGATTTGATTGTTTTTAAAATTTCAAAGGAAAAAGCAGCTGAATTTCAAAAAATAAGTAAAACATATAATCAATATGACTGGGGTGTAATAGAAAATTTTTATATAGCAATAAGCGAAGCACTTAATTTAAAGAAGGTTAATTTATTTAAAAAATTAAGTGTCATAAAATTTGAAAATAAGTTTTCTGAATTTGAGGAAGACAGGTCTTGGCAGATAAAATCTTGGAAAGAAAATCAAAAATATTTTTTAAACTTTTTAGAGCATAATAGTTTGAGTAAGCTATATGCAACAGGATCTTATTATTATTTGCTATTTAAAATATTCAATTTTAGAGATTTAAATTTTAGTTTAGGTCTTACGTACGTGATATTCTATGGTTATAATTTACCTAAAAAAATTATTAATAAATTAAAATATTTTTTTAAAAATTTATTTTAATACATTATGTTTCAGATAGCTAAAATGATAAAAAAAAAATTTAATAATAAAACAGTAAATCTAATTATATCAAAATTAGTATTAATTTCTTTATTTTTTATTACATCGATATATTTCTACTTAAATATCAAAGAAGGTATTAATTTATCACCATATGCCTTTAATGAATTGTTTATCAATTATCAGGCTGGATTTATTAGGAGGGGTTTATTAGGTGAAATATTTTGGAACTTAAATATTTTTTTAGGAATTGAGCCAATCGTATTTTTTTCATACTTGTTTCTTTTGTTATATTTAATGCAAATTTATTTTTTTTATAAAATCTTTGAAAAGTATAAGCACTCTATTTTTATTTATTTATTAATTTTTTTATCACCAGCATTAATTTTATTTTCAATTTATGACACTGATATGTATTTTATAAAAGATATTTTTATTAAATTAACAATTTTGTTTCATGGATTAGTTGTAATTAATCACATGGAGAATAAAAAAGATTATTCATACTATATTAATAAATTAAAATTTATTATCATACCAATTCTATTTTTTTCTATCTTGATACACGAGTATCAAGTTTTATTTTTATCAATTCATATTCTTTTATCTTTAAGCTTTATGAATGGTAAAAAAAAAACATTACAAATATTATTAATATATTCATTATTGATAATTCCAGTTTTGTTAGTTCTATTTTTTATTGGCGATCAAAATCAACTTGATATTTTAAATAATTTACTTCAAAAATTTGATGTAGAGCTTCATCCACAATTAGGTGGTGGATTTTATAAGGCCCTAGGTGGTTTTTATAAATGGCATTTTTATTATTTTGGATATAAAGATTTCATTCAGCTACTCGCAAGTTTATTTTTTGGTGCAGGAATATTTTATTTAGTGTTTCATTATTGTATAAAAGAAAAAATTTTAAAATTTCATAATGAATATCAGAGAAATTATATATATTTTTTTACTCCAATATTATTATGTTTTATACTCGCAATAGATCATGGAAGAAATATTAGTCTTTTAGCTATTCATCTAGTGGTTTTTTATTCAATATTGATTATTGATTTTAAAAAATTAAGTAGCTTAAAAAATAAAATTAAAAAAAATTTTTTAATAAGTAGTGCATTAATAATTTTTTTAATTTTTTATATTTTTATGTGGAAATTAGATCAAATGGCTGGATTTGGGGGATCAGCTCAAACTAATACAATATTTCAGAGTTCTTTTTTTGGTGAGCTAATTAAATTAATTAAATTTTTATATAGCTATATAGACTTGAATATTTTGGATCTTCCAGAAATTAGATTATAGTTTTTTCCCAACAAAAAAGTAATGATTGTGTTTATTTATCATATTTCCAGTATAAAATTTATTTTTTATGATTTTAATTTTAAATTTTTTAGAAAGTTTATACTTAAGATTATTAAAATATTTAAGATTATCAATATCTTCAAACTTTTCCTGAAAACAAATCAGGATAAACTCATTTTTTTTAATAATAGATATAAATTCTTTTCTAAATTTGTTTGGTGTTTCTGATAATGACCAATTTGCAATAAATAAACTTTTCAACTTTGGTTCATGAATTTCTTTAACTTTTTTTAAATTTGAGTTTAAGAAAAAATTATTTTTTTTTGAAAACCCAACGTCTAAATTGTTATGTTTGAGGTAATAAAACTGTAGTAAATTTACATAGTGGGTATCAAAACACGTATATTTTATCTTTTTATTAAGTTTAGAAAAAATTCGAGCCATACAGCCATATCCACCTCCAAATTCAAATACTTTTTTAATATCAGTTAAATTAATATTTAGTTCTCTTGATAATATATTTAAATGATAGACATGATTAATCCTATTCCCTGAACTTTCAGAATACAAAAAATATCTTATCGGGTTACCAATAGCATCTTCATTAATTAATTTTTTATAAAGTGACCAGCTTTTATTTTTTTGAAGATCTTTTAATTCAGCATATACAAAAAATCTATTATGCAAGAAAAACATTTTTTGAATAAAACTCTCCCTTAAGAAATTGGTAATATTTTTTTTTTGCAATAATAGATATAGTTTTTGATTAAATATATTGTGTGTTTTTTTTAAATTTTTGTTAATGATTTTGTTGGATGATATATTTTTTTGTATATATTTTTTTATTAATTTATCTTTATTACGATTGACTGGCACATTGTCCTCAATCCAAAAACTTAGATAACCATTCAACTTTCTTACAATATCACTTATCATTTTTAATAAGACTTATTAATAATGCTATTTCTAGAAAATAAAAGAAAAATTCATTTTTAAAAGACATATAGAGCATCACTATAAAAAAAATTGAATATAAATAGTAATGAGAAATATTTTTAATTTCTTTTTTTAAAAAATTTAATCTCAGAAAAAGTAAAATACTTTCTTTTATTAGAATAATGGACGCAATATAAATTAATGAATAATTAGTGCTTATGAATATATACAAAGTAAATAAAAAGAAAGGCATCAAAATAAACTCAAATTTTAGATTACGCTTCAATGTTTGTGAGGCTTCAAATTTTGTAACTAGAATGTGTGAAGTACTGGCAAAAATTCCACACAATGAAAATATTTTTGCTAAATTAAGTATATTTTGGTTGAACTCATCACCTAACCATAAGTTTAATAGTAATGAGTAAAATGGAAATAATAAAAAAATGAATGCAGGTGTGATTTTTAAAAAAACTTTGATTGATTGATTTAAATCTTTGTTATTTTTTTTTTTTTTTAGACAAAAGGGTAAGTAAAATTGCACTGAATCCTTTAGAAAATATACTTAGTTTCCCTGTTAATTGTTGTGGAATAGAATATGTAGCTAGAGCTATGGGACCCAAGAAAATTTTAACTAAATATTTATCAAATATATCATAAAATTGAACTAAAATATTATTCAGTGTTAGCCATTTACTATTTTTTTTTAAATTATTAATTAAAATATCACTATTTGATAGTTTAATTAGATTATTAAATATTATTAATATCAACATTGCAGTAACAGTGAATATTTTTAAATATGTGCTAATTAATAATAAATTATCCAATGTTGCTTCTGAATTATATAGCAAACTAAGTGAGGGTAAGCTTAGCGATAAACTAAAAAATAAAAAATTATATAGACTTAATAATTTATACTTTTCATTTCCTTGTAAAATTGCTTCCAAGCTTACATAAAAAATTGTTGAGATTATACAAATAATAAAATAACTAAAAATTTCATTTGATGTAAAAAAGTATTCAAAAAGTGTTCCATTCACTAAGTCTAATAATATAAAAATAGATGATATCAATAAACTTATTAGGAGTGTGTATTTTAAACCCTGATAAGCAATAATTTTATTTTTTTGAGGAAAATTACCAATACTAATAACCATAGATTTTCCAATTCCAATATTAAACATTACAGAAATTGTTAGGATGAGGTGAAATATTATATAATTTCCATAATTTTCAGCACCAGCCACACTTAAATGAATAGGTATTGCCATAAGTGAGATAATTATTGATAGCAGACCTGGTAAAGAAAGAATAATTCCATTTAAAATTAATTTATTATTTTTAATCATTGTTATGAAATATTTTTTAGATAATTATTTATGAAGTTAAGGGTAATATTCTTCATTGAATATTTTTTAAAATAAAACATCTTATCATTTAAAGATTTTATTTTTAAATTTTTATTATTTCTGATTACTTTATAAATTGTACTTAAAAATAAATTTGTGTCATTTACTACAAATGGAGGATTTGTATTTATTAACTCTATACCTTCAATCCCTTTTTTTGTAGATATAACAATTGCCCCTAGTGATAAAGCTTCAATTATTTTAATTCTTGTTCCAGATCCAAATTTTAATGGAACACACATGCATTTTGAATAAAATATTAGATTATATAAATCTTTTTTTGGAACAATTTCTTTGTTGATTATCCAGGGCAGATTCTTATTAAACCCACCACCTGTAAGTACTAATTTTAGATTAGGAATTTTTTTTAAAAGAGATGGCATGATCTTATTATTTAGACAATCAATGGCATTTTTATTAGGCCTATATTTATAAGAGCCACAGTAAATTATATAATCCTGTTGTATTTCCCTTTTTTTATTTTGATTTTCTATAGTTATTGCATTTGAATAAAGTACAGTTTCATGATTATAAAGTTTTTTAATCTTATTTTTTTCAAGCTTAGATACTGATGTGGATATGAATGAATATTTAAATACTAATCTTTCTAAAAATTTTGTTAAATAATATATTAATACATTAGAATATTTTTTGCGTATCTCAGATTCTATTGAATGAGATACATATATAATTTTTGAATTGGGTAATAATATTTTAAAACTAAACAAAACTATGAAGCTATAAAAAATCCAGCTTGCACCTTCAATTATAATTAGATTATTTTTAGATTTTTTCAAAAATTGGAATATTTTAAATATAAGCTCAGGAAGTTTAATAATCTTATTTATTGGGTTTTCTTTTTTTATAAATATAGTTTTAATTTTATGGTTATTAATTTTTTTTACATGAGATATTTGAAATAATTTTTTTACATAAGGCCAATTTTTAAATCGACTATTAACTACAGCTGAAGAACCCATATTATCAGGAATTACTGGAAAAAATGTTACAAAAGCAGTTTTAAATTTCAACATTTTGATTTAGTTAAAGACCTAGTTTTATATTATCAGCTTTTCTTACATTATATAATTAGATAAATAAAATAGATATACAGCCATTTTCTTATGCTAATCAGATAAATAATAATTTGCGTTTTTTTGTAAAATGAATATAACTCCTTTGCCTGGTGATTATTGCGAAGGGGCAATACCCGATCCCATTCCGAACTCGGAAGTCAAGCCCTTCAGCGCCAATGGTACTTTGTCTTAAGACACGGAAGAGTAGGACATTGCCAGGCTATAAAAGCTCTAATGAAAAATTATATTGTAGTTACTGGTGGAGCTGGATTTGTTGGATCTAATTTAATTGAACATCTAATATTAAAAACAAATAAAAAAATTTTAAGCATAGATGACTACTCTTCTGGTTCTAAGAGAAATCATATTATAAACGCAAGAATAAAATATATTAAAGCAGACACTAAAAACATAAATAAAGTTATATCTAGATATAAAGATCAGATTGTTTCATTGTTTCATTTTGGTGAATTTTCAAGAATTTTTCAAAGTTTTAATAAATTTGATAAATGCTTCCGATCAAACTCAATTGGAACGCAAGCTACTTTTAAATTTTGTTTGGATAATAGAATTAAATTAATCTATTCAGCTACCTCTGCTACTTTAGGCAATAAAGGTAAGGATAAAAACCTTTCTCCTTATGCTTTTACAAAATCAAAAAATTTAGAACTGCTAGAGAATTTAAAAAATTGGTTTAACTTTAAGTATGAAATAGTTTATTTCTACAATGTTTATGGTCCAAGACACATAAAATCTGGTGAAATGGCAACTGTCATTGGAATATTTGAAGACCAGTATAAAAAAAATAAGCTATTAACCGTTGTAAAACCTGGAACACAAACTAGAAGATTTACGCATATTCAAGATACCATAAATGTTTGTTATGAGGCTTGGGTGAGGAATAAGTGTACACATTACATTATATCTAATAAAAAATCTTATTCTATTAAAGAGGTAGCATTGATGTTTAGTAACAAGATTAAGCTCCTAAAAGCTAGACCTGGGGAAAGATATGCCTCATCTTTAACAAATATGTCATTAAACAATAAAATTATTAGAAAATATGGAAAAATACATTTGAAAGATTACATAACTTCGTTTATTAAGAGTTAAATTATTATGAAAATTAAAAGTTCTTTAAAGTCATTAAAAAAAAGAGATCTCAATTCTAAGCTAGTTAGAAGAAGAGGCAGAGTTTATATAATCAATAAAACAAATCCAAAATTTAAAGCAAGACAGAAATAATTTTTATGGATAATCAAAACCATAAAGATACTTGGAATTATTTCACAAAATTTGTATTGTGGGGAACTGTCGCTATTATAGGTGTTTTAGTTTTAATGGCAATATTCTTACTATAGAATTCTTCTATGAGAATCGCTTCAGTTTTAGAAAATCAAAACATTGAGAAAAGAATTGCAATCACTCCAGAAATTGCCAAAAAATATATAGCCCTTGGTTTTAAGGTTATTTTATCTAAAAAATATGGTGAACATTTAGGATTTAAAGATAAAGATTATAAAGAATTAGGTGTTGAAATTTCTAATAATGATGCCGAAGCTCTAGTTGGTGCAAACATTATCGTTCAGCTAGGATTATTATCAGATGAAAATCTTTCACTTTTAAAAGAAAATCAAACTCTCGTTGGAGTATTTAATCCATATACAAATAAGGAAAAAATCGAAAACTTATCTAAAAGAAATATTAATATTTTTTCTTTAGAGATGTTGCCGAGAATAACTAGAGCTCAATCAATGGATATACTTTCATCACAAGCTAACCTTGCTGGATATAAGGCTGTAATTGAGTCGTTTGCAAATTTTGAAAAAGCAGTACCAATGATGATGACTGCAGCAGGAACAATTCCTGCAGCAAAAGTATTAGTGGTGGGAGCTGGTGTTGCCGGCCTGCAAGCAATTGCAACGGCAAAAAGAATGGGCGCTATAGTATTTGCAACAGATGTAAGAATGACCTCAAAGGAACAGGTTGAAAGCTTAGGTGGTAAATTCTTAACTGTTGAAGGTGATGAAAATCTTGAAACAGAAGATGGTTATGCCAAAGAAGCATCAGGTGAATTTAAAAAGAAACAGGAAGAGCTGTTAGCAGAAACTCTAAAAAAAATTGATATTGTAATATGTACTGCTTTAATTCCAGGAAAAAAGGCTCCATTAATTATTAAAGATACCATGATAAACAACATGCAATCAGGATCTGTCATTTATGACTTAGCTGCTGTTCAAGGTGGAAATACAGCATTTACAGAAGTAGATAGGATTGTAGTTAAAGAAGGGGTAAAGATTATGGGTGAAACAAATATTCTTAACAAACTGCCTGTTTCAGCATCGAATTTATATTCAAAAAATGTACTTAATTTTGTTTCAAATTTATATGATAAAGAAAATAAAAAAATTAATATTAATTTAGAGGATGAAATAATTAAAAAAACTTTAATTAAATAAAATTATGGAAATAGATCCCTTTATATTCAGATTAAGTATATTCATTTTATCGATTTTTATTGGATATTATGTTGTCTGGAGTGTTACTCCATCTTTACACACACCCTTGATGTCGGTTACAAATGCCATATCATCAGTAATAATTGTAGGAGCTATTATTGCAGGATTAGCAGGAAATTCTGATAGTGTTTTTACAATTTCAAATATTCTTGGTTTCTTGGCAATATCTTTAGCTGCTGTAAATATATTTGGTGGGTTTTTAGTGACACAAAGAATGCTTCAAATGTACAAAAAGAAAAAGAAAGATAAATAATTATGTCAGCAAACTTTTCAGCAATATTTTATTTAATTTCAGGAGTGCTTTTTATATTAGCATTAAGGGGTCTATCATCGCCTGAAACTTCGAGACAAGGTAATTTTTTTGGAATTTTAGGTATGACAATTGCTATTACAGTTACCTTCTTATCAGTAGGAAGTTTTTCTAGTGGTTTGATCTATGTACTAATCTTTTTATTAATAGGTGGACTGATTGGGGCATTCATAGCTTATAAAATACCAATGACTGCCATGCCAGAATTGGTAGCAGGATTTCATAGTCTGGTAGGTTTATCAGCTGTATTTGTTGCAATATCAGCTTTTCTAAATCCTGAAGCCTTCAACCTGGGGTCTCCAGGAAGCATAAAACTTGCAAGCTTAATTGAGATGTCAATAGGAGCATCTGTTGGAGCTATAACTTTTTCAGGCTCAATTATTGCATTTTTAAAACTGCAAGGAATAATGTCTGGTTCTCCAATAACTTTTAAGGGACAGCATTTGTTTAATGCCTTATTATTGATTTCAATCGTAGTTTTAACTTACTTATTGTGTTCAACACAATCGCCTAATTTCTTTTGGATATTGTTAGTAGTATCATTTTTAATAGGATTTTTATTAATTATTCCTATTGGTGGAGCGGATATGCCAGTAGTGATTTCTATGCTAAACTCTTACTCCGGTTGGGCAGCAGCAGGAATTGGTTTTACTTTAGAAAATAGTGCATTAATTATAACGGGTGCCCTTGTAGGCTCTTCAGGTGCAATCTTATCTTATATTATGTGTAAAGGTATGAACCGTTCTTTCTTTAATGTTATTTTAGGTGGGTTTGGTGCAACAGAACAATCAGCATCATCTGGAAGTAAAGAACAAAGACCTGTTAAAAGTGGAAACGCAGAAGATGCAGCTTTTTTAATGAAAAATGCATCATCAGTTATAATTGTTCCAGGTTATGGAATGGCAGTAGCTCAAGCACAACATGCATTAAGAGAGATGGTAGATACACTTAAAAAGAATGATATTAAAGTTTCTTATGCTATTCATCCTGTGGCAGGAAGAATGCCAGGACACATGAATGTATTGTTAGCTGAGGCTAATGTACCTTATGATGAGGTTTTTGAATTAGAGGAAATTAATAATGATTTTGCGAATGCAGATGTTGCATTTGTAATAGGAGCAAACGATGTAACTAATCCCGCAGCAAAAACTGATCCTCAAAGCCCAATTTATGGAATGCCAGTTTTAGATGTTGAAAAATGCAAATCTGTATTATTTATAAAAAGAAGTTTATCTCCTGGATATGCTGGTATTGATAATGATTTATTTTATAAAGAAAATACTTTAATGTTGTTTGCAGATGCTAAAAAAATGACTGAGGATATAACTAAAAATCTCTAGATCAATGAAAACTAAAATATTTTGTGATATTGCAGAACTAGACTTGATTAAAAAATTTAATAAAAAAAAAATTGTTAAAGGCTTTACAACCAACCCAAGCTTAATGAGAAAAGCAGGGGCAAAAGATTATAAATCTTATTCAAAAAAAATATTAGAAATTTGCAATAATAAACCTGTCTCATTGGAAGTATTTGCTGATGAATATAAAGAAATGAAAAAGCAAGCGCTTCAAATCAATACTTGGGGAAAGAATATTTACGTAAAAGTACCAGTTGCTAACTCTAAGGGTATCTTTATGGGTAAAATTATTAAAGAGCTTAATAATTTAGATATTAAGCTCAATATTACAGCAATATATAGCGCCAAACAGACAGAAAAAATTCTTAAATTAATCAACAAAAAAACTAAAGTTATAATTTCAATATTTGCAGGTAGAGCAGGTGATGCTGGTAAAGACCCACTCCCAGAATTTAAAAGAAGTATAGTAATGGCAAAAAGATTTAAAAATGTTGAGATACTCTGGGCGAGTGTTAGAGAGCCTTATAATTATTTACAAGCAAGACAATTAGGCTGTCATATTATTACCATCCCACCAGCAACAATTGAAAAAATAGAAAAATTTGGAAAAACTTTTGATCAACTAACTAAAGAAACTGTTAAAGATTTTTTAGTTGATAGTAAAAAATCTAGGTTTAAAATTTAATTGTTTTTGGTTGCGGGGGACGGATTTGAACCGCCGACCTTCAGGTTATGAGCCTGACGAGCTACCAGACTGCTCCACCCCGCGGTATATTTAAATTCTGTTTTTAAGCTTATTAAGTTTTTTAACTCTTTTAATGTTTTCTTGTAAAATTCTTTTTTTCTTTTCAGAAGGTTTTTCGTAAACACTTTTTAGTTTTACTACTTTAAAAAAACCATCTCTTTGTAATTTTCTTTTAAGAACTCTAAGTGCTTGTTCAATATTGTTATCTTTGACTTCTATTTTCATAAATATTTTTTAAGAATGTTTAAGTACCATTATATAATTTTGGTGTCTATTAAAATTATTCAATGTTTGAAACTTCTCTTGTTAGTTTTGCTTTCTCTTTTTCTTTTTTCTCTCTCTTTATTCTTCGTTCAGCTTTTTCAATAGCTTCAATCAGATCCTTTTGAGAAAAAATCCCCAATGCCACAGGGTCTTTAGGGTTTAAATTGTTATAATTCCAATAACTTTTATTTTTAATTGAAGTTACTGAGCTTTTAGTTACTCCAACTAATTTTGCTATTTGAGAATCTTTTAGAAGTGAATGATGTTTAATTAGCCACAGGGCAGAGTCTGGTTTATCCTGTCTTTTAGATAATGGGATGTATTTTTTAATTTTTTTGTCTTGCGTTGATATCTCAATATCAGTATTTTTTATTTTAAGATCTTTATTCTCGTCTTTTGATGCTGACTCAATTTCTTCTCTAGTAAGTTGGCCAGATATAATTGGATTATAAGCCATTATTCCTTTTGCAACCTCACCATCAGCAATACCTTGAACCTCTACCTCATGTAGATTACAAAATTTTGAAATTTGCTTGAATGTAAGAGTTGTATTTTCTACTAGCCAGACAGCAGTTGCCATTGGCATCAATGGTACGTTTGACATTTAATCCTTTTTTTCTGATCTGAAGTTTTGAAATTTCTTATTGAATTTACTAACACGACCCTTATCCATTAATTTTTGTTTTCCACCTGTCCAAGCAGCATGTGATTTTGGATCGATCTCTAATTTTAGGACCTCTCCTTCTTTCCCCCAAGTTGATCTTGTTTCAAATTGAGTTCCATCAGTCATCTCTACTTTTATTGCATGGTAGTTTGGGTGTATGTCTTTTTTCATATCGAGACTTATAGCAAAAGAATTTTATAAAACAATTAAAAGTTCTTTAATTTTTCAAGCATTTTGTCATTAATTGCCATGCTAGAAGCTCTTATTGGGATGTTTTTATTTTTAGAGACATCTATTTCATTAATCATACCACCTGCCTCTTTTAGAATTATTATACCTGCCGCTATATCCCATAAATTTAAGTCATTTTGAAAAAAACCATCATATCTACCTGCCGCAACATAAGCTATATCAAGTGCTGCACTTCCTGATTTTCTTAAAGGTAGATCAATCTCATTTTTTGACAAACCGCCAGTAGCAAACAAACAACTATTAAGCTCTCTTTTTCTTGAAACTCTAATTCTTTGGTTGTTAAAAAAAGCACCATTTTCTTTTTCAGCATAAAACATTTCATCTTTTATTGGATCATAAATTAATCCTGAAACTATCTCGTCCCCAGATCTTAGGGCAATTGATATTGCAAAGTGAGGAACGCCATGTAAAAAATTTGTGGTACCATCTATAGGATCTATAATCCAAGTATTGTTTTTATCTTTATTTATCTCAGAACCATCTTCTTCACTAATAATGGAATAGTAAGGTCTTGCTTTTTTTAATTCTTCAATAATAATTTTTTCTGCTTTTAAGTCAGCATTTGAAACAAAATCTGTCGGCCCCTTGACAGAAACTTGTAGCTTTTCTATTTCTCCGAAATCTCTTATTAAAGCCCTAGATGCTTTTTCAGCAGCCTTGATCATTATATTAAGATTTGCTGATATAGATTGCATGGGATTTATATCTTTTTAATATATTCTATAGTCCTTGTATCAACTATGATTTTATCTCCATTATCAATAAAGGGAGGTACTTGAATATTTATTCCATTGTCTAAAGTTGCTGGTTTATAAGAAGAGGAAACAGTTTGACCCTTAAGTGCTACATCAGTTGTTTCAACTACACATGTAACTTGATTAGGTAGCTCTACCATTAATGGTTCTTCGTTGTAAAAGCTTATGCTTACTTCTAAGTTTTCTGTTAGCATTTTACCTTTGTCACCAATAATCTCTTTCTTAATATTAATTTGTTCATAAGATTTAGGATTTATAAAATGATAATCTGTTTCATCATCATAAAGATAGTTAAATTTTGTTTCATCTAGTGATGCTTTTTCTACAGATTCACTTGACCTGAATCTTTCATTTAATTTTGTATTTTTATTGACACTTTTCATTTCAACTTGTGCAAAAGCACCACCTTTGCCAGGCTTAACGTGTTGTGTTTTTAAAACTTGCCAAAGATCATTTTTGTACTCAATTAACATTCCAACTCTAATTTCACTTGCATATAATTTCATTTTAATTTTTTAATAGCTTCTAATGGTTTGTATTTTTTATTATTCCAAATGTAGCCTGAAATAGCTAAAAAGTTAGCTTTATTCAATAAAAGTTTTTTATAATTATTAAGCTTTATGCCACCAATAGCCACAATTGGTAAGGATGTTATTTTTTTAACAGATTTCAACATTGGCAAAGTCGCTCTATATTTAACCATCTTAGTTTTAGAAGCATAAAATGCTCCTAAAGCTAAATAATCAGCACCAGCTTCAATAGCACTCTTTGCTAAATTAATGGAATTATGACAAGTAATGCCAATAATTTTGTTCTTTAATATTTTTCTGGCTTTTATCAAATCCATGTCTTTTTGGCCTAAATGACAACCGTCTGCATTAAGTTTTTTAGCAAGTTGAGGATCATCATTGATTAAAAATTTAACTTTGTATTTCTTGCAAATTCTCTTGATTTTTCTTCCAATAATTAATTTATTTGAGTTTGTTTCTTTTTTAAGTCTTAACTGAAAGAAGCTTATTTTTCCTGAGTTTAATATAAGAGCTAAATTATTATAAAAACTTTCTTCTTTTATTTTATTTGGAGAAATTAAATAAACAAATTTGTTATTTGTTTCATTATGTCTCAAGATCTGCTGACCATTTTCCTTGAGCTGCAAGTGTACACATATGAGCTCTATGGTTGAAGATTTTTTGAGTACCCTCAATATTCTTAATATCTTTTGACCAAAATTTAATGGCACTTTGCTGCAAAGCTCTACCATATGAGTAGGTCATAATAAAATTTGTATCATTATGTTTATTAATCAAGTTTAAATTTTCAGTTGCCTCTACTTCTTTTTGACCGCCGGATAAAAAAGCAATTCCTGGTACATCTGAAGGTACGTTCTCTTTTAAACACCTCAAGGTAAGTTTTGCAACCTCTTCATTTGATATTTTTTTATTAGAAGCAGTTCCTGCTAAAATCATATTAGGTTTTAAAATTATTCCGCTTAAATCAATTTTATGGATTATTAATTCTTCAAAACATTTTTTGATAACTTCAGAGGTTTTGTTAAGACAAGTTTCAGCAGAATGATCTCCATCCATTAAAACCTCAGGCTCTACAATTGGAACCATTCTACATTCTTGTACTAATGCAGAATATCTTGCTAACGCATGAGCATTAGACTGAATTGATAGTTTGCTTGGATATTTATCTGAAATATTATAAACACCTCTCCATTTTGTAAATCTTGCACCAAGCTTGTAGTATGCTTGTAGTCTTTCTCTTAAACCATCTAAGCCTTCTGTGATTTTTTCTTCAGTTGATCCTGCTAGAAGTTTTGCACCTGTGTCAACTTTAATTCCAGGAACTGCTCCAGACTTAGAAATTAATTCTGGAATAGTCTGCTTCGAGTTAGAAGTTTGGTTAATTGTTTCATCATATAAAATAACACCACCAATAAAATCTTTCATCCCACTTGCAGTGAAAAGAGTTTCTCTGAATAGAAGTCTATTTTCTGGGCTAGACGGTACATTAACTGACTCTAATCTTTTAGTCATAGTTCCGGTGCTTTCATCAGCAGCAAGAATTCCCTTACCATTAGATAGTATTTTTAATGCAATTTTATTAAGTTCTGACATGTTAATTAAGAGCCTTTATACCAGGAAGTTCTTTTCCTTCAAGGTATTCTAAAAAAGCTCCACCCGCAGTTGAAACAAAATTAAAGCTGTCAGTTGCCTCAATACTATTTAAAAGGGAAACGGTATCACCACCACCTGCAACTGAGTAAATTGTATTATTCTTATTTTTTTCAATAATTTTTTTTGCTATCTCAATACTTCCTTTGGCAAAATTTGGATTTTCAAAATAACCAGCGGGCCCATTCCATAAAATAGTACTACTTTCTTCAATTAATAGATTAATAGCCTTAATTGTTTTAGGGCCAATATCTAAAATTAATTCATCTTTAGAAATATTATTCAGTTCTTTTATTTCAGATGATCCATTTAAATCTTTCCCTACTGTAACGTCTTCAGGGTAAATTATTTTACAACTTTCTTTTTTTGATAGAGAAAATATTTCTTCAATAATTTGGTCACAATTACTCTCTTGAATGGATTTTCCAATTTCATACTCTTTATATTTGAGTATATTATTAGCCATCCCACCAACTATTATAATATTATCAAATTTAAGTATTAAGTTTTTAATGATATTGATTTTAGATGATATTTTAGACCCTCCTATAATGCACGTTATCGGTCTTTGAATTTCAGATGTAATTTTAGTGAGAGCATCAATTTCCAAATTTAATTGAAGGCCAGCATACGAAGGAATAAATTTAGTGATTTCAAAAATTGAGGCATGAGCCCTATGTGAACATGAGAAAGCATCATTAACATAAATATCAGCCAGACTTGCTAAATGTTTTGCAAAACCATTATCATTTCTTTCTTCTTCTTCATAAAATCTAAGATTTTCAAGTATTACAATTTTTTCATCATGTTCATTAAATAAATCAGCAGATTTAATATCTTTTATATTTTTTGAAATTAATCTTATATTTTCGTTTAGTTTATTTTTTAGGTCTTCACATATTGGTTTAAGGGATAGTTCATTTACAACTTTGCCTTTGGGTCTACCCACATGAGATAATATTATAATTTTTGCTTCACTTTTTAATAAAAAATCAATAGTAGGTAAAATTTTATCTATTCGAGTAGTGTCAGTAATTTTTCCATTATCTAATGGAACATTTAAATCCAACCTAAGTAATACTTTTTTTTGATTAAGATTAGCCTCGTCTTTAATGCTTCTCATTATGAGATTTGATGAAGATGTTCTGCTATGTCACACATCCTATTTGAAAAACCCCATTCATTATCATACCACGCCGAAATTTTTCCCATATTTTTACCAACCACATTAGTTAAGGATAAATCAACAATTGCTGAAGCTGAATTGTGATTGAAGTCAATTGAAACTAATTTTTCTAGCGTAATTTCTAAAACTTTTTTTGATTGTTCTTTAGAGGCGATAGTAAACGCCTCATTAATTGTTTCTTTACTAATCTCTTTTTTTGTACAAAAAACTAGTTCTATAAGTGAAACATTAGGGGTTGGTACTCTCATTGCAATGCCTTCAAGTTTTCCTTTTAATGAAGGTATAATTTCACCAATTGCTTTTGAAGCACCTGTAGAGGTTGGTACAATAGATTGACTGGCAGATCTTGCTCTTCTAGGATCTTTATGGGAATTGTCTAGAATTCTTTGATCACTAGTGAAAGCGTGAATAGTTGTCATAAATCCTTTTTCAATTTCAAAAGTTTCATTTAAGATATTAGCAACAGGCGCAAGACAGTTAGTTGTACAAGAGGCTGCAGAAATAATTTGATCGTCTTTTGTCAAAATATTTTCATTTACTCCATAGACAATTGTCTTATCTGCATTTTTGCATGGAGCAGAAACTATAACTTTTTTAGCCCCATTTTTTATATGAGCTAATAATTTTTCTTTTGAGTTGAATTTTCCAGTACATTCAAAAACATAATCAACATCAAATTTTTTCCAATTGATATCTTCAATATTAGATTCTTGTGAAAATGTTATTTTATTATTATTAATAATTAAATGTTTTTCATCATAATTTAAATCTGCATTAAATTTACCATGAATAGAATCGTATTTAATTAAAGAACAACTCACTTCAGAATTTGATCGGTTATTGATGTGTTTGATTTCTATGTTTTTGTTTTGGCTTTCAATGATAGCTCTAATTACCATTCTACCAATTCTTCCCATTCCATTGATACCAACTTTTATTGCCATATTTAACTCTTTATTAGTTTCTTAGTTTTTTGTGAAATATTTTGAACTGTTAATCCAAAATATTTATAAATTTCTTTGTATGGTGCGCTTTTACCAAATGTATCTATTCCAAAAGCCAAACCCTGAGTTCCAATATATTTTTTCCAACAATCTGTTGAAGCAGCTTCAATAGATATTTTAAATTTGGCTTCATCAAGAATTTTTTTCTTATATGATTTTGACTGCAAATCAAAAATATCTTGGCATGGTACTGATACAACTTTAGAATATACCCTATCTTTGGCTAATTTATGGCTAGTCTCAATTGCTAAATTAACCTCAGAACCACTAGCAAATATTGTCAAATTAATTTTTTTATTAGTTCTTAAAACCTCGTAAGCACCTAAAGAACATTTATTTATGTTTGAATATTTTTTTCTAATAGGTTCAAGATTTTGTCTAGTTAAAGATAACACACTTGGAGTTTTTGAATTTTTTAATGCTAATTCCCAGCATTCAATAGTTTCCATTCTGTCAGCTGGTCTAAAAACATTTAAATTTGGAATAGATCTTAATCCAGACAATTGTTCTATTGGTTGGTGCGTTGGCCCATCTTCACCCAAACCAATTGAGTCATGAGTCATTACATAAATAACACGTTGTTGCATCAAGGCAGACAAACGAATTGAAGGTTTACAATAATCAGAAAATATTAAAAAAGTACCCCCATATGGAATAAATTTACTATGAAGTGCAAGCCCATTCATTATTCCTGACATTGCGTGTTCACGAACGCCATAGTGAATATAATCACCATTAAAATTAGAAGGTTTAATGACATTGTGATATTTTGTTTTAGTGTTATTAGATCCAGCCAAGTCTGCCGAACCACCAATTAATGTATTATTTTCTTTAGTAAGTGCATTTAGAGTTAACTCTGAAGCTTTACGTGAAGCTAAAGTTTTATTTTCACTAATAGAGTTTTGTTTCTCAGATTTTAAAGTCTTAAAGAAATTATTTTTGAAAACTCTATCTACTAATTGTTTTTTCCCTTTATAAATTTTACCCCATGCAGACTCAAGTTTTGCACCTTTGTTACCAATTTTTTTCCATTCATTTAAAATATTTTTAGGAATTTCAAAAGGTTTATGTTTCCAATCTAGTACTTTTCGAACTAGTTTAATCTCATCTGCACCAATAGGACTTCCGTGTGAAGAGGCTTTGCCTGACTTATTGGGTGAACCATAACCAATTTTTGTTTTACATGAAATGACAGTTGGTCTTTTTGCATTTTGAACTTTTTTTAATGCTTTAAAAATCTCTTTTTCATTATGACCATTAATTAGAATGTAATCCCAGCCATAACTTTCAAATCTCTTTTTGAAATTATCTGAAACTGCTAAGCTAGTTGGTCCATCTATTGATATTGAATTGTTGTCAAAAAGCATTACTAAGTTTTTTAACTTTAAATGCCCAGCTAAACTCATTGCCTCATGACTAATCCCCTCCATTAAGCATCCATCTCCAGCCAAAACATAAGTTTTATGGTTTATTATTTCTTTACCTAATTTTTTCTTTAAAATTTCTTCTGCAATAGCAAATCCAACTGAATTAGCAATACCCTGTCCAAGTGGACCCGTCGTAGTTTCAATTCCAGTACCAGGGTGATACTCAGGGTGTCCCGCACAAATAGATTTTAATTGTCGAAAATTTTTAATATTGTTTAAAGAGATACTTTTGTAACCAGTTAAATGCAATAAAGAGTAAAGAAGCATGGACCCATGACCTGCGGATAAAACAAATCTATCTCTATTTAACCAGTTCGGATTTTTTGGATTAAATTTAAGAAAATCTCTAAATAAAACCGTTGCTACATCTGCCATTCCCATTGGCATTCCGGGATGCCCCGAATTTGCTTTTTGTACAGCATCTATTGACAAAAACCTTATTGCGTTTGATAAATCTTTATGTAGTTTGTTCAAAAATATCCTATCTAGACTTAGTAGACTCAATTTAATAATATAAATATATATATATGAAAACAGACAGTGAAAAAGAAAAAAAACTGAGTTTTGCTCTTAATAGATTGAAGAGTTTGGATTTACAAAACCCAACGTTAAAGACCAATCTAGAAAACCTAAGCATTCAAAAAAATCAATTGGAAATTGAAAAAAAACAAATAGAAGAAAAGTATCAAAATTTAGAAAGTGAATACAAAGCACTTAATCAAAAATTAGAGGATATTAATCAACAAAAAATAGAGGAACAAAAAAAAGAAACAGAATTTTCAGAAAAAATAGATGAATTAAATCAAGAAACGGATACCTTATTGGAAGAAATTGACAAATGGCAAATGTAAATATTAAATTTAATGGTAAAGATTTTCTCTTATCTTGTGATGATGGACAAGAGGAACATTTAGAAGAATTGTTAACTCATATTAATCAAAAATTCAGTAATTTAAAGAATGACCTAGGAAATATAGGAGAGAGTAAACTTTTATTAATTACTTCAGTTCAAATAATGGATGAATATTTTGAAACTAAAAAAAAAGTAGAACAGAAAAAAAATGAGTTAAAAAATCTATCAAATAAATTTAAAGAATTAAAATCTTTGATTTATGACTACAGAGACAAAAAAGAAGAAGAGATGAAGCAATTGTCCCAAGATTATGAAGATTTTAAAAAAGAAATAGAAAAGAACAAGGAGGATTATGAGAAAATAATCGAATCAGCAGCAGATGAAATTGAAAATTTTGTAGAAAAAGCAAATTTAGAAAATCCAGTCCAGTAAATTTGTGTTAAAATTTAAATTAAGAAAAAAAATTCTTAAGTCCAGAGAAAAGATTAATAAAAAAAATATTCAAATTGATTTTAATGAAATAATAAAAATTCTTAAAAAAGAAAAAATTAATAAAAAAATTATAGGTGGATATTATCCAGTAAACTTTGAAATAGATGATTTGTTATTATTAAAAAAATTCGAAAAAAATAAATTTAAAATTTCTTTACCTGTGATTAAGAAAAATTTTCAAATGGATTTTTATAAATGGTCATTTTCTGAAATATTAAAAGTAAACAAATATGGAATACCTGAGCCAGAAACCAAAAATATAATTTACCCAGATATTTTATTAGTTCCTTTGGTGGCATTTGATAAAAATTTAAACAGACTTGGATACGGTGGTGGATATTACGATCGATTAATAAAAAAATTATCAAAAAAAAAAAATATTATAAAGATAGGCTTGGCTCTTTCGATTCAGGAAATAGATAAAGTTCCAATTAATGTATATGATCAAAAATTAGATTATATCGTAACAAATAAATATATTGTAAAATGAAAATACTTTTTTTAGGTGATGTAGTTGGTATTTCAGGACGATCGATGGTCTTGAATAATTTACTTACACAAATAAAACATAAAAAAATTGACTTCGTAGTTGTTAATGGGGAAAATGCAGCTGATTCAGGTGTGGGCATTACAGAAGAAATATGTAAAGATTTTTTTAATTGTGGAGTAGATGTGGTTACAACAGGTAATCATGTGTGGGATCAAAAAGAAACAATGTCTCATATTGAAAAAGAAAACAGACTTCTCAGACCTAAAAATTTGTATGAACCATCTCCTGGAAAGGGATTTGGAATATTTACATCTAAAAATGGTATGAAAGTTGGTGTGCTTAATTTGATGGGAAATGTCTTCATGAAAAAATGTGAGGATGTATTTGAAGCTGCTGAAAAATTTTTAAAAAAATATAAGCTAAAAGAAGATTATGATTTTCTATTAGTTGATTTTCATGGAGAAATAACAAGTGAAAAGGTAGCTATGGGACATTTTTTTGATGGGAAGGCAACATTAGTTGTTGGCACTCACACACATATTCCAACAAATGATACAAGGGTATTAAAAGCGGGTACGGCCTATCAGACAGATGCAGGAATGTGTGGAGACTACGACTCAGTTATTGGAATGAATAAAGATAACTCAATTAATAGATTTTTAAAAAAAAAATCCACCAAACATTTTCCAGCAATTGGAGAGGCTAGTTTGTGTGGTGTGATTATTGAATGTGATATAGAAACAGGATTAGCAAAAAATGTAGAAAATTTTATATATGGAGGAGAATTAAAAAATTCTCATTAATTATTATGTCAGGTCATTCGAAGTGGGCAAGTATAAAACATTCCAAAGGTAAGGCCGATAAACAAAGGTCTAAAGTATTTTCTAAATTATCAAAAGAAATTAGTGTAGCTGCAAAATTAGGTGACAAAGACCCAGATATGAATCCAAGGCTTAGATCTGCAATTCAAGCTGCAAAGTCAGCCAACATGCCAAAAGATAATATTGAAAGAGCTATCGCTAAATCATCTACTAGTTCTGAAACTAATTATGAAAATTTGAGATATGAAGGGTTTGGTCCAGATAAAATAGCTGTGATCGTAGAGGCATTAACAGATAATAAAAATAGAACAGCTTCCAATGTTAGGTCTATATTTGTAAAAAGTGGTGGAAATTTAGGTACACAAGGTTCGGCTTCACATAATTTTAATCAACTGGGGATCATTAAAATCGACAAAAAAGAAATATCAGAAGAAAAAATTTTTGAGTTAGCAATTGAATCGGGAGCTGATGAATGTATTTCTCATGATAATTATCATGAGATTCAATGTGTAATGAATGAAATTTATAATGTAAAAAAAAATTTAGAAAAAATAATTGCAAATTTTATCTCTACTGAAATTGAATGGGTTCCACTAAATAGTGCCAATGTTGCAAAAGATAGAGCAGATGTGGCAATAGAATTTTTAGAGGCACTAGAAGACGATGACGATGTTCAAAGTGTTTATTCAAACATAAATTTTGGAAACAACTAATGCTTATAATTGGTATCGATCCAGGCATCACAGGTTCTATTTGTTTTTTTGAAGATGGAAAAATAATTGATGTAGTGGAAATGCCAAATATGGCAGAAGGTAAAAAAAACAAGAAACAAGTTAATGGAGCACAAATTTATCATGAAATTTCCTTAAGAATTAAGAGCCTAAAAAAAGAGGAAATTAAAGTTGTAATAGAGCAAGTTTCAGCCATGCCTGGACAAGGTGTAACCAGCATGTTTAATTTTGGTCAATCTTTTGGAATTTTAAAAGGGATATGTTCTGCGATGCAATTACCAATGTATTTTGTAAGACCGGCAAAATGGAAAAAATATTTTAATCTTATAAATTCTGAAAAAGACGCCAGTAGAACTAAAGCAATAGAAGTATTTCCTTATTTTTCATCACAATTATTAAGAAAAAAAGACTCAAATAAAGCTGATGCAATCTTGATTGCTAGTTTTTATTATGAAACCTATAAACTAGAAGAGTAAATTAATTTTGATAAGGTCAAATTCATGACACATTTAAGTGTGAAATCTTAATTATGGAAGCTGATATTACATCTCAAGCAGTAGGACTCGCATCAAATACAGATTTTTCTTTATGGAGCCTGTTTATAAGAGCAGATTTTATTGTAAAAACTGTAATACTTATGTTGATTGGCTGTTCTATTTATTCATGGGCAATAATCATTGAAAAATTTAGATTATTTAAAAAAATTAATCTAGAATCAGAAGAGTTTGAGGAAAAATTTTGGAAATCAAAATCAGCAGAAACTTTCTACAATAGTCTACCAGTAAACTTAGATAATCCTATGGCTTTATTGTTTAAAGACTCAATGCAAACTTTATTAAAGGCAAAAAATAAATCCAATCTCAGCGAAAGAATGACCAGTGTGCTTGAGGTCAATATTGAAAAACAAATAGTATTACTTGAAAGGGGGTTTACATTTTTGGCAACAGTTGGATCTACTGCTCCATTTATAGGTTTATTTGGAACAGTATGGGGAATAATGAATTCATTTCAATCGATTGCAATTTCAAGAAATACAAGCTTGGCTATTGTAGCACCTGGAATAGCAGAAGCTTTATTTGCAACCGCACTAGGTCTATTAGCTGCAATCCCAGCAGTTGTTGCTTATAATAAGTATAATAACGACTCTAAAAAATATTCAAAAAAATTAGAAAACTTTTCTAAAAGATTTTTATCAATAATATAAAATGGCTTTTAAACTCAACCGTTCATCTAAAGAACCTATGAGTGAAATTAATGTCACACCTTTTGTAGACGTAATGTTGGTATTATTAATTATTTTTATGGTAACAGCACCATTATTAACAGTTGGAATACAAGTTGATTTACCTGAAAGCTCTGCAGATTCATTGCCTGAAGAATTAGAACCATTAACTTTATCTATTAACTCAAAAGGTGAAATATTTATTCAAGAGTCTAAAGTTGAGTATGATAAAATAATAGCAAAAATTTTAGCCGTATCTAAAAATAGAACAGATACTAGAATTTATGTTCGAGGAGACAAATCAATAAACTATGGTAGAGTTTTAGAAATAATGGGAATGCTATCTGGTTCTGGCTTTACTAAAGTAGCATTAATTTCTGAGCCATATAAAGAGAGGTAATTAAAGTGAATAGAAATGTTTTTATTTCTTTTGGGCTCCATACTTTGCTCGTCATCATTACAGCTATGAGCTTACCATTTCTTGCCAAAAAACCAATTGATCTACCGCCAATTATATCGGTTGAGCTAATTCAAATTACAGATAAAACTAACATTCCTTTTGCACCTAAGGCAAAAAAAATAATAGAAAAAGTTAAAGAAAAAGAAAAAAAACTAGTTTCTGAGCAAGCACCACCAAAAAAAATAAAAAAACAAAAACCTGATGCTGTTCCATTACCTGATGAAAAAATAGAAAAAATTAAAAAAATTAAAGATGAAAAACAAAATCCTGAAAAAGTAGAGACAGACATTAAACAAATTTCAGAATTTGAAAAAAAAGAACTATTTGATAGTAATAGCATTGCAGCATTAATTGATAAATCCAAGACTGAGAGTGCCGAAACAAACAAAAAACTAGATAAAATTACTCAAGATCAAGATAAAGAAATGGATTTTGGTGGATTAACCTTAAGTGAAGAAGATGCCCTAAAAGCCCAAATTTTTGGATGCTGGAGTATTCCTCTAGGGTTGCCGTTTAACGAAGATTTATTGGTCAGAATTAAGTTACAATTAAAACCAGATGGTTCTATTATAAGGACTGAGATTCTTGATCATGCTAGAATGAATAGGCCTGGACAAGGATTTTATAAAGTATTAGCTGAAAGTGCATTAAGAGCTATAAAACTTTGTCAACCACTTAGGGTGCCTAGTGTAGGTTATGAGAGATGGAAGAATATGCAATTAAACTTTGATGCAAGAGAAATGTTAGAAGGATAAAATGTTATTTAGGTATTTATTTATATTGTTAATTTTATTACCCATTAAAGCCTTTGCTTTAATCGAAGTTGATATTACTAGGGGAAATTTAAATCCCTTACCTGTTGCCGTTTCCCCTTTAGCTATAGACAAAAATTCAAAAGATAATTTTAAAAAAGTCTTAAAAAAAGAAAATCTTGGATTGGAAATATCTGCCATTGTCGAAAATAACCTAAGACAATCTGGCTTATTTAATCCTCTTGATAAAGAAGCGTTTCTTCAAGAGCCAGAAATCGCAAATTTAAAACCAAGGTTCGAAGACTGGAATTTAATAAAAGCTCAAGCTTTAGTAACAGGTAAGGTTACTTTTGTAGACGAAAAATTAAGAGTAGAATTTAGATTGTGGGATGTTTTAGCTGGAAAAGAAATAATGGCATTAGCCTTTACAACTGTGCCAAGTAATTGGAGAAGAGTAGGACACATAATAACAGATAAGGTTTATGAACGTTTAACTGGTGAAAAAGGTTATTTTGATACGAGAATAATTTATATTTCTGAAGAGGGTCCAAAAACTAATAGAATAAAAAAATTAGCAATTATGGATCAGGATGGATTTAATAATAAATTTTTAACCCTTGGTAATGAGTTAGTTTTAACACCAAGGTTTAGTCCAACCAATCAAATGGTTACATACCTTTCATATTTTAGAAATTTACCTAGAGTTTATTTACTTGATATTGAAACTGGAATGCAAGAAGTTGTTGGAGACTTTCCAGGTATGACATTTGCTCCAAGATTTTCTCCCAATGGTAAAAAAATTATAATGAGTTTTGCTAAAGATGGAAATTCAGACATATATACAATGGATCTTGAAAATAGGATTGTTGAGAGAATTTCTAATCACCCTTCAATTGATACATCTCCCTCTTATTCTCCTGATGGAAAATATATTACTTTTAATTCTGATAGAAGTGGCTACCAACAAATTTACGTCATGAACAGCAATGGAAAAAACGTTAAAAGAATTTCATTTGGAAATGGCTTGTATGGAACACCAGTATGGTCCCCAAGAGGTGATTTAATTGCATTTACAAAACTACATAAAGGAAAGTTTTATATTGGGGTTATGAGAACTGATGGAACAGGTGAAAGATTATTAACTGAGAATTTTTATCAAGAAGCACCGTCTTGGTCCCCAAATGGAAGAGTGTTAATTTTTTATAGAGAGACGAAAACTAATGCTAAAGGAGAAGGGTTTTCAGCTAAATTATGGTCTATTGATTTAACTGGATATAATGAAAAAATGGTTGAGACAGAAACTGATGCGTCTGACCCATCATGGTCATCATTATTAAGTAATTAAGTGTTAAAATACTTGATTTTTTAACTTGAAACATCTAATTACTTGTGAAAAAGTAAGTAACACAAATAAGATTTAAGGAGCAATTATGAACCTATATAAAACTTTAAAAAATGGAATTTTAGTGTTGATAGCATGTTTAGTTTTAACCGCATGTGCAACACAAAAAAAAACAACAGGGCAATTACAAGGTGATGTTTATACTGGGACAGACTCAGTTGAGTATTTAGCTTCAGGTGTTCCTGACAGAGTTTTCTTCGCAACTAATGAAACAGTTCTCACAACTGCTTCAAGAGAAACTTTAAGAAAACAAGCTACGTGGTTAAGAAAAAATTCAGCTATTAGCGTTGTATTAGAAGGTCATGCTGATGAAAGAGGTACAAGAGAGTACAACTTAGCATTAGGTGAAAGAAGAGCTAATTCAGCGAAAGACTATTTAATGACTTATGGAATTTCTTCAGACAGAATATCCGTATTAAGTTATGGTAAAGAAAAGCCTGTAGATTCAGGTTCTAACCCTTTATCATGGTCTAAAAATAGAAGATCAGTTACAGTTAAAGCTAACTAGTTAAATAAATTTATAAAAGACCCTAGCACTTAAGTATAAGTACCAGGGTCTTTTTTTTGCCATCATTATAATTACTACTCAACTTATCATGTTTAATTATAAAAAATTGCTTCAATTAAAACTGACGTTTGTATTTATTTTTTTATCTAACGTTGTATTTGCAGATAATCATAATTTGAATGAAGTTTTAGAACTAATTCAAAAAGATTTAAAGATACTAGAAAAAGCGGTTTACTCTGGGTCAATTAATACAGAAAATTCAAATAGTCAAAAAAGTTTTGATAATAATTCAGAAGATGTTTTGACAAGACACTTATTAAAGTTATCAGAGGTAGAGAGTCAATTTCAAGAACTTACTAACAAATTCGAAGAAATAAATTTTAAAATAGATAAATTATCCAATAGACTTTCTAAAGTTCAATCTGATAATCAATTAAGATTTCAAGATATCGAAAACTCCTTATCCTCTGGTGAATCTAGTCAGAAATTAACTTCTACTTCAAAAAAACAATTAGAAAAAAATTTACCAGGATCTTCACAACCACAAGACTTAGGTTCAATTTCATATAAAGATACAGAAACTAATGAAACTACTCAAAAAATACAATCAGTAAAAACCACCTCTACAATAGTAACTGAAAAATTTGAAGCTGAACAAAATATACTACCTAGTGATACCCCAGAGAAACAATATGAATTCGCAACTAGTTTTTTGAAAGTGGGTGATTACAGTACAGCAGAGAGAGCTTTTAGAGAGTTTGTAATAACCAATTCAAAACATGAACTGGCTGGTAACGCTCAGTATTGGTATGCTGAAACGTTTAGAATTAGACAGCTTTATACTGATGCGGCTACTGCTTATCTTGAGGGATACCAAAAATATCCAAAAGGTGAGAAGGCTCCTATAAATTTATTAAAACTTGGTGTATCAATGGTTCAGATAGGAGAGAAAGAGCAAGGTTGTAAAATGATTGTGGGAGTTGAAAAACAGTACCCTAAAGCCAATCAATCTGTGCTTCAAAAAGCAAAGTATGAATCTAAAAAATTTGAGTGCTCAAAGCAAAAAACATAAAAAAATTCTTAGCCAACTAAATCAAAAAAAAATATCTAAAATTTATAATGAATTTTCAACTTCATTAAAAATAAAAGAAGATTTAGCAGTAGCTGTTTCAGGAGGACCAGATAGTTTGGCATTAGCTTACTTAACTAAATGCTATTCACTAAAAAATAAAATAAAAGTTAAATATTACCTAGTTAATCACATGCTTAGGAAAGAAGCTTCACTGGAAGCAGAAACGGTAAAAAAAATTTTAAAAAAAATTGATATTCAATGTATAATTTTAAATTGGAATGGGAAAAAACCTTCTAAAAATATTCAAGCTACAGCTAGAGATAAGAGATATTCTTTATTAGCAAGTGAGTGTAAAAAAAATAATATCAAATATTTATTATTAGGGCACCATCTCAATGATTTATTTGAAAACTTCTTAATTAGAATAGCTAGAGGTAGTGGATTAAATGGATTAATTTCATTTAGTAAAAATACAAAATATAGAGACCAAAATTTAAATATCATAAGACCATTACTAAATTTAGAAAAAAAAGATTTACTTTATATTTCTAACGAAGTGTTCAGTTTTTTTGTTAAAGACCCATCAAATATAAACGAAGATTATAAAAGAACTAGAATTAGAAACTTACTGTACTCGCTTGAAAAAGAAGGTTTAGATATAAAAAAACTTAAGTTAACTATTAATAATTTAAAAGACTCAGATAGGTCAATTAAATTTTATGTAGATAGAAATTTAAAAAAAAATGTAGTGTTTTTAAAAAGAAAAAATACTTACATTTTGAGTTATAATTTTTTTGATCAGTCGCATGAAATAATTTTTAGGTCATTAACAAAATTAATTCAAAAGCTTGGGGGAAAATATTATCCTGTTAGGGGAAAAAGTATTAATGAATTAATTAAAGGAGTTAATAAAAAATCCTTTACTAAGGTTACTTTGGGGGGCTGTTTTATTGAAAGAATTAATGAAACTATATTAATATCTCAAGAAAGCTTACATAAAGTCTAAATTTTGTAACAATTTGACACTTGTTTAATTTATAATAATTATTATCTTACATCTATGAATATGAAAAACTTAGCAATGTGGGCTGTAATTGTCTTTTTAACAGTTGGTCTATATAATATGTTTAAAAATCCCCAAGCTAATGTTGGTAAAAGTAATTCAATAATATTCTCAGAGTTTTTAACTGAAGTTGATAATGGTGGAGTTGTAAAGGTAGATATACAAGGAAATAACATAAGAGGACTTCTTGCTAATGGAAATTCTTTTTCTACATACTCTCCAAATTATCCAAACTTAATCGAAAAATTATCCAGTAAAGGTGTGAGTATTTCAGCAGCCCCTTTAGAGGATAAAATGCCATCTTTATTTGGAGTACTATTATCATGGTTTCCAATGTTACTACTAATTGCTGTTTGGATTTTCTTCATGAGACAAATGCAAGGTGGCAAAGGTGGTGCTATGGGCTTTGGTAAATCGAAAGCTAAATTGATGAATCAATTAAAAGGAAAAGTAACATTTGATGATGTTGCTGGAGTAGAAGAAGCAAAAGAAGAAGTAGAAGAGGTTGTTCAATTTTTAAAAGACCCTAAAAAATTTAGTAGACTTGGTGGAAAAATACCAAGAGGATGTTTGTTAGTTGGTCAACCAGGAACAGGTAAAACTTTGCTTGCTAGAGCTATAGCTGGAGAGGCGGATGTTCCGTTCTTTACTATATCAGGATCAGATTTTGTTGAAATGTTTGTGGGCGTTGGAGCATCAAGAGTTAGAGATATGTTTGAACAAGGTAAAAAAAATTCACCCTGTATTATTTTTATAGACGAGATAGATGCTGTTGGAAGAAGCAGGGGCGCCGGTCTGGGAGGAGGTAATGATGAAAGAGAACAAACCTTAAACCAATTATTAGTTGAAATGGATGGTTTTGAAACCAACGAAGGGGTGATAATTATTGCAGCCACAAATAGACCTGATGTATTAGATCCGGCATTATTGCGACCAGGTAGATTTGACAGACAAGTAGTAGTTGGACTTCCAGATATAATTGGAAGAGAAAAAATACTTAAGGTGCATGTTAAAAAAATAAAAATGGCACCAGATGTAAATTTAAGAACAGTAGCTAGAGGAACTCCAGGTTTTTCAGGAGCAGATTTAGCAAATATAGTTAATGAAGCAGCATTACTTGCTGCAAGAAAAAATAAAAGAATAGTAACTCTACCTGAGTTTGAAGAAGCTAGAGATAAAGTAATGATGGGTTCAGAAAGAAGATCTATGGTTATGACTGAGGAAGAAAAAACTTTAACTGCTTACCACGAGGCAGGCCATGCAATAGTAACTATTAATGAGAGTGCTGCGCACCCAATTCATAAAGCAACAATTATTCCAAGAGGTCGAGCCCTAGGGATGGTTATGCAGCTACCTGAGAGAGATCAAATATCTCAAACAAGAGAACAGCTTCATGCTCAATTAGCTATAGCTATGGGTGGAAGAGTAGCGGAAGAGATCATATTTGGTGAGGATAAAGTTACAACTGGTGCATCTAGTGATATTGAGCAGGCGACACAAAGAGCAAGAGCCATGGTAATGCAAGCAGGCCTTAGTAAAGAGTTAGGACCAGTTGCTTATGGCTCGAATGAAGAAGAGGTATTTTTGGGTAGATCTGTTGCAAGAACTCAAAATATGTCTGAAGAAACTTCAAAAAAAGTAGACTCAGAAATTAGAAAAATTGTAGATAAAGGTTATGAAAGAGCAAGAACAGTTTTAACCGAAAAAATTGAGGACTTACATAAGTTGGCAAAAGCTCTTTTAACTTATGAAACTCTTTCAGGTAATGAGATTGAAAATTTAATAAATAAAAATATATACCCAAGCAATAAAGAAGATTTAAAAGTTGAGGATGAAGATAAAGGTTCAGCTTTAAGCTCAATGGGTCTTAAGCCAAAAATTGTTCATTAAAAAAAATGAAAAAGTATTACACAAGGGTGTGTAATTTTGCTTATGGCAAATCCTCGATAAAGTTAGTAAAAAAAAAAAATAACCTTCCATTAAATGGTAATAAAGAATTTTCTTTTAGTCAAATAGAAATTATTGCGCGGGATTCAAAAAAGATAATTGATCTTAAGGATATAAAAAAATTACCTAAAACACAAAGAAAAAAAATTAATCAAGACCTTAAAATCATTATCAAAAAAAATAATAATTTTTCAAATTTAAATTTTAAAAAAATTCCAAATATAATGGGAATACTTAACCTAACACCAGATAGTTTTTCTGATGGTGGTAAATTTAATAAAAAAAAACTAGGGTTAAAACATGCACTCAATTTATTTGAATTAGGCGCAGATATAGTTGATGTAGGTGGAGAATCTACAAGACCAGGATCTAAATCAATAAGTGAAAAAGAAGAATGGAACAGAATTGAAAAAATTATAAGAAGGGTAGGTAAAAAAATTCCTCTATCAGTTGATACACGAAAAGCAGACATAATGAGCAAAGGAGTTAAGATAGGAATTAAACTAATTAATGATGTCTCAGGATTAAGTTATGACCCTAAAACAATTGATGTATTAAAAAAAAATAAATCTCCTTTTGTAATCCAGCATTCACAGGGTGTCCCAGAAAATATGCAAAACGATCCAAAATATAAAAATGAATTGCTAGACATATATGATTTTTTTGAGCAAAAAATAAAATTTATAAGATCTAAAGGGATAAAACATAATAATATTATAATTGATCCAGGTATTGGTTTTGGAAAAAATTTGAAACATAATATGAATTTAATTAGGGGTATTTCTATTTTTCATACGCTAGGTTTTCCTATACTACTTGGACTTTCTAGAAAAAAATTTATAAAAGATTTATCTGGAAAAAATGATACTAAGGAAAGACTGGGAGGGACAATTGCTTCGTCATTATATTCAATGATGCAAGGTGTTCAAATTTTAAGAATTCACGATGTGAATGAATTAAAACAAAGTATTAAGGTATTTAAAGAATTGATAAAAAGTTAATGATAAAAAAATATTTTGGAACCGATGGAATAAGAGGCTTAGTAAATAGCAAAAACATTAATGGAGATATGTTTTTTAAATTTGGTTTAGCATCAGGAACATATTTCAAGACTCAAAAAAAAAACAAACAAATAGCCATAATTGCCAAAGACACTAGATTATCTGGTTATACTTTAGAACCGGCTTTAGTTTCAGGACTTACCTCAGCTGGAATGCACGTTTACACAATGGGACCTCTACCAACAAATGGTCTGGCAATGCTAACAAAATCAATGAAAGCAAATATGGGCATTATGATTACTGCATCTCATAATCCATATTATGATAATGGACTAAAGTTATTTGGTCCTGATGGATTAAAACTTTCTGATAAAATAGAAAAAAAAATAGAAAGTTTAATTGATAAAAAAATCGAAAATAACTTATCAAGGCCAAAAGAATTAGGACGAGTCAAAAGATTAGAAAGTGGAAATAAAGATTACATTAAGATATTAAAAAAAAATTTTCCCAAGGATTTTAACCTTAGAGGTTTAAGAATAGTTGTTGATTGTGCAAATGGTGCTGGGTACAAGGCTGGACCAGAATTACTTAAATCTTTAGGTGCTAAAGTAATTGCCGTTGGAATAAAACCTAATGGTTTAAATATTAACCAAAACTGTGGCTCAACTTTTCCAAACAAAATTAAACTAGCAGTAAAAAAATATAAAGCACACATAGGAATTTCTCTTGATGGCGATGCTGATAGAATCATTATGTGCGACGAAAAAGGTAGTATAATTGATGGCGATCAAATAATTGCAGCACTAGCAATTAGATGGAGAAGAAAAAAAATGTTGAGAGGTGGCGTTGTTGGTACATTAATGTCGAACTACGGATTAGAAAATTTCTTTAAATCACAACAAATAAAATTTATAAGAGCAAATGTTGGTGATCGATATGTAAAAGAAAAGATGCAAAAAAATAATTTTAACTTAGGTGGTGAGCAATCAGGACATATTATTTTGGGTAAATTTGCAACTACAGGAGATGGGTTGTTAGTTGCGTTAGAAGTTTTGTTTTCTTTAAGAAAAGGAAAAAAAGCTAGTAATTTTTTTAGTACTTTTAAAAAAACCCCACAAGTTTTAGAAAATATTGAAGTAAAAGATAAGAGTATAATTAACAATATTGACATAAAAAATTCTATTAAAACTGCTGAAAAATTAATGAAAGGACAAGGAAGAATATTAGTTAGAGCATCTGGAACAGAATCTAAAATTAGAGTAATGGGCGAAAGTGAAAATGGTAAATTACTTCAAAAGTGTTTAAATATTATATTAAAAAAGATTAAATAAATTGAAACCAAGATCTAAAATATTAATTATTGCAGGATCAGACTCATCTGGAGGTGCGGGCATTCAAGCAGACATTAAAACTGTGACTGCATTGGGTTCATATGCAATGACTGCAATAACTGCTGTAACAATTCAGAATACAACGGGTGTCAAATCAATAGTATCGATTGAACCAAAAAAAATTTCTGACCAAATAGAATTTACTTCAAAAGATATTAAACCTGATGCAATAAAAATTGGGATGTTGCATTCTACTCAGGTGATAAAATCTGTAATTCGTTCATTAGATTTTATTAAAGTTAAGAAAATAATCTTGGATCCTGTTATGATTGCTAAGGGTGGAGCTAAACTAATAGATGACAAAGCAGTAGAGCTATTAAAAAAGGAATTAATTAAAAAAGTTAGTTTGATAACACCAAATATTCCAGAAGCTGAAATATTAACTAGCACTAAAATAAAAACTAAAGAAGATATGATCTTTGCGGCAAGTATCTTGATTAACTTAGGAGCAAAAAATGTTTTTATAAAAGGTGGTCATCTAGACTCCAAATTAGTACATGATATCTTTGTTAATAAAAAAGAAATTATGATCATAAAAAATAGAAGAATTACAACCAGTAATACACATGGAACTGGTTGTACACTGTCATCTGCCATTTCTACTTTTTTTGCATGTGGAAAAACCTTAAAGAAATCTTGTGAGCTAGCCACAAAGTATGTAAATAATTCCATAAGATCAAACCTTAATTATGGTAAAGGCCATGGTCCTATAAATCACTTAAGTTCAATAGTTATAAATAAAAAATTTAGATAATGAAAAATATAGTTGTTGTTGGTTCACAATGGGGAGACGAAGGAAAAGGAAAGATAGTTGATTGGTTATCAGATCAGGCAGATGTTGTTATTCGTTTTCAAGGTGGTCATAACGCTGGACACACATTAGTTATCGATGGTGTTACTTATAAACTAAGACTACTCCCCTCTGGAATTGTTAGAAAAAATAAAATATCCATTATTGGTAATGGGGTTGTGGTTGATCCTTGGGCTCTATTAGAAGAAATTGAGGAAATTAAATCTAAAGGTGTCGAAGTAAATGTGGATAATTTTATTATTTCAGAATCTGCCAATCTTATTTTACCATTTCATAGAGAAATGGACGAAATAAGAGAAGATGCGGCAGGTAAAGGAAAGATTGGAACTACAAGACGTGGAATTGGACCTGCTTATGAAGATAAAGTTGGAAGACGCTCTATCCGAGTTATGGATTTAAGATCTGAAACAAACCTTGATCATAGACTTGAAACTGTACTTCTTCATCATAATGCAATTAGAAAAGGATTAGGTAAAAAAATTTTTGAAAAAAATAAATTAAAAGAAGATCTGTTAAAAATTGCCCCAGAAATATTAAAGTTTTCTCAACCAGTATGGCTTAGAATTGATGAATTTAAAAAACAAAAAAAAAGAATACTATTTGAGGGTGCACAAGGAATTTTATTAGATGTTGATCATGGTACATATCCTTTTGTTACATCGTCCAATACCGTTGCATCTGCTGCTGCCACAGGAACAGGATGTGGGCCAAATTCTATTCACTATGTACTTGGGATAACTAAAGCCTATACAACTAGAGTTGGAGAGGGTCCTTTCCCTACTGAATTAATTGATGAGACAGGAGAGTTACTAGGCTCAAGAGGAAAAGAATTTGGAACAGTGACAAGTAGAAAAAGAAGATGTGGTTGGTTTGATGGAGTTTTAGTTAGACAAACAATTAAAATTTCTGGAATAGATGGAATTGCATTAACCAAATTAGATGTTTTAGATGAACTTGATGAAATTAAAATGTGTATTGAATATGAATTGGATGGTAAAAAAATGGATTATCTTCCTGCAGCAGTTGAAGATCAGCTAAAGATAAAGCCAATTTATAAAACTTTTCCTGGCTGGAAAAGTTCTACTCAGGGGATTAAAAATATTAAGGATTTACCTGAAAATGCAAAAAACTATATTTATGCCTTAGAAAAATTTGTAGGCACAAAGGTTTCAAGTATTTCGACAAGTCCTGAACGAGAGGACACTATTCTCTTAGAAAATCCCTTTGAGGTTTAGTTTACGGGAAGTAAATTTTTAGATTTGGCAGATAATAACATGTGTTTTTGAAGTTTTTCAAATGCTTTGTTTTCTATTTGTCTAACTCTTTCTCTACTAATTTTATATTTTTTACTTAAATCCTCAAGTGTTGTAGGCTCATCATTTAATCTCCTTGAATATAAAATCTCTCTTTCTCTTTCATTGAGAATTTTTATAGAATCTTTTAATAAGCTTTGTCTTTGTCCCATCTCTTCTTGATGTGCAAATTTAAGATCATGATCTAGTTCTTTATCAACTAACCAATCTTGCCACTCATCACCATCCTCACCAACTTGAGCATTTAAAGAAAATTCTTTACCAGATAGTCTTCTATTCATTGAAACAACTTCATGTTCTCTAACATCTAATTTATTGGCTATTTCATTTACATGTTCTGGTCTTAAATCTCCTTCAGACTGAGGAGCAATTTGATTTTTAATCTTTTTTAAATTAAAAAATAATTTTTTTTGTGCAGTTGTTGTTCCTATTTTAACTAAACTCCAAGATCTTAATATATACTCTTGAATAGAAGCTCTAATCCACCACATTGCATAGGTTGCTAATCTAAATCCTTTTTCAGGTTCAAATTTCTTTACTGCTTGCATTAAGCCTACGTTTCCTTCTGAAATCATTTCATTAACTGGAAGGCCATATCCTCTATAACCCATCGCAATTTTAGCAACAAGTCTAAGATGACTGGTTACAAGTTTTTCAGCAGCTTTAACATTTCCAGTTGTTTTCCAATTCTTTGCTAGCATATATTCTTCTTCCGCTGCCAACATAGGAAACTTCTTAATTTGCTCAAGATAAGCGGATAGACCGCCCTCATTTGAAAGTGCAGGAAGATAAGTGTTTATTTTAGTGCTCATAAGTTGTATTTAATTAACTATAGTATTATTTCAAGACTTTATTTACTAGTATTTCTAAGTAATTCTAAAATATTTTCAAGTTCTAGTGGTAAAATTGACGTAAAAGTCATCTCTTTATTAGTTTTAGGATGAATAAAGCCCAGTGTTTGGGCGTGAAGAAATTGTCTATCCAATTTATAAATTAAATTTTCTAAACTAGTGTCGATATTTTTAAGTTTTTTGTATTTCTTTTTATATTTACCATCACCCATAATGCTATTGCCCATATGTGTCATGTGAACTCTTATTTGATGTGTTCTTCCTGTTTCCAATCTACATTCAACCAAACTTAGTGTGGGTGTTTTATCATTTTCAAAAATTTCTACAGTTTTATAATTAGTTATTGCCCTTTTACCCTTAGAACTACTAACCTCCATCATTTGTCTATTTTTTGAACTTCTAGTTATGAAGGTATCAATCTTTCCTGAGGAAGGTCTAAGTTTTCCCCAAATTAAAAGTTGATAAACTCTTGTAATTGTATGCTCACTAAATTGATGTGATAAGTTTTCATGGGTTATATTATTTTTAGCTATAACTATTAATCCAGATGTATCTTTGTCTATTCTATGTACAATACCAGGTCTTAACTCATCTCCAATTGTAGATAATGAATCTTTATTATAATGCATTAAAGCATTAACAATTGTTTCATCATAATTACCAGCTCCTGGATGCATGATTATTCCAGCTGGCTTGTCAATTACTAATAAGTCTTCATCTTCATAGACAATTACCAATTTAAAATCGTAAGGTTTTAATGAAGCTTCTTTTGGTTCTGGAATTTGAAGATCTACTTTATCACCAGCACTTATTTTTTTTGAGGGACTATTAACAATTATATCATTTAACTTTAATTTTTCTTTTAGAATTAGATTTTTAATTCTAGTTCTGCTAATCATCTTCTCTCTTTTGTTGACGAATATATCAAGTCTAAGATTATTCTCGTCTGCCTCAACTATTAAATTAATGTTTTTTTCCATAAAATGTAATATTAATACTATATGCGCTGCTAGCTCAACTGGATAGAGCACCAGATTTCGAATCTGGGGGTTATAGGTTCGAATCCTATGTGGCGCACCAAAAAAATAATCAAAATAATTTTATTAGCTTTTAAGAACTCTATCATTGCTTAAATGGTATTCTATTAATCATTTTTTACATTGTGTTGAAAACCAAGTATACGGAATGAAAGCTTGGTTTTGTATCTTTGAATTAATTTTATTAAAATACTTTTTTAATAATTTTAAATAACCACTTTTGTATCTAACATTATTTCCCACATCACTTTTAACTAAGAAATTAGCAATAATATTTTGTTTCTTCTTAAAGATTGGATCACACGTTATGAGTGTTCCATTTTTTTTTAAAGTCTTTTTTAATATAGGGAAAATTGTGTACAATTCTTCATCGTCCAAGTGATGCATTATCCCAAATAATAATATAAAATCAAATTTAGGAAGTTTATTTATTTCTTTGATATTAAATTTTTTACAATAGAAATTATTTGTTTTTGATTTGTATTTTTTTTTAGCATAATTGATATATTTTTTACTTATATCATATCCATAATAGTCGACTAGTGGTGGGAGACTTTCTATTATTTTAGCTGTACCACACCCTATATCCAATACTTTAGCATTTTTATTTATAACATTTTTTACCAATAAAGCTCTTGTTGACACACCAGACATAATTTTTTGAGTTAAAGAGTAAAATATTGGGTATGAGAAGATTTTATAAAATCCAGAAGTATTTTGGCTCATTTTATTTTTTGAAATATATTTAATAATAATTTTACAGGATAAATTTAACAAGTACCACAATTATTTATTAAAGAAAAATGTGATAATTAAAATAGTTATAAAAATAAAAAAATCTAAAATCTTAATTGATTTTAAAATATGTAAAATCACATTGAAAAGCTTCCTTTAAAGTTTCATCATCTTATCGTAAAATAATGTCTTTGCATATTTCTGGGCTAGAAATATTGGAATTTACTGTTTAAGAAAATTACAGTCATTAAAATAATCATTAAGTTAAAAAGATTGAGTAATTGAATGATAATTCCAACAACAATTATTATATAAATAATTTTTTTTATTTTATTTAGTGGGAAATTATCAAATGTTATTATTAGGAGATGTTTTATCCACAACATAGATAGGTCTTTCTTTGCTATTTAAATATATTCTACCAACATATTCTCCCATGATACCCAAAATTAGAAAGATTATTGTATTAAAAAAAGAAATAATTAAAAATAAACTTGTCCATCCTTCAACGACATCTTTTACAATATAAGAATAAATTGCAAAAAAAAATAAAATTATAAATGATATGACTGACATTAGACTTAAAATAAATGAGAGACGCATTGGAAAGTTTGAAAATGATAACATAGCGGTTAGAGCAAAATCTAACATTTTTAAGGTAGACCAACCTGTACCACCTTTTATTCTTTTTTCTCTATGAAAATCAACATAACCAATATTAAACCCAAGCCAAGGAATTAATCCCCTTAAAAAAATATCTTTGTCTTTAATTTTTTTTAACTCTACTACAACTTTTTTTTTCATGAGTATAAAATCGGACGTTTGCTCACTTATTTTTGTGCTAGAAAGGAAATTAAAAAATTTATAAAAAACAATTGATGAATATTTTTTAAAAAAATTTTCAGTATTTTTAATTCTTTTACCAAAAACAACATCTAAATTTTCTTTTGTTAATTTTTCAAACATCTGTTCTATTAGTTCAGGAGGATCTTGAAGGTCAACATCACTACAAAATACATACTTAGAATCAGAAAAATTTATACCAGCTAGGATAGCTGATTGATGACCAAAGTTTCTTGTAAATTTTATACCTTTAATCTCGGCATTTCTTTTAGAATGCTCTAAAATTTTTAGCCATGTATTATCTTCTGAGCCATCATCAATTAATACAATTCTATAATCTAAGTTTAGTTTTTTTAGAACTTTGATTGTTCTAGATAAAAATTCATCAATATTGTTAAATTCATTATAGCAAGGTCCTATTATAGTTACAGACTCCATAAATTATAATACATTTTTTACTTTATTAATTCTATATAAATAATTAAACATTTCGATGTATCTTGCTTTCATCAATTAATATTGTATTTAAATATAATTAGTAACAAAAAAAATTTATTAAATATTTATTATACTTAAATGAATAAATTAAATTAAATGGGAAATTATATTAATATTAAGACAATATATTTCATTATCTTTATAGGTATTTTCTTAAAAATTTTATATATAATTCAATTTGGTGACTATTATGATGACTGGAATTTTTTTTATACAGTAGACCCACTACAATCCAATGCCGAAACATGGCAAAGACATTATTTTGGTGATAGGGGTGACAGCATATTAAAAGAGGCTTTCCCGTGGAATTTTACATATTTCACTAAATATATCCTAAAACTTATTGGTTACACAATTGAGAGTACTCATTATTTTTTATTATCATTTTCAATATTGTCATTTTTTATGTTTTATAAAATCTGCAGTCTGATTTCTAAGGATTTAAGATTTACTATTTTGGCACTTACATTATTTGCTACAAATTTATATTTAATTAGAGAATCAAATTCATTTAGACCACATTCACTAACAATTTTATTAAGTTTAATTAATAATTACTTTTTTATTCTTATTTTTATAAAAAATAAAATTAAAAAAAAGTTATTTTTTGGTTATATAATTTCAACCTTACTTTTACTCTCATTTTGGCCGCAAAATTTAGCATTATTTGCTGGACACTGTATTTTCTTATTTTTTTTATTTTTAAAAAACAAGCCAAACACCTCACTATACTTGCTACTGCCAACTTTGATTTTTTTACTTTATGTATTTTTTAATTATAAATATATTCAATATATAGCATTTCAAGACTGGAGCTACACAGAATTTGATCCTAAATTTTTTATAAATTACTTCTTCAGATCTTTTTTCGGTTCAATTATCTTTGGTGGTCTTATGTTGATAATTTTTGCTTTTTATTTAATAAAAGAAGTAGAAGCTAATATTAATGTATTAAAAAAAAAACGATTATTTAAAATTCCAATTTTTAAATTAAATGAAGAGAGTTTTTTTATAATAAATATATTAACTATTTATTCTTGCATTATAAGCTACTCATTAATCAGGGAGTCTGTCATGGCTCCAAAATATTTTTTAGCTTTATTACCTTTAATTATTATTTGGTTAAGTTTAAAAATAACTAAAGTAAAAAAAAAATCGTTCTATAATCTGATTTTAATATGCTCAATTTTAAACTCAATTTATTATTGGCATGATACTCCAATAAAAAGACCACCATTGAGAGAATTATTAAATATTGTTAGTAGCCAGAATATAAAAAAAATTTACTCCACTGAATCGACTGTTTTTAATAATTATTTATCACACTATAAATTGGCCATTGTAAATAATATTAAAATAGAGAAGTTTAAGGACATAAAACAAAATACCAATGAAAATAAAGTTGCATTTGTATGTATGAATTATCCAAGAGCGTCTTATGGTGACTCTTATACAAACCTAGTGCAAAATAAATGTAAAAATTTATCAATATCATTAGAAAATAATATAAAGAGAAATATGATAATAGAATTAGAAAAAATAAAAATTCCTGATTTTATAATATTTATTGTAAAATATAAATCTTAAGAATTTAAAGGGTAAATTTTCTTAATGCTTTATTTTTAAGTATGACTTGCTTAAAATTTAGATGCTCTTTCTAATCGATCGTTTATAGTTTTACCTATACCTCTAAAAGGAATTTTTTCTACAGCTATTGATTTATAGCCTAGATTTTTTATTTTTCGTAAGCAGGAGTATAAGTTTTTTGCAGCTTCATTTAAGTCATTTTTGGTACTTATATAAAAATAATTGTTTAATTTATTTTTTTTTTTTTTAATTAAAATAAATGCCTCATTATTTTTAGGTTTGAGTATATTCATTCTAAGTGGAATGCCGGGAGAATAATGTAGATGAGATTGGCCTGATGTAATTTTCTTTCTAGGATTGATGTTTATATCTATTTTACAGCCTAAGGTTTTTCGAATTTTTGAAATATCTAAACCACCTAATCTCAATATAGTGGGCTTATTTGTAAGATTGATTATAGTAGATTCAATACCAATAGCACACACACCACCATCTAAAATATATTTAATTTTATTACCAAATTCTTCTTTAACATCTTTTGCCTTAACTGAACTTACTTTTGTACTGATATTGGCACTAGGTGCTGCCAATGGATATTCTAGCTGTTTTAGTAAATTTTTAAATAGTACGTGCTTTGGAAATCTTACTGCCAAACTTTTTTTATTACCGGTAACATATTTAGAAATTTTAGAATCTTTCTTTAATTGCAATATATATGTTATTGGACCTGGAGAAAATTTTTTGTAAAGTTTAGTAAAATTATCATTTATAAAGCAATCTCTTTTAAGAGAATCAATATCGTGATAATGGACAATTAGAGGGTTATTTTTTGGTCTTTTTTTTAAATTAAAAATTTTTTTTACTGCTGAATCCTTATATGCATTGGCTGCTAAACCATAAACAGTTTCAGTAGGTACGCCAATACAGTAATTTTTATTAAGGTATTTCTTTGCTTTTTTAATATTTGATTGATTAAATTTCATGTATTAATAATTATTATTATATGAAAGATAAAAATTTACCACCTGATAATGACACACAGTCTCTTGAGGAGCTAACAAAAGAAGCAAATAACATTATTGAATCTTTAGAAGCAGAAAAAGATTTACAGAATTCAATTGATTCTTATCAAGAGTTATTAAAATTAAATAATATTATTGAAAAAAAATTTCATAAAACCACAAAAATAATTAATGAAAAAACAAAGAAAAAAATTAACAATATAACCTCAAAAAAAAATGATAAATAAACTTGTTAGAATAGCAAAAGATACCAATTTATTTTTAAAAAAATTTATTAAGGAACAGAAAAGAACAGAATTAGTCACAGCCATGGAGTATAGCTTATTTCCAGGAGGTAAAAAAATTAGATCAAAAGTTTTATTAGATATAGGAGCAATATTTAAAATTGAATATAAAATATTAATTATTATAGGTGCTGCAGTAGAGTGTATTCATGCTTATTCACTCATTCATGATGATTTGCCCTGCATGGATAATGACAAGTTAAGAAGAGGAAAACCCTCTACTCATATTAAATTTGGAGAGTCTACAGCAGTGCTTGCGGGCAACTCACTTTTAACAATGGCTTTTGAAATTTTAACTAGTTCAAATTTAAAGATTAATGAAAAAATCAAGGTAGACCTAGTTAGAAAATTATCTCAGTCTTCTGGGCATTTAGGAATTGCTGGGGGTCAATATTTAGATCTAAGTTTTGAAAAGAAAAAGATTTCAAAAAATAAAATTATAGATATGGAAATAAAAAAAACAGGAAAATTATTCAGTTTTTGTTGTGCTGCACCAGTCATTATTAAAAAGAAAAACAATAAAGACATAAAGTTTTTTGAAAATATTGGTGCCAATATTGGTCTTTTATTTCAAATAGCAGATGATCTTATTGATTTTAAAGGCTCTTCTAAAGTTGCAGGAAAAATAACTGGAAAAGATAAGAAAAAAGGTAAAGCTACTTTAATCAGTTTACTAGGATACCAAAATGCTATTAAGTATAGTGATAAAATCAAATTTAAAATAATTAAAGATTTAAAGAAATATAGCTCTAACTCTAGTAATTTAAATGAAACTTTAGATTATATTTTGACAAGAAATAAATGACACAAGAATATAAATTTTTAAAAGACATTAATTTCCCTTCTGATTTAAGAAAATTATCCGAAAATAATCTTCAAGAATTATCTAATGAAGTTAGAATAGAAATGATTAATGCTGTTTCTGAAACAGGAGGGCATCTAGGTGCTGGATTAGGAGTCGTTGAATTAACAGTCGCACTACATTATGTGTTTGATACACCTAATGACAAATTAATTTGGGATGTAGGTCATCAAACTTATCCACATAAAATTCTGACAGGTAGGAAATCTAAAATTAAAACTTTAAGACAAGGTAATGGTCTGTCTGGATTTACTAAAAGATCCGAAAGTGAATATGATCCTTTTGGTGCCGCACACAGCTCAACATCTATATCTTCGGCATTAGGAATAGCTGAAGCAAATAAGTTATCTAATAAATCAAACAATGTAATTGCAATTATTGGAGATGGAGCAATTAGTGCGGGTATGGCCTATGAAGCCATGAATAATGCGGGCGCTTCAAAAACAAAAATGATTGTTATTTTAAATGACAATGACATGTCTATTGCAAAACCAGTAGGGGCTATGAGAACTTATTTAGCAAAACTTTTAACAGGAAAAATTTATTTTAATTTAAGAGAAACATTTAAATTAATTACTGCAGCTTTTTCTAAAAGATTTAGTACAAACGCTGGAAAAGCTGAAGATTTTTTACGTTCAGCTGTAACGGGTGGCACTCTTTTTAATTCTTTAGGATTTTATTATGTTGGACCAATTGATGGACACGATTTGACAACTCTTCTACCAATTTTAAAAAATGCAAGAGACTCAAAATACCAAGGTCCGATTATGATTCATATTAAAACTAAAAAAGGAAAAGGTTATTCATATGCTGAAAAAGCAACCGATCATTACCATGGTGTATCACAATTTGATGTTGTAACTGGAGAACAGGTAAAAAGTGGAACTAATCTACCAGCTTATACAAAAGTTTTTGCAAATACTTTGGTTAAACATGCTGAAAGAGATAGTAAAATTCTAGGTGTTACAGCTGCAATGCCAGGTGGAACGGGAATGGATATTTTTGGTAAAGAATTTCCAAAAAGAATGTTCGATGTTGGGATTGCTGAACAGCATGGAGTTACTTTTGCCGCAGGATTAGCAACCGAAGGTTACAAGCCCTATGTGGCAATTTATTCGACCTTTCTACAAAGAGCGTACGACCAAGTGGTTCACGATGTGGCCATTCAAAGTTTACCTGTCAGATTTATAATTGATAGAGCAGGCTTGGTAGGTGCTGATGGATCAACTCATGCTGGTTCATTTGATATTACTTATCTTTCTACACTTCCTAATTTTATAGTTATGGCTCCTAGTGATGAGTCTGAGCTAGTTAAAATGATTAATACTTCGATGGATATTAACGACAAACCCAGCGCTATTAGATATCCAAGAGGAACTGGAGTTGGATTGGAATTGCCATCTATAGATGAAAAAATAGAAATAGGAAAAGGAAGGGTTATTCAAGAGGGAAAACAAGTTTGCATTTTGAGTATAGGAACTAGATTGGAAGAATGTAAAATTGCAGCTGAAGAATTAAAAAATAAAGGAATTAACTCAACAATAATTGATGCACGGTTTGTTAAACCTTTGGATCAAGAGCTTATTTTAAAGTGTGCTAGAGAACATGAGGTAATGATTACTGTAGAAGAGGGATCTATAGGAGGTTTTGGCTCTCATGTTGAAAATTTATTATCAGAAAAAGGCATATTTGATAAAGGTTTGAAATTTAGATCTATGACATTGCCTGACACTTTTATAGAACAAGATAATCCTAAAAAAATGTACGATACTGCCGGCCTTAATGCGTCTCAAATTTCAAAAAAAATACTAGATATCTTATTTACAAAAGAGTCGATTAAAGTAGTTAAAAATTAAATTTAAAATATTAGCTGCACTGAGCTTTATTCATTAAGTAATGATCTAATAGAACACAATTCATCATTGCCTCACCAACGGGTACCGCACGTATTCCAACACAAGGGTCATGCCTACCTTTAACTGAGATAGTGGTATTTTTTCCAAATTTATCTATAGTTTTTCTAGTTGTTAAAATAGAGGAGGTTGCTTTAACAGCAAATGAAACAATAATTTCTTGTCCTGTTGAAATTCCACCAAGAATTCCACCTGCATTATTAGAATTAAATTTTATTTTTTTACTTTTTTGTGAAATTTCATCTGAGTTTTGTTCACCACTTAATTGTGCAGAATTCATTCCTGAGCCAATATTAACACCTTTAACAGCATTGATACTCATCATTGCAGAAGCAATATCCATATCTAGTTTAGAATAAATAGGAGCACCTAAGCCAACAGGAATACCTTTGGCTCTTACTTCAATCACTGCACCACAAGAGGATCCTGATTTTCTTATATCTAACAAATATTTTTCCCAAAGTTTGACCATGTTTTTATCTGGGCAAAAAAAAGGATTTTTATTAATTGTTAAATCACTCCATTTAGTGATATCGCATCCTAATATTCCTAATTGAGTAACAGCACCAACCACTTTAAATTTTTTACCTAATTTGTTTTCTAAAACTTTTTTCGCAATCGCACCTGCTGCAACTCTTGAAGCTGTTTCTCTTGCAGAAGATCTGCCACCCCCACGATAATCTCTTATTCCATATTTCTTAAAATAGGTAAAATCAGCATGTCCTGGTCTAAATTTGTCTTTGATATTTCCATAATCTTTTGATCGCATGTCTTGATTATAAATGATTAAAGAAATGGGTGTTCCAGTTGTTTTACCTTCAAACACTCCTGATAAAATCTGAACCTTGTCGTCTTCTTTTCTCTGCGTAGTAAATTTTGACTGCCCTGGTTTTCTTTTGTTAAGCTCTACCTGAATATCTTGTTCTTTTAGGTTTATATTGGGTGGGCAGCCATCAACAATGCACCCTATAGCAGGACCATGAGATTCTCCCCAAGTTGTGAAACGAAATTGCTTTCCAAAAGTATTAAATGACATTATCTATATTATATAGATTATTTTGTTAAAATTATGAATCAAAAAAACTCATTAGGCCTTAATAACTGCTTTTTAGATAAGAATGATCCATTAGACTTATTTGAAGTTTGGATGAATGAAGCAAAAAAGACAGAACCAAACGATCCAAATGCAGTAGCGCTAGGAACTTCCGATCATAATAACTCTCCATCAATCAGGATGGTTTTATTAAAGGACTTTAATAAAGATGGATTTGTTTTTTATACCAATTTAAATAGTCAAAAAGGAAATGAATTAAAGAAGAATCCAAAAACAGCAATGTGCTTTCATTGGAAAAGCCTCTTAAGGCAAGTACGAATTAATGGGGCAGTGAAACAAGTTTCAAACGAAGTTGCTGATGAGTATTACAATACTAGAGGTTACGAAAGTAGGATTGGTGCATGGGCATCTAAACAGAGCTCTATTTTAAATCATAGAGATGAACTTTTAAATTCAATAGAAGAATATAAGAAAAAATATGATAATCAAAATGAAGTTCCAAGACCTGATCATTGGTCAGGCTGGAATTTAATACCTACAAGTATAGAGTTTTGGTTAGATGGGGATAATAGAATTCATGAGAGACTTAAATATATTAAAGATGAAGCGGGTAATTGGACCAAGTCTTTATTGAGCCCTTAGAAGTTTCTTTCTAGACTAAAGGAAGTAAGATTTTCTAAATTTTTTTTTTCATCACTATCCTTGAATACTGTTAAAGAATTTGACGCAAGATTAATGAAGTGTTCAGCTTTTTTGTAACATTCTTTAATTATATTATATTTTTTAATAAGCATTAAAGTAAAATTTAGATCTTCATCTGACCTAGCATCTTGTTTAAAAATATTTTTTAATTTTTCTTTTTCTATAGAGATTGTATTTTGAAATAATAAAATTACAGGTAAGGTAATTTTACCTTCAAAGAAATCTTTACCAATCTTTTTTCCAAAAACTTTTAGGTCAGAATTATAATCCAAAGTATCGTCAGCAATTTGAAATGTTAATCCTAAGTTTTTTCCATAAAATTCAAGTGCTTCTTTTTCTTTTATTTCTTTATTAGATAAAATAGCTCCAACTTTTGTCGCTGCAGAAAAAAGTTCAGCTGTTTTAGCTGTTATAATTTTAAAATAAGTTTCTTCTAACATGTCAACTTCACCTTTATGCTGTAGTTGTAATACTTCTCCTTGAGCGATCTTTGATGATGTTGAGGATAAAAGTTTTAGAACTTCTAAATTTCCATCATCTACCATCATTTCAAAACATCTACTTAGAAGATAATCTCCAACTAATACAGAAGAGTGATTTCCCCAAATTGAGTTTAATGTTTTTTTTCCTCTTCTTATATTCCCAAGATCAATGACATCATCATGCATTAAGGTTGCGCCGTGTATCATTTCTACACACGCTGCTAAATTGATATCCCGTCCGCCTTTTGAATATCCACATAATTTAGCAGACCCAAGTGTTAATAGGGCTCTTAATCTTTTGCCACCGGTTTCTACGTGGTAGTCAGTCATTTTTTGAACTAAATCAACCTCACTCAAAAGTTTTGATTTAATCTTTTCCTCAACTAAAAATAATTTTTCATCTACTGAATCTTTTAGTTGGAAATAAGAATTATTTATTTGGTTTCTAAGCTGAACTACTGTTCCCATAAAAATTAAGTTAGTATAATTATGTTATATTTATTACTTATCAATTGACGCACCTAAAACTTCAACTATAAGTAGGCTTTATATTATATCAAAAATTCTATAAGGATTAACAATGTTCTCTTTTTTCAAAAAGAAAAAAATAATAGCCCATATCAAGCTAAATGGTGTGATAGGCAATGCTGGAAAGTTTAAACAAGGTATAGATTTTGCAGGACAAGAGGAGGTCATAGAAAAAGCTTTTTCTTTAAAAAAGGCAAAAGCAGTAGCAATTACTATAAATTCCCCCGGTGGATCGCCTGTACAATCTCACTTAATTTATAAATTTATTAGAGCTCAAGCCAAAAAAAATAAAATGAAAGTCATAGTATTTGCTGAAGATGTTGCCGCCTCTGGTGGATATTTAATAGCTTGTGCAGGTGATGAAATATATGCAAATTCTAGCTCAATTATTGGTTCTATAGGAGTTATCTACTCATCTTTTGGATTTACAGAGTTAATAAAAAAGATTGGTGTTGAAAGAAGAGTGCATACAGCTGGAAAAAATAAAAGTTCACTGGATCCATTCCAAGAAGAAAAACCAGAGGATATTGAAAGACTTAAAAGCATTCAATTAGATCTTCATAAAGATTTTATTCAAGTAGTAGAAGAAAGTAGAGGCTCTAAGCTTAATAAAAATGAAGTTGAATTATTTTCTGGTGAGTTTTGGGCAGGAAGCAAAGCTAAAGAGTTGGGACTAGTAGATGGATTGGGTAATGCAAATGAAGTTTTGAAAGAAAAATTTGGTGAAGATGTTGTTGTTAAAAAATTTGAAAAATCTAAAGGCTGGTTAAGTAAAAAGCTCTCATCTTCAAGTAATCAAATAGATCAACTGGCTAATATTTTAGAAGAAAGATCTATCTGGCAAAGATATGGCTTCTAAAGAAAAAATTACAAAACCTAAATTTCAATCATTTCAAGATACTATTTTGAATCTTCAAAAATATTGGGGTAAACAGGGTTGTGTTATTCTACAGCCATACGATATGGAAGTTGGAGCTGGAACTTTTCATCCCGCCACAACCTTAAGATCATTGGGCCCTAAACCGTGGAAGGCAGCCTATGTTCAACCTTCAAGAAGACCTACGGATGGAAGGTATGGAGAAAATCCAAATAGATTACAGCATTATTATCAATTTCAAGTTTTAATAAAACCTTCGCCCGACAATATCAAAAAACTTTATTTAAATAGCTTGGCTGTTATTGGTATTAATCATAAAGAACATGACATTAGATTTGTTGAAGATGATTGGGAAAGCCCAACCTTAGGTGCTGCAGGACTTGGTTGGGAAGTTTGGTGTGATGGAATGGAAATTACTCAATTTACATACTTTCAACAAATGGCAGGAATTGAATGTAAGCCAGTTTCAGTTGAAATTACTTATGGTCTTGAAAGAATTTGTATGTTCACTCAACAAAAAAAAAATGTTTATGATCTACTATGGAATGATGAAGATATAAAATATGGAGATGTATTTCTTCAAGCTGAAAAGGAGTTTTCAGCATATAATTTTGAACATGCCAATACAGACAGTCTATTTAAAATGTTTGATATGCTTGAACTTGAAGCTAAATCATTAGTGGATAAAAAAATTTCACTACCAGCATATGATCAGTGTTTAAAAGCAAGCCATGTATTTAATATTTTGGACGCAAGAGGTGCTGTAAGTGTTGCTCAAAGAGCAGGATACATAGGACGTATTAGAGATATTACAAAAGCAGTTGCTGAAAGTTGGTTGAGAAGTCAAACAGATTAATGTCAGAATTTTTTTTAGAACTGTTTAGTGAAGAGATACCAGCTGGTTTACAGCAAAATTCACGTAGAACTTTATTAGAAAGTTTTCAAAAGTTATTTGAAGAAAAACAGATTTCATTTAAGAAAAGTTCATCTTTTTCAACACCAAATCGTCTTATAATTTTATTTGAGGGTTTATCTAAAGAAATAATACAAAAAGCCGAAGAAATAAAAGGGCCAAATATTAACGCTCCAGAAAAAGCAGTAGAGGGTTTTTTAAGATCAAATCAAATAGATAAAAAAGACTTAATTAAAAAAAAGATAGAAAAAGGAGAATTTTACTTTTTTAAAAAACCTTCAAATAAAATAAATACAATTGATTTGCTTGAAGAGTATACGCCTTTAATACTTGATAAATTACAATGGAAAAAATCAATGAAGTGGGGAAACTATAACCTTAACTGGGCGAGACCATTAAAATCTATTCTAGCTGTTTTTGATGATAAAAGTTTAGGTTTTAAATTTCATCATTTAATATGCTCCAACAAGACATTTACAGATAAAGAGTTTGAAGATAAAAAAAAAATATTTAAAACTTTTAAAAATTATAAAGATTTTTTTAATGAATCAGGCATAATTATAGACCATGTGCCAAGAAAAGCATTTATTGTTAAAGAAATTGAAAAAATATCTAAAAAAAATAATTTTATTATTGAGCCTAACAACAAACTTTTAAATGAAGTTACAGATATAGTGGAACAACCAAATGTTTTAGTGTGTAAATTTGATCAAAAATTTTTGAATATTCCAAAAGAAATTTTAATAATTACAATGCAACATCATCAAAAATATTTTCCAACTTTTGATAAAAAAGACAAAATCACCAATGAATTTTTAGTAGTAGCAAATAATAAAGATACAAAAGGGTATATAAAATTAGGTAATGAAAGAGTTGTGGAAGCAAGATTAAGTGATGCACAATTCTTTTGGGAAAAAAATAAATCTCAAAATTTAGTTAAACAAGTGTCAAAACTAAAAACTGTAAACTACTTTAAAGGTCTTGGATCTTATTTTGATAAGATTCAAAGAATGAGAAAGCTTGGAGGAATGATCTCTGATGAGTTATTAATTAGCAAAGATCAAGTCGAACTATCAGCATCAATTTGTAAAGTAGATCTAATTTCTGATATCGTTGGAGAATTTCCAGAACTTCAAGGAATTATGGGTGGATATTTTGCAGTGGAGCAAGGTTTTGATAAAGAAATAGCACTAGCAGTAAGCGAACATTATCTACCAACAGGTCTTGATAGCAAAACTCCAAAAAAACCATTCAGTATTGCTTTAGCTTTAACCGACAAGATTGATACTTTAGTAGGGTTCTTTGGAATTGATCAAAAACCAACAAGCTCAAAAGATCCTTATGCACTAAGAAGATCAGCATTAGGAGTTATAAAATTATTAATTGATAATAATAAAGAATTTAAAATTAAAGATCTTATTAGCTACTCAACCTCCCTACACAGAGACCAAGGCTTTGAGCTATCAAATGATTCATCTCAAAAAGAATTAGCAGAGTTTTTAATGGACAGATTAAAATATTATATGAAAGAAAAAAAAATTAGAGCAGACATTACTGAAGCAAGCATAAACTCATATGGAATAGACAATATGAATAAAATATATAAAAAAGCCCTAACTTTAAATAACTTAATAAAAAATGAAATTGGTGAAGATATAATGACAAGCTATAAAAGAGCATCAAGTATACTAGAAAGTGAATTAAAAAATAACGATCTTGGATTATCAAATACAACTGATCCTGGTATTTTTAAAAATGATTACGAGAAAAATTTATTAAAAAAGATTAATGAATTAAGGAAATATTTTATAAATATAAATAAAGATGAAAATTATGTGGAATCGCTAACGAATTTAGCAGGGGCCAAAAAAGTGATTTTTGATTTTTTTGACAATGTAAAAGTTAATGATGAAGACAAAAGTATCAAAAAAAACAGATTGGAACTTTTGCAAATGTTATGTAGAACCTTTGATAATTACATAAACTTTTCAAATATTGAGACCAAATAGTGAATAAATTAATTTTAAATTTTAAATCTAAAGACTCAAAAAAAATTAAGAATCCTAAAAATTTTTTGGGTGGAAAAGGTGCCAATCTTTCTGAAATGGGAAGAATAGGTTTACCTGTTCCTCCAGGATTTACTATCTCAACTAAAGTATGTGAATTATTTTATAAAGATAAGAAAAAATTAAATTCACAAATAGTAAGTGCTATAAAAAAAGAATTAAAAACTATTGAAAAAGAAGTTGGAAAAAAATTTGGTGATTTAAAAAACCCATTGTTATTATCTGTTAGATCTGGTGCTAGAGTTTCTATGCCTGGTATGATGGATACAATTTTAAACTTGGGTCTGAATGATAAAACTGTAATCGCACTATCAAATAAAACTTCTAATATGAGATTTGCGAAAGATAGCTATAGAAGATTTATCCAAATGTATGGAAATGTTGTAATGGGAGTTGAGGGCTATCATTTTGAAGAGCTAATAGAAAATTACAAATTAACCAAAGGTGTTCTTTTAGATACAGATTTAGATGCAGATGATTGGGAAGGTTTAATAAATGACTTTAAAAAGGTTGTTAAAGATAAAACGAAAAAAGAATTTCCGCAAAATGTGTACGATCAATTACTTGGTGCAATTAGTTCGGTATTTTTATCTTGGGAGAGTAATAGAGCAAAAGTTTATAGAAAATTAAATCAGATTCCTGCTGAATGGGGAACTGCAGTTAATGTTCAATCTATGGTATTTGGTAATATGGGGGGTGATTGCGCAACTGGAGTTGTCTTTACAAGAAATCCATCTGATGGAGTTAATGAAGTTTATGGAGAATACTTAATTAATGCACAAGGAGAAGACGTTGTTGCTGGAACAAGAACTCCTCAATATATAACAAAAAAAGCACGAAAAGATGCAAAGGCAAAAGAAGCTTCTATGGAAGAATCTATGCCAAAAGTATTTAAACAATTAGACAAAATTCTAAAAGTTTTAGAAAAACATTACAAGGATATGCAGGATGTAGAGTTCACTGTTGAGAATAATAAATTATGGATGTTACAAACAAGATCTGGCAAAAGAACCTCAAAATCTGCAGTTAGAATTGCAGTGGACATGGTTAAAGAAAAATTAATTTCAAAAAAAGAAGCGGTAATGAGAATAGATCCAGCCTCTTTAGACACTTTATTACACCCAACATTAGATGAAAAAAGCTTGGTAAATGTTATCGCGAATGGACTGCCAGCTTCACCTGGGGCTGCAAGCGGCAAGGTTGTTTTTTCATCAGAAGAAGCAGAGAGATTGAATGATGTCATGCAAGATACTATTTTGGTTAGAATTGAGACATCTCCAGAAGACATTCATGGAATGCATGCGGCTAAAGGAATTTTAACTGCAAGGGGTGGAATGACTAGCCATGCAGCAGTGGTTGCAAGAGGAATGGGAAGACCATGTGTATCTGGCTCTAGTGAAATTGATATTAATTATGAAGCTAAAACTTTTAAAACATCATCTATTGAAATTAAAGAAGGTGATATCATTACAATTGATGGTTCAACGGGAAGAATTATTTTAGGAGAAGTGCAAACAGTTAAACCTGAGATATCTGGAGATTTTTCAAAACTAATGAGTTGGGCTGATGGATTTAGAAAATTAAAAGTAAGAACTAATTCTGAAACACCACTGGACACAAAAACAGCAAGAGACTTTGGAGCAGAAGGTATTGGTCTTTGTAGAACAGAGCATATGTTTTTTGATGAAGAAAGAATTTTATCAGTTAGAGAAATGATTTTATCAAAAACAAAAGAAGATAGAAATAAGGCCTTAGAAAAGCTTTTACCACATCAAAAAAAAGATTTTATTGAAATATTTAAGATTATGAATGGCTTACCTGTTACGGTTAGATTATTAGATCCACCATTACATGAATTTCTTCCTAAAACTGAAAAAGAAATTAATGATGTTGCAAAAGTTGTAGGTCTACCATTAAAAGAAATCGAATCTAGAATTAATGAATTACATGAACAAAACCCAATGCTAGGTCATAGAGGTTGTAGACTGGGAATTTCATTTCCAGAAATTTATGAAATGCAGTGTAGGGCAATCTTTGAAGCTTTATCTGAACTTAAGATAAAAAAAATTAAATCAGCATTTCCAGAAATAATGATTCCATTAGTATCAACAGAGGCTGAAATTAGAATAATGAAGGACTTAGTAGTTAGAGTTGCAAAAGAAGTTCAAAAAGAAAAAAAAGTTAAAGTTGACTATTTAGTTGGAACTATGATTGAGTTACCAAGAGCCGCTATTAAAGCTGATGATATAGCAAAACATGCGGAGTTTTTTAGTTTTGGTACTAATGATTTAACCCAAACAACATTTGGGCTAAGTAGAGATGATAGTGGTAAATTTTTAAATGACTATCTTGAGAATAAAATTTTTTCTATAGATCCGTTTATTTCAATTGATGATGGAGTAGGTGATTTAATAGAAATTGCAGTTGAAAAAGGACGAAGACAAAACAAAAAAATTAAACTTGGAATTTGTGGAGAGCATGGTGGTGATCCTAAAAGTATTCACTTTTGTGCAAATGCAGGTTTAGATTATATTTCTTGCTCACCTTATAGAGTTCCGATTGCAAGATTAGCTGCAGCTCAAGCTGAATTATTAAAAAAAAACTAAATTTCTAATTTAAAATCAACAGCTGTCACACTATGAGTTATGCTGCCAATAGAAATTCTATCAACACCTGTTGCTGCAATTTTTTTAACAGATTTTAAATTTACATTGCCAGAAGCTTCAGTTTCGTAGTATTTTTTAGCCATTTTAATACCAACTTCCAGGGTTTTGATGCTCATGTTATCAAACAAGACTGTATTAAACTTTAAACCTACTATTTGCTTGAGCTGATTTAAAGTATCAACCTCTACTGTGATTTTTCTTCCTTTTTTATTTTTGATCGCAAGAGACACTAAAGTTTTAATATCAGAGCTTGCAATGTGATTATCTTTTACAAGAAATTCATCACTTAAGTTAAATCTATGGTTTGTACCACCACCTAGCTTAACAGCATATTTTTGTATTACCCTTAAGGTTGGAATAGTTTTTCTAGTACAGCAAATTTTACATTTTTTATTAACCAATTTAACAAATTGATTAGTTTTAGTAGCAATTCCAGAGATATGACTCATAAAATTTAAAGCAACTCTTTCACCAATTAGAATATTTTCAGCCTTACCTTCTATTATTGCAATTAGTTCATTTTTTTTTACTAGTGAACCTTCTTTTTTTTTAACAATAAATCTAATCTTACTATCTATTAATTTAAATGTTTGTTTTGCAAATTCTAATCCAGCTATCACAGCTTGTTGGTTAGAAATTAATTTAACTTTTATTATCTTATTATTCTTAACTAAGTTTGAAGTGATATCGCCAGAAGGGTACAGATCTTCATTTAAAGCAAGCTTTACAACATTCTTGATATAATAATTGCTTAGTTTAATTTGAGACACTTTTATTATCTGCCGATCGCAACCATTTTTTCAACAGGAATTCTTGCTTTTTCTATTGTCTCTTTATCCATTATGATTTCACCAGTTTCATTTTCTAGGCAATCTAAAATTTTTGGTAATGTAATTTTTTTCATATGAGGACAAAGGTTACACGGTCTAATAAATTCTACATTTGGGTTTTCTACTTGAATATTATCACTCATTGAACATTCAGTAACCATCATAACTTTTTTAGGTTGATTGTCCTTAACATATTTAATCATCCCACCAGTTGATCCAGCAAAGTCACTTGCTTTAATTACGTCAGGTGGACATTCTGGATGAGCTATTATTTTAATACCAGGATTTTTTGCTCTAATATCATGTATTTCTTTTTCAGTGAACTGGTCATGAACCATACAAATACCTTTCCAGGCGATAATTTCAACTTCAGTTTGAGAAGCAACATATTTTGCTAAGTAATCATCAGGTAAAAAAATAACTTTCTTAACACCAAGAGATTCTACAATTTTAACTGCATTTGCAGATGTGCAACAAATATCTGTTTCAGCTTTCACATCCGCGGAAGTATTTACATATGAGACAACAGGAACACCTGGATATTTTTCCTTTAATAATCTTACATCTTTACCTGTGATTGATGATGATAAAGAACAACCAGCAGTCATATCAGGAAGTAAAACTTTTTTTTCAGGACTCATTAACTTGGATGTTTCTGCCATGAAGTGAACTCCTGCCATTACAATAATATCAGCCTCAGTTTTTGAAGCCTCAATTGCAAGAGCTAACGAGTCTGCTGCAACATCTGCAATACCATGATAAATTTCTGGAGTTTGATAATTATGAGCAAGTATAATTGCATTTTTTTCTTTTTTTAATTGATTAATTCTATGAATATAAGGAGCATGAACTGACCACTCAATCTCAGGCATAACCTTTGAGATCTTTTGATAAATAGGATCGGTTGCTATTCTTACTTCTGGTGTAAATTCCATGTCAAAACTTATCAATTAGGTTAATACTTGTCATTCCTTATTATGCCACACTACTATATCCAATTTGGCATTTTTATTCTTAAAATTGCATTTTCACTTTTTAATTCAATGTCTTTTTTAAAGTTTTCATCTAGATATTTGATTAATGCAAAAGGATACTCATCATTAATTAATACTTTACCTACTTCAATATCATTAGCATAAATTGAAGCACCCTCAGTTAATTTTCCACTGATTAATTGTATGGCTAATAATCTTTTAGAAAGTTTATTCTTTAGTTTTATTCTGGCTGTATTTTCTTGACCAACATAGCAGCCCTTTTGAAAATCTATTCCATTTAGCTCCTCAAAATTACACTCAATCCCAAATAATTTATTTTGTAATTTATTCATTTCTTTTTGAGCAATTCCTAAATCATGACTTAATTTATAATATTCATCAATTGGGGAGTCTTTTAGCTCTAATTTTTTTAAAGATAGGTAAAGTTTTTCTAAATTAATAATAAGTCTTGCACCTAGATCTTTATTTCTTGGGTCTAGTAAAATAGGGTCTTCTCTATATTTTATAGTATAACCAGGATGATCCTTGGCACCCTCAAACTTCAAAAACTTTTCATAATTAAAGGCTGCAATTACAAATTCATTGCTTAAGTTCATAATGTCAACATCCGATCTAAGCTTATAAACATTAAGTTGTTTAAAAAGAGCCTCTGTTTGAGATTTTTCACAATCTATGAAGTAACCAGCTTTATGTTTTGCAATAATAAAAGCAAATAGAAATTTTCCTTGAGGGGTTAATAGTGATGCAAAACAACTACTTTCTTCATTAACCTTATTAATGTCGTTACTAATTAGGTTTTGTAGAAATTCTTTAGCATCAGCTCCATTTATATAGAGAATCCCTCTATCTTCTAAAATATATACATTTTGAGTATTCATAATTGATTGATGCACAAATATAATATAATTACTTTTTTCATAAATGTTAGATCTAATAATTAAAAACGGTTCATGCTACATAGACAAAGATCTTAATGATCAAGATATAGCAATCAAAGATGGTAAAATCACAGAAATTGGTAAAATTAATAATGAAGCTAAAGAAATTTTTGATGCTAAGGGGTTAATTATTTTACCAGGATGTATTGATACCCAAACTCATTTTAGGGAACCTGGTTCAACTGATACAGAAGATCTTCATTCAGGAAGTAGAGCGGCAATTGTTGGAGGAATAACGAGTGTTTTTGAGATGCCAAATACTAATCCACCAACTTCTAATAAAGTAGAATTTCAAAAGAAATTAGATCTCGCAAAAAATAGGATGTATTGCAACTATGCATTTTATTTTGGAGCAACAGCTGATAACGCAAGTGAGTTAGCAGATTTGGTAAATTTAGAGGGTTGTTGTGGAATTAAACTGTTTGCTGGATCGTCAACTGGAAACCTTTTAGTTGCTGAGGAAGAAGATATTGAAAAAGTATTTAAAAGCAGCTCAAAAGTTGTTGCAGTACATTCTGAGGATGAAGCAATTTTAAATATTAATAAAAAATTGATTAAAGAAGGAGATGTTCATTCACACCCAATTTGGAGAAGTGCCGAATGTGCAATCTCATCTACTAGAAGAATAGTTAGAATTGCTGAGCGATATAAGAAAAAAGCTCATATTCTTCATATTACCACGAAAGAAGAGATTGACTTTTTATCACAACACAAAGGCAACATAACATTTGAGATTACTCCACAACATTTAACAATCTACGCTCCAGACTGTTATGACAAACTTGGAACTTATGCTCAAATGAATCCACCTTTAAGAGACAAGTCCCACCATGATAGACTGTGGTATGGAGTAAAAAATAATCTTAATGATACAATTGGTTCTGATCATGCTCCACACTTAAAAGAGAATAAAGAAAAAAATTATCCAAATTCACCATCTGGAATGCCAGGTGTTCAAACACTTTTACCAGTTATGTTAAACCATGTTAATGATGGAAAATTAAGTTTAGAACAATTAATGAATTCTATATGTGAAAATCCAGTAAAAATTTTTGGGATACAAGATAAAGGTTTTATTAAAGAGGGTTTTGATGCTGATTTCACAATCGTAGATATGAATAAAAAAATTACAATTAAAAATGAAAATATTGAAAGTAAATGCGGTTGGTCACCTTTTGATGGATATGAATTTAAAGGCACACCAGTATCAACAATCATTAATGGTCAAATTAAAATGAGGGATGGCAAAATTTTAGGTGATCCTGAGGGTAAGCCATTAAAATTTTAAATAGTTTTTACTGAAAAGCTATTTACAAGCACAACTCCAAAAACAATAAAGAATAATCCTAACACAGCCTGCCAAGACAATGATTGTTTAAAGAAGATATATCCTAATATTGCGACTGTAAACACTCCAAGACCACTCCATGTTGCATAAACAATTGCGATTGGAATTTTATCAACAACAAAGGTTATAAGATAAAAAGATAACAAATAAAAAACTGCAAGAGTGGTGGTTGGGATAATTTTTGTAAAATTTTGTGAAACAGGCAATAACATTGTTCCACCTACTTCAAAAAAAATTGCAACTATTAAAATTAGATATGTTTTAATCACTATTTAAGAATATTATGCTTAAGTAAGTCTTCTTTTATCTCAGTTAAGATAGCAGGATCATCAATAGTTGCTGGTACCTTATACTCTTCATTATCAGCAATTTTTCTAATAGTTCCTCTTAATATCTTGCCAGATCTAGTTTTTGGTAATCTTTTAATAACAATTACAATTTTAAATGCAGCAACTGGTCCAATAGTATCTCTAACCATTTTTACGCATTCTTTTGAAATAGTTTCGTTATCTTTCTCAACACCTGTCTTAAGAACTATGAGGCCTATTGGTAATTGTCCTTTTAATTTATCAGCAACTCCTAGTACAGCACACTCAGCAACTGATTGATGATCTGATAAAACCTCTTCTATAGCACCTGTTGATAGCCTATGGCCTGCAACATTAATAATATCATCTGTTCTAGACATAATCCAAATGTATCCATCCTCATCAATGTGACCAGCATCATAGGTTTCATAGTAACCTTCGTAATTAGTCATATAATTATCTTTGTATCTTTTATCTGCATTCCATAATGTTGGAAAAGTTCCAGGAGGCAAAGGTAGTCTTACAACAATATCTCCCATTTCATTTGGTTTAGCTAATGTTTGATCTGGCTTCATTATCTGAACATCATAACCAGGAACTGCTTTACAGGCTGAGCCATATTTTGTTTTCATCATTTCTATACCGGTACAATTAGAACTAATTGCCCAGCTAGTTTCAGTTTGCCACCAGTGATCAATTACAGGAACTTTTAATAAATTTTCAGCCCATTTGATAGTATCTGGGTCCGCTCTTTCTCCTGCTAAAAATAAAGATTCAAATTTACTTAAATCATATTTGGAGAAAAATTTACCTTCAGGGTCTTCTTTCTTAATAGCTCTAAATGCAGTTGGAGCCGTAAAAAGAGATTTGACTTTATAGTCAGAAATTATTTTCCAAAACGCGCCAGCATCGGGAGTACCGATGGGCTTGCCTTCAAATAAAACGGTAGTACATCCTTTAAATAAAGGAGCGTAGACAATATAAGAGTGACCAACAATCCAACCAATATCACTCGCTGACCACCAGACATCATCAGCATCAATATTATAGATATTTTTCATTGTCCATTTTAGAGCAACTATGTGACCACCAATATCTCTAACTATTCCTTTGGGAATGCCTGTGGTGCCTGATGTGTATAAGATATAAGCAAGATCATTTGAATTCATCTCCACACAATCTACCTCTTGAGCATTAGAGAGTGCCTCATCCCAACTTACTTCTTTTGGAGCATTTATTTTTGCTTCATTCTCAGATCTTTGAAAAAGAATTAATTTTTCTATTTTATGAGAGGCAATTTTTATTGCCTCATCTACTAAAGGTTTGTATTCAATAGTTTTTCCTGGCTCAAAGCCACAAGAAGCAGTAACTAATATTTTTGCTTTACTATCATCAATTCGGCTTGCTAACTCACTTGATGCAAAGCCACCAAATACTACAGAGTGAATTGCCCCAATCCTTCCACAAGCTAACATAGCAATTACTGCCTCAGGGATCATGGGCATGTAAATTATGACCCGGTCTCCTTTATTAACCCCTTGATTTCTTAAGGCTCCAGCAAATTTTGAAACTTTTTTTTTTAATTCACTATAGGTAAATTGTTTTTTACTACCTGTAATGGGGCTATCGTAGATTAAAGCTAATTTTTCACCTCTACCCTCATCGATATGAAGGTCTAAAGCATTATAACAAGTGTTGGTAACACCATCTTCAAACCATTTATAAAAGGGTGGATTAGATTTATTTAAAATTTTAGTGGGTTTTTTAAACCAAAAAATATCATTAGACACTTCCTGCCAAAAACTTTCAGGGTTTTTTATAGAATTTTGATAAATTTCATTAAATTTATTACTCATTTCATTTGATTCTAAATTGCTTTTTTTTTGTCTTATTAAATTTAAAAATTCTATTAAAATTTAAAAAGTAAGTAAAATCAAGCCAAATTAGGCATAAATAAGACTTCTATTAAGTTAATTATTTTGATAGTTAACACTGCTTAGTTACAAGCATTTGCATGTAGCTAGTTTATATAAACTAAAAGTTAAAAACTAACAAAAGAGGGAGTTTTTTATGAAAAAACTAAAATTGTTTGCTCTTACTGCTGTAGCCCTAATGGGTGCTTCAGGTGTAGCAAACGCAGAAACAGCCATGTTGGCTTCTGACGACTTCGTTGGGATTTCATTCTGGCTAGTAACAATGGTGATGTTAGCGTCGACTGCTTTCTTTTTCTTAGAAGCAGGAAATGTTGCAGCAGGTTGGAGAACGTCAATAATTGTTGCAGGACTAGTTACTGGTATTGCCTTTATACACTACATGTATATGAGAGATGTATGGGTCACGACTGGTGAGTCACCAACAGTATACAGATATATTGACTGGTTAATCACTGTACCATTACTAATGATAGAATTTTACCTAATTCTAGCAGCTGTAGGAAAAGCAAATTCTGGAATATTCTGGAGATTGTTAATTGGAACAGTTGTGATGCTTGTAGGTGGATACTTAGGAGAAGCAGGATACATTAATGCTACACTTGGTTTTGTAATCGGTATGGCTGGATGGTTCTACATTCTTTATGAAGTATTCTCTGGTGAAGCGGGAAAAGCTGCAGCAAAAAGTGGAAACAAAGCTCTTGTTACTGCATTTGGTGCAATGAGAATGATCGTTACAGTTGGTTGGGCAATTTACCCATTAGGTTACGTATTTGGTTACCTAACAGGTGGTGTAGATGCTGACTCACTAAACGTGATTTACAACATAGCTGACTTGCTAAACAAAACTGCATTTGGTCTAATCATTTGGGCTGCGGCAATGCAATCAGGTGGTAGAAAAGCTAAGTAATTAGTAAATATAAATAATTTAAAAAGGGCGAGTACACTTTGTGTACTTGCCCTTTTTTTATATGCCTTTATATTTAGACAAATGCCTAAAATTACATACATAGAAAATAATGGAAACTCTCAAATCATAGAAGTTGCTAATGGATTGAGTGTAATGGAAGGTGCTGTTCAAAACGATATTCCTGGGATTGATGCTGATTGTGGGGGTGGAATGGCTTGTGCTACTTGCCATGTTTATGTCAAAGAAGAATGGTTTGATAAGCTACCAAAAAAAGAAGATGGTGAAGAAGACATGTTAGATATGGCTTTTGAACCTAATAAATTTAGTAGATTAAGTTGCCAGCTATTAGTTTCTGATGAACTAGATGGACTAACAGTTAGCATTCCATCAAAACAAGGTTAAATGATTAAAACAGATACTTTAATAATAGGTGCAGGGCCAGTTGGATTGTTTTGTATTCATCAATTAGGAATAATTGGATTAAAATGTGAAGTAGTAGATAACCTAGATAAAATTGGAGGTCAGTGCATTGAACTTTATCCAGATAAACCCATTTATGATATTCCTGCAGTGCCCGAATGCACAGGTGAAGAGCTAACCAATAATCTTATTGAACAAATAAAAGCATTTAAAACCAATTTTCATTTAAATGAGAGAGTAGAAGAAATTAAAAAAGTTGAAAAAAAATGGTTAATAAAGACGAATAAAGGAACTGAATTTGAGGCATCAAGTATAATTATTGCAGCTGGCGTAGGCTCTTTTGAGCCAAGAAAATTCCCAACAAAAGAAATTAAAAAGTATGAAGGAAAACAAATACTTTATTCAATTAAAAATAAAAAAATTTTTAAAGATAAAACAGTTACCATTTTTGGTGGAGGAGACTCATCGTTAGATTGGGCAATAGAGCTCTCAAATACATCTAAAGTTATATTAGTACATAGAAGAGATGAATTCAGAGGAATGCAAGCAAGTATTGATAAGGTTAAGCAATTAAAAGATGAAGGTAAGATAGAAATTTATACGAAATACCAATTAGATTCAGTTAGTGGTAATGAAAAAGTTGAAAGTATTAACATCAAACATGATGATGAGAGTGTAAAAGAAATTAAAACTGATTATGTTTTGGGCTTTTTTGGGCTAATCATGAAACTTGGACCAATTGCTGAATGGGGATTAAATTTAGATAAAAAGACAGTACCTGTTAATACAGAAAATTTTGAGACCAATAAAGAAGGTATTTTTGCAATTGGTGATATTTGCACCTATCCTGGAAAACTTAAATTAATTCTTTCAGGTTTTCATGAGGGAGCATTAGCTGCTAGAGGTTGTTTTAAATACGCTAAACCAGATGAAAAATATAGATTTGAGTTTACCACTTCCTCTAAGACAGTAAAAAGCAGACTAGGTGTTAAAGAGTGATAGAGCTATTTACAGCAGATACTCCAAATGGAAAAAAAATTACAATAATGTTAGAAGAAATAGGTTGTGATTTTAAAGTTACTAAAATTGATCTGTCAAAAGATGAACAATTTAAGGCAGATTTTAAAAAAATTAGCCCATTTGGAAAGATACCGGTAATTATAGATCATGAAAATGGACAGTCATTATTCGAGTCTGGTGCAATACTTATATATTTAGCTGAAAAATATAATAAATTTTATGAAGCAAAAGATCGACATACTGTAAACCAATGGTTGATGGCACAGATGGGAATTATTGGACCGATGATTGGACAACATCATCAGTTTCATCATTATAACACTGGAAAAAGTGAGTTTGGAGAAGAAAGATATTTTAAAATTACCAAAAGAATTTATGGTGAACTAGATGAAAGGCTATCTTTATCAAAATACTTAGCTGGAAATGAGTATACAATTGCAGATATTGCAACTTGGCCTTGGATTGCAAGGCATGAGTGGCATGATATTGGACTTAAAAAATATAAAAATTTAACTAGATGGTATTTAGATATCGCGGAAAGAAAAGCTGTTATAAAAGGATATGATCTCCTGAAAAATGGATCTGAGATACCAAAACCATAATAATTATATGAGTGTTTTGATTTCATCAATATACTTCAGTCCTGTAAAATCTTTATCTTTTATAAATATTAAATCATGTGAGGTTAAAAAAGATTTAGGAATTTTGAATGATAGAAAATTTGCCTTTTCAAGAATCATCAATTCTGAAAGAGCTCGCTTAATAGAAAAAAATCCAAGTGAACGAAAACTAGAAAATTTTTTATCTTTAAAAAACTCCCCAGTTTTAAATAAGTATAACTTTACATACAAAGATAATAAATTAGCTTTAATGCTTGGTGTTAAGGAATTAATATTAATAACAGCTGATAATCTAAATCAAAGATCTATTCTTATAAATAAACTCGTAGAACTAGAAAGTTCATTAATGAAACCAATTTCTTTACTGCAAAATAATGAATTTCCTTTTTATGACACCTCACATTCAAATAAAATTTTTAATTCTATATCTCTTATAAATCTTAAAAGTATTCAGGATTTAGAAAAAAAAATTAATGAAAAAGTTGAATTCCAAAGGTTTAGAGGAAATTTTTATATTGATGGAATTGAAGCCTGGGAAGAACGTAAATGGGTTGGGAAAACTATAAAAATTAATAATGTTTTATTTAAAGTAGAGAGAAATATTCCACGTTGTGTTGCAATCAACCTAAGACCAAAAACAAATAATAGTGAGCTCAATTTACTTCAGTCTTTAAAAAAAAATTATAGACATTTTGATATGGGTATTTATTTAAGAGCATTAAATGATGGTAAAATAGAAGTAGGGAGTATAATAAAAAAAGAGGATTAAGTAAATTTGAATGCTATCTCTGATGCTACTTAAGAAAAATACCTAAACTTTAATCATCAGCGTATACTTTTTCTTCTTTTTCATGCTTTTCTTGAGCTGCAATACAAAGATGAGCAACAGGTCTTGCCATCAATCTTTTTAAGCCTATTGGCTCTGCCGTCTCCACACAAAACCCAAAAGTCACATCTTTTATTCTTAATAAGGCTTGATCAATTTTAGAAATTAATTTTATTTGTCTATTGATCGCTTTCATTTCTACAGCCTTATCTGTGTATGAGCTTGCTTGATCAACAATATCTGCTGAAACGCTATTGTCATCCATTGATCCATGATAAAGAGCTTCATTATTCGCTTTTACTAATTCTTTTTTCCACTCAGTAAGCTTTATTTTAAAAAATGATAAGTGCTTATCGCACATGTATTTCTCAGTATCTTTAGGTATATAATTTTTTGAAATTTTAATTGGTGCTTTTATCTTTTTTTCAGTAGTAGCAATTTTTTTTATTGCTTTAACTGGCTTTTGGATCGCAGTAACAATCTTCTTTGTTTTAACTTTTGGTTTTTTAGTAGATGATTTTGAGATTTTAGGCATATATATAAATTTTAGTGGCCGGAGTATATTCAGCAATTAATACGTGTCAAGCAGGCTTAATTCATATAAATTTAAATAGTAGTAAATGATAATAATATAAGTTCATTATGAGTTTTAATAAAATAGATATAAATAAATTATTTTACAGTTTTATTGCAATACATTTAATTTTATGGACGCTGATTCCATCATTAACTAACAACAATTTACCTCTTGATACAATTGAGGCTTTAGCCTGGGGAAATAATTTAGATTGGGGCTTTAATAAACATCCACCAGCAAGTGCTTTTTTCCCTGAAATTTTTTATCAAATATTTGGTGCACAAGATTGGGCTTATTATTTATTAAGTCAAATATTTGTAGGGATAGCTTTTATAGTTGTTTTTAAATTTGCAGAAGAATTATTTAAAAATAAAACTTTAAGCTTAATATCAGTACTTTTACTGGAAGGTGTTTATTTTTATAATTTTACAACTCCAGAATTTAATGTAAATATTTGTCAATTACCTTTCTGGGCATTGTGTGTTTATTATTCCTGGAAATTATTTGATAAACAACATGTAGCTTTAAAAAATTATTTTTGGCTAGGAGTGTTTGCAGCCATAGGTTTTTTATCAAAATATCTTTTTATTTATCTTTTAATAGCAATTGATCTACTATTTTTTTATGTAATTTTTATAAAGAATTATCAAAAATTTGATTTTAAATACTTAATATCTCTAGAAATTTTTATTGTTCTATTAATTCCACATCTAATTTGGTTAACAAATAATGATTATATAACTATCACTTATGGATTAGCTAGAACTGAATTAGATAACTCAAGTTTGCTGGATCATATAATTTATCCATTAATATTTTTAGGCAAACAAATAGGAATACTTATTCCATTGTTCATTATGTCTTTTTTTTTAGTAAAAAAATTTAAATTTAAAATATCTTTAAAAGATAAAAAATTATTGTTCTTGATATTTGTTAATTTAGTTCCAATAGGGTTGATGTTCTTAACTTCAATGTTAACAGGATCTAAAATAAGAACAATGTGGATGACACCATTTTATTTATTCTTTGGTGTTTTAATTGTTTATATTTTTCAAGCGCAAATAAATTTAAAAAAGTTAAATGGCTTCATGTCAGCGTTTCTAATTTCATCTGCCTTTTCACTTTTTGCTTATGCCTATATTTCAATTACAGAAACAGACAAAAGAACAGATTATTCTGGAAAAGAAATAGCAGAAAAAACTCAATATTTCTGGGATCAAGATCATAAAGATCCCATTAATGTTGTGCTTGGAGATGAATGGCACGCAGGAAATTTATCATATCATTTAAAATCAAGACCAGTTTGGGAGGGATTTATCACAAAAGATAAGCTAAACTCACTTACTAAGTTTACCTGTATTGATAATATTTGCATTGGAAATAGATGAACAAAATAAAAATTTTAATTCCAGTTTATAATGATTGGCAATCAGTTTTTAAGCTTATAGAAAATATTAACTCACAAGTCTCAACATTAAATAATGAGTTTTCAGTAATAATAGTCAACGATGCTTCTACCGAAAATAGACCAGAGCTTTCAGTTGATTTAAATAACTTAAAGTCTATTCAAATTATCAACATGAAAGAAAATAAGGGTCACGCAAGGTGTAATGCAGCTGGATTAAAATATATAAATGAAAAAAAAGACTTTGATTATGTAATTCCAATGGATGGTGATGGAGAGGATAGACCTGAAGAATTAAGTTTATTGATTGAAAAAATCAATGATTATCCAGATGTGGTTATTACAGCGAATAGAGTAAAAAGATCTGAAGGATTTATATTTAAGTTTTGTTATCTAGCCCATAAGTATTTAACTCTCATTTTTACAGGAAAAATTATTAAATATGGTAATTATTCTTGCCTCCCTAAGTCTGCAGTTAATAAAATGGTTAATGAACCTGCAACATGGAGTAGTTTTTCAGGATCTTTGGCAAAAATAGTAAAAGACAGAAAGTCTATTCCATCTGAAAGAGGCACAAGGTATTTTGGTCCTTCTAAAATGAGTTTTGTTAATTTACTCAAGCACTCCCTTTCAATTATTGCAGTCTTTAAAATAACATTATTAATTAGATCCATAATATTTTTAATTACTTACTTATTTTTAGTGACTGGAAAAATATCAGCTATTACATTAATACCTGTTGTGGCAGTTATCATTATGATGATTTCTGTAATCACTTTATCAAAAAGAGAAAACTTTTTAGAATTTGAAAATTCTTTAGAAAATATTAGCAGCATAGATCAAATTAAATAGCTTTTATTATTGGCAATGAATGAAAGTCAGCTGTATCTATTTTTGAAGAGTGATCTCTCCTCATATTCCACTTCCTGTTAACTCCAGCACTAGCCAAACTCAGTGTTGATCTACCATATCTGTAATTTGTACTATCAATAGATCTCATTAAGCCTTTAATTTTCTCATCTTTTTCTGAGGAGAATAGATTTTTGCTACCATCTGAACTAACCAAGCCAGTCAATGTTATGCCTGCCTTTTGATATCTGTATCCATTTATAAAAATTTCATTTAATGCAACTAAAGCTGTTTTAACTATTTCAATACTATTATTAGTAGCAATTGGAAAATCTATAGTTTTAGCATTTGAATAGTAAACTCCTTTATTCTGAAATGGACTTGTTCTAACAGAAACAGTTATTGACTTTGCAATTAAAGATTCTGATCTAATTTTTTCTGAAGCATTTAAACAATAACTTGCAACAGCTTCTTGTAGTTCTTGAAATTTTTCAACTCTTGTGCCAAATGATCTTGATACAACACAGCTCTTTCTTTTTGAAGTTTTAGTTTCTAATGGAATACAAGGAATACCTCTAAGTTCCAGTGCTGTTCTAGAACTTAAAACATTAGAACTTTTTTTAATCCAAGTATTTGACATATTCTTTAATTGCTTAGCATTATAAATTCCATTTTGATGATAAAACTTAGTAAGTTGTTTACCAACTCCCCAAACATCATTGATATCTATTTTTTCTAACAATGGATCAATATTTTCAATTCCTATTAAGTTTGTAACTCCAGATTGTTTTTTCTTTGCTATATGATTTGCAATTTTGCTTAGTGTTTTTGTTTTAGCAATACCAATGCTGGTTGGAATTCCTGTCCACTGTAAAACAATGCTTCTAATTTCTTTGCCGACATCTTCCACCTCATCATCTGGATAATTACTTAAATCTAAAAAAGCCTCATCAACAGAATATACTTCTAACTCAGGATTAAACCTTTTTAAAGTTCTCATCACTCTTCTAGATAAATCTCCATACAAAGAATAATTCGAAGAAAAAACATAAACATTATTTCTAAGTATTATATCTTTAGCTTTAAAATAAGGTTCTCCCATTTTAATACCAAGAGCTTTAGCTTCATTTGATCTTGCAATGATACAGCCATCGTTATTAGATAAAACAACGACAGGTTTATTTCTAATCTTAGGGTTGAATAATCTTTCACAGGAAACATAAAATGAATTACAGTCTACTAATGCTATTTTTTTAGTACGTTGAATGAATGACATAAGTCACAACCCCCCAAATAAATACTTCTGTTTCATCACCAATAATTATTTTATCTTCAATATTTTTTGAGCCCGATGTTAAGAATTGTCCATCTTTTGATTTAACAAAGCTTTTAACAACTAACTCATCATGAACATTTGCAACCACTGTTGAAAAATTTTTAGGTTTTAAGCTTCTATCAATAACCAATAAGTCACCATCATAAATACCAACATCAGTCATCGATTTTCCCTGAACCCTAATGATAAATGTTGCTGGAACATTTTTAATTAGATGAACATTAAGATCTACATCTTCTTCTATGTAATCTGTTGCTGGAGAGGGAAAACCTGCGCCTGCTTTATGTAGATAAAAGGGAATGGTTAATTTCATGTTCTATTTTTGTTCTTTTTTATAGAGCAGTTATACAATACACGCAAGAAGTTGTATTTTGAGTCTGTAACTGAATCAAAGGTGAATCAAAAGGTGAACATCCAAACTACATTTTGTAGCCTTGTGGATAACTTCAACCAGGGATAGTTTAAGCTTCATATTAAAATGAAAAAAATTCTATCAATTATAATTCTTGGTTTAATTATAACCTCTAAAGGTATGGCTTATGAAGAGGCAAATTATGAAGTGGTGAAAAAAAATGAAATTTATGAAATCAGAAAATATTCTGATCGTTTAGCTATTGAAACAGAAATATCAAATCAAGGCAGTAGTTTTAGAAAATTATTTAATTATATCTCTGGCAACAACGAAGATAAGGAAGAGATTAAGATGACAACACCAGTTACTCAGGTGGAAAAAAAAGGAAATATGACTATGCAATTTTATTTACCTTCAAAATTTAATAAAAAAAATATACCAAGTCCATCCAATCCAGATGTTAAAATATTAAATATTAAAGGTGGCTATTATGCAGCTATTACATATTCAGGAAGAGCTTCTGATAAAAATTTTACTAGACATAAAAATATTTTAGAAAATGAATTAATAAAAAAGAATATATTAATTTTGAGTCCACCTATTAAAGCAACTTACAATAGCCCTTTTACATTACCTTTACTCAGAAGAAATGAGGCAATGTTTGAGATTAATATAAAGGATAAAGGAAAAATATAAATGAAAAAACTAAAATGCCACTGTGGAGAAGTAGAAGCAGAAATAAATATACCTGATAATTTAGAAAAAATCTTAAAATGTAATTGTTCTATTTGCAAGAGAAAAGGAGCAATTATGTCTATGGTTAAAAATGAAGATTTTAAAATAGTTAAAGGTGAAGATAAATTAAAACTTTATCAGTTTCATTCAAAAATTGCGAAACACTATTTCTGTTCTAATTGTGGAATTTACACACATCATAACCCAAGAGCCAATCCGGCTATGACAGGATTTAATCTTGGATGTGTAGATGAAATAAATACTTTTGAATTAGAAAACATTGTAGTCAATGATGGTCAAAATCATCCTCTTGATAAAAAATAATTTTTTATGCAAGAAGTTAACAATTGTTTTAGTAAGGTAAAAAAAGATTGTTTTAAGTTTATCTCCTCTCAAGAAACCAAGAAAGACAAATTTAAAAATAAAGATAGGATGATTAAATCTTTTTTAATTCCTGTCAGTCTCTGGATATCAAAAAGAGTTAATAAAAAAAAACCATTAATAATTGGTTTAGCAGGAGGACAGGGTTCAGGTAAAACAACTATCTCATCAATTTTAACTTTAATCTTACAAAAATATTTCAAGTTAAATGTTTTTAAAGTCTCCATCGATGACTTTTATAAAACAAGAAAAGATAGGAAATTATTATCTAAAAATAAGCACCCCCTACTAATGACAAGAGGGGTTCCTGGAACTCATGATATAGATTTAATGTTGAGTTTTTTCAAAAAAATTAAAAATAAAAACTTTAAAAGTTTACTGATTCCAACATTTGATAAAGCGTTAGATGACAGATGTTCAAAAAGCTCATGGCATAAAATTAAAACAAAGCCTGATGTGGTGATTTTTGAAGGTTGGTGTGTGGGAGCTAGAGCCCAATCAAGTAGCCAACTCAAAAAACCAATTAACTCGCTTGAAAAAGTATATGACCAAGGGGCCAAGTGGAGAGCCCATGTTAATAATCAGTTGAAAACTAAATATAAAACATTATTTAATCAATTAGACGGACTATTATATCTAAAAGCTAAAAATTTTAATTTATTAAGAGAATGGAGATTAAAACAAGAGAGAAAACTTTGGGTTCAAACAAAAAATAAGAAAAACCTAAAGATTATGAGCAGTGGGGATGTGATAAATTTTATGCAAACATATCAAAGAATTACTCAACAAATGTTTAAAGATGCGCTAAAAAGCTCATCTATAATAATGAATTTAAATAGCAATCATCAGATTGAAAAGATAAAATTTAAAAAGTAATGAAAAAAATAATCTTAATACTATTCTCAGTTTTATTCTTAAACCAACAAGTCTTGGCGGTAACCTTATTTGAAGCGCTTACAGAAGCTTATAAAAATAATACAGACTTAAATGCTGAGAGAGAAAACATTGATATTTCAGAAGAAGATTTAAAAATTTCAAAAAGTAACTACTTACCTACTGTCACAATTTCTGGAAGCAAAAGTCAAGAAGATACAAACAAACTAACTAATAGAGCAGGAGTAGAGCAGTCAGTTAATGATGTTGATCCTTCCACACAATCTATAAAAATTGAACAAACACTAATAGATTTTGGCAGAAATGCAGATGTTAAAAAAAATGAAATTGGAATTGACCTTGCTGCCATAAAATTATTAAAAAAAGAACAGGAAGTTTTATTAAAAGCAATCGAGGCTTATTCAGGTTTAATATTAGCTAATGAAAAATTAAAGATTAATCAAAGTAATCTTAATTTATTAGAACGACAAGTTGAAACTAATAGAGCTAGACTGGAAAGAGGACAAATTACATTATCTGATTTGGCTCAATCTGAGTCTTCATTAGCTGAAGCCCAAGCAAATTTCATTCAATCTCAAAATGAAATTGTTTCAAGCAAATTAAATTATGAAAATGTGATTGGACCCGTTGCAGATATAAAAAGTTTAAATAATAATTTTGATATTAATCTTATGATTCCAAGTAACTTGAGTAAGGCAATTGAAGCTTCAAAAAAATATAATCCTGAATTGATTATAGCAAAGTTAGAATATGAACAATCAGGAAAAGATGTGCTTATTTCACGATCTGATCTAGCACCTTCTGCAAATCTTTCTTATGAAAGTTCTAGATCCCAAGATTTGAGCTCGTCTTATGATGAGCGTAATAAGGATATTTTAAAAGCAACTGTTACATGGCCAATATATTCGGGTGGAAAAAATATAGCTTCATTGAGTAAAAGTCGGAACTTGCAAAATAGAAAAAAATTATTATTAAACAGCGCTACTAAAAATAATAACAGCAATGTAGCAATCTCATGGTCTACATTTCAATCTTCAAAAAGTTTATTAAATTCAGTTAAGTCTCAAGTTAAAGCAGCAGAGATTGCAAATGAAGGAATAACTGTTGAGTATGAATCTGGACTTGGAAGATCTACTCTAGATGTTATTCAATCTAATTCTATTTTATTGAATTCTAGAATTTCTTTAGCAAATTCGGAACGAAATTATCTACTTGCTCAATTTAATGTTCTAAAGTCTATTGGCCTATTAAATAGCAGTCATCTAAAACTTAAGTAATAAAGCCAATTTTACACATAAAAAATTAACTATTGATAAAGAGAACAAAATGTGTACATTTAAGACAAGATTCGAATACTAATTATTTAATAAAAAAGGCATAAAATGACTAAAAACAACCTAAAAGTAGTTAAATCTACAAAAGCACAACAAGCAGAAGGCAGTGAAAAAAATAAAGCTTTAGAAGCGGCGATGAGCCAGATAACAGATAATTTTGGAAAAGGCTCAGTTATGAAGCTTGGCCAAAGAAGAGCAATGGATATTGAATCGGTATCAACGGGCTCTTTAAGTTTAGATGTGGCACTTGGAATAGGTGGATTACCAAAAGGAAGAGTTGTTGAAATCTATGGTCCAGAATCATCTGGAAAAACAACGCTAGCCCTACAAGTATTAGCTGAAGCTCAAAAAACAGGTGGTATATGTGCATTTATAGATGCGGAACATGCCTTAGATCCAATTTATGCAAAAAAACTTGGTGTAGACACTGAAGAATTATTAATTTCACAACCAGATACTGGTGAGCAAGCTTTGGAAATAGCTGATACATTAATTAAATCAGGATCTATTTCAGTAATAGTTGTTGATTCAGTTGCAGCATTAACTCCTAGAGCAGAAATTGAAGGAGAAATGGGAGACCACCACGTAGGACTTCAATCAAGATTAATGAGTCAGGCTTTAAGAAAATTAACAGGCTCAATTTCAAGCACAAACACTATGATGATTTTCATTAATCAAATTAGAATGAAAATCGGAGTTATGTTTGGAAGTCCAGAGACTACTTCAGGTGGAAATGCACTTAAATTCTACTCATCTGTTAGAATGGATATCAGAAGAATTGGTGCAATTAAAAATGGAGATGAGATCATTGGTAATTCAACAAGAGTTAAAGTGGTTAAAAATAAAGTAGCACCACCATTTAAAGTTGTTGAATTTGACCTAATGTACGGCAAAGGTATTAGTAAAGTAGGTGAATTAGTTGACCTTGGTGCTAAAGCTGACATTGTTGAAAAATCTGGAGCCTGGTATGCTTACAAAGGTGAAAAGATTGGTCAAGGTAGAGAGAATGCTAAAATTTATTTAGAGCAAAACCCTAAGGTTGCTGCAGAGATAGAAATGGCAATAAGGGAAAAAGCTGGAGTAATAGCAAAAAAAATTGAAGGAAATCCACTTGATCCAGAAAAAACAGCAAAAGATCAAATAGAAGATCCTAAGGTGGAAATCAAGACAGAAGAAACTCCACCAAAAAAGAATTAGTTAAAGTCATCTTTAATTATTAAAAGGCGCTTAATTTAAGCGCCTTTTTTCCCTTACACTTATATAGACATCAAATAAAAAAGCTGTATTTTAAAAATATGGCTGACAAATCTTTAAATGAAATAAGAAATACATTTTTAGATTATTTTGAAAAAAATGATCATAAGATAGTTGAGTCTAGCAATTTAGTTCCAAATAACGATCCAACATTAATGTTTGCGAACTCTGGTATGGTACAGTTCAAAAATGTATTTACTGGATTAGAGAAAAGAGATTACATTAGAGCAACAACCTCACAAAAGTGTGTACGTGCAGGAGGAAAGCACAATGATCTTGAAAACGTAGGTTATACACCAAGACATCACACATTTTTTGAAATGCTTGGAAATTTCTCCTTTGGAGATTATTTTAAAGAAGAAGCAATTTCCTATGCATGGAATTTAATAACTAAAGAATTTGGAATTGATAAAAATCGGCTTTACGTAACAGTATATCATGATGATGAACAGGCTTTTAACTATTGGAAGAAAATAGCTGGTTTTAGTGATGATAGAATAATCAAAATAGCAACATCTGATAATTTTTGGTCTATGGGTGATACAGGTCCTTGTGGACCGTGCTCTGAAATTTTTTATGACCATGGAGATCATTTAGAAGGTGGATTACCTGGCACTAAAAATGAAGATGGTAACAGATTTATTGAGATATGGAATTTAGTATTTATGCAATACGAACAAATTTCAAAAGATAAAAGAATTGACCTTCCAAAACCATCTGTTGATACCGGTATGGGTCTTGAAAGAATTGCAGCATTGTTGCAAGGAACACACGACAACTATGAAACGGATCATTTTAAAAAATTAATACAATCAGCATCAGATTCATTAAATGTTAAAGTAGACAAAGCTAACCAATCTAGTTTTAGAGTAATAGCTGACCATTTACGTGCAAGCTCTTTTTTATTAGCAGAAGGAGTTTTGCCATCAAACGAAGGTAGAGGGTATGTACTTCGAAGAATTATGAGGCGTGGAATGAGGCATTCACACTTACTAGGCTCTAAGAAACCAATTTTCTATGATATTTTTAAAACCTTATTAGAAGAAATGTCTAATAATTATCCTGAACTAGAAAGAGCACAGTCATTAATAAAAGAAACTTTAAAAACTGAAGAAGAAAAATTTTTAGTTTTATTAGATAGAGGAATAAAAATATTAAATGAAGAACTAGACAAAGTAGAAAAAGTATTACCAGGCGAAGTTGCCTTCAAACTTTATGATACATTTGGCTTTCCATTAGATTTAACTGAAGATATTTTAAAAAATAAATCACTAACTGTTGATGGTAAAAAATTTGATTTGTTAATGAAAGAAAGTAAAGAGACAGCAAAGAAAAATTGGAAAGGATCAGGTGATAGCACAGTAGATCAAATATGGTTTGATATAAAGGATCGTTTAGGAGCAACTGATTTTTTAGGGTATGCCACTGATAAAGCAGATGGTGCAATAACTCTAATTCTCAAGAATAATAAAGAGGTTCAAGATCTTCAAAAAAACGATGAAGGAATTATAATTACAAATCAAACACCTTTTTATGGAGAATCTGGAGGACAAGTAGCTGATACAGGAACAATTTATAATGAAAATTTTGAATTTGTGGTGTCAGATGTTCAAAAAAAGCTTGGAGACTTATTTGTACATTATGGAAAAGTTAAAAAAGGTTCAATCAAACTTAATGATAGTGTTGAATTAAAAGTAGACACTCAAAGAAGAAACAATATTAGAGCCTACCATTCTGCCACTCATTTATTACACGAGTCTTTAAGAAGAGTTTTAGGTGAACATGTAACTCAAAAAGGATCGCTAGTTCAATCTGATCGATTGAGATTTGACTTTAGTCACATGAAACCTATTTCAGAAGAAGAGATTAAAAAAATTGAATTGCATGTTAATTCAGTAATTCAAAAAAAATCTGATGTTAAAACAAGAATAATGACACCTAAAGAGGCTGTTGAGAATGGTGCCTTAGCTTTATTTGGAGAAAAATATGGTGAAGAGGTTAGAGTTTTATCTATGGGAGACGAGGAGGGTCAATTTTTTTCAACAGAATTATGTGGAGGAACACACGTTTTAAATACAATGGATATTGGAAAATTTAAGATAATAAGCCAATCATCTATAGCAGCTGGTGTAAGAAGAATTGAAGCCCTACGAGATACCCAATTAGAAGACTTTTTAAAAGACAAAGAAAATATATTTAATTTGTCAAATCAAAAGAATGAAGCAATAGTAAAAGAGCTAACTTCAAAAATTATTAAATTAGGAGGAAAACTTAATCTTCAAAATAACAACCAAGTATCTTTAATAAAAGACCTTAATAAACAATTTGATCAACTTTCAGTTGGTTCAATCTTAAAAAATAAAACAAAAAATAAAATTAATGATCAGGTTATTAATGGGATTAAGGTTAGGTTTCAAAATATCTTAGATTTGCCATTTAAAGATTTACGTAAGTTAATTGATGAGGGAAAAAAAGAAATTGGAGAAGGATTGGTAATAATTTATGCAATCAATGACAATAAAGTTGGCTTAGCCGTAGGTGTTACCAAAACATTAGAAAGTAAATTTGATGCTGTAAAAATTGTTAGAGCAGGTTCTGAGATTATTGGTGGTAAGGGTGGAGGTGGAAGAGCTGACTTTGCTCAAGCAGGCGGAACACTACCTGATAAAATTCAAGAATCTTTTGAAAATATTAAAAAATTAATTAATTAAGCTTTTTCTTAAGTTGGCCATCTAATGCATCTAAAAATTGATTAGTAGTTAGATAATTACTTGTTGGATTAATTAAGATTGCTAAGTCTTTTGTCATTGATCCATTTTCTACGCAATCTATACAAACTTTTTCTAATGTGGTCGAAAATTTAATTAAATCATCGTTATCATCTAATTTTCCTCTATGGGCTAAACCTCTAGTCCAAGCAAAAATTGAAGCAATGGGGTTGGTTGATGTTTCTTTTCCTTGTTGATGCATTCTATAATGTCTTGTGACAGTTCCATGAGCAGCCTCAGCTTCCATAGTTTTTCCATCAGGAGCAAGAAGAACACTTGTCATTAAACCTAACGATCCATATCCTTGAGCAACAGTATCTGACTGAACATCTCCATCATAATTTTTACATGCCCAAATATACTTTCCACTCCATTTCATAGCACAAGCAACCATGTCATCAATTAATCTATGTTCGTACGTAATATTAAGTTTTTCAAAATCTGTTTTAAATTCTTTATCAAAAATTTCTTGGAAGATATCTTTGAATCTACCATCATAAATTTTTAAGATAGTATTTTTTGTAGAAAGATAAACAGGCCATTTTTTAATTATACCATAATTAAAGCAAGATCTTGCGAAGTCCTCTATAGATTTATCCAAGTTGTACATTGATAAAGCAATTCCAGGCCCAGGAAAATTAAAGACTTCATATTTAATTTCATCACTACCATCTTCTGCAGTCCACTTAACTTCCATTTTACCTTTTCCAGGTACCTTAAAGTCTGTTGCCCTATATTGGTCACCAAAAGCATGTCTTCCAATAATTAAAGGATCTGTCCAGGTAGGAACTAGTTTTGGAACATTTTTGCAAATTATAGGCTCTCTAAATACAGTTCCACCAAGAATGTTTCTAATAGTTCCATTTGGTGATCTCCACATTTTTTTTAATTTGAATTCTTCGACACGTGCCTCGTCTGGTGTAATAGTTGCACATTTAATGCCAACGTTATATTTCTTAATTGCCTTAGCTGAATCTATTGTTATTTGGTCTTCCGTATCATCCCGACTTTTCATGCCAAGATCATAGTATTTAATATCCAAATCTAAATATGGTAAAATCAGTTTACTTTTAATAAATTCCCAAATGACTCTAGTCATTTCGTCACCATCTAGTTCAACAACTGAATTTTTAACGTTTATTTTAGCCATAAATGAATAATATATATTAGTATTTGTAATTTAGTGCTTTATATACATATTAATAAAAAATTATCAAATATAAGCTTATGTTAGAAAAAATTTTCCCAAAAATTCATGCTGAAGGATATAAATTTTTAGCAATAGCTATTTTTATAACAATCTTTTTGTATTTCTTAAGCACTTTTTTAGGATTAATTGGTTTAGTGTTATCTATATGGGTTTATTATTTTTTTAGAGATCCAGAACGAATTTCAATAAATGATGATAATTATTTAACAAGCCCGGCAGACGGTGAAGTTTTAATGGTACATGAGGTGAATGGACCAAAGGAACTAGGTTTAGAAGGTAAAAAATTTACAAAGATTAGTATTTTTATGAACGTTTTTGATTGCCACGTTAATAGAACACCCTGTGAAGGAAAAATTTCAGAAATACTTTATAAACCGGGAAAATTTTTAAATGCTTCACTTGATAAAGCGAGTGAAGAAAATGAAAGAAACTATTACAAAATAATGAATAATCATGCTGAAGAAGTGATTGTTGTTCAGATTGCAGGTTTAATTGCTAGAAGAATTGTTTGTGAATCAACTAAGGATCAGCAACTTCAACAGGGTGAAAGAATTGGAATGATTAGATTTGGAAGTAGGGCAGATGTTTATTTTGAAAATTATGAAACATTGGTAAAAGTAGGACAAAAGACAATTGCTGGTGAAACACTATTAGCTAAAAGATAGCTTATGGAAAAACCAAAAAATAATTTTAAAATAGTATCAGATAAAAAAGCTAGAATGCTTTTGCCTAATGCATTAACTTTAATTAACGTTTGCATTGGATTGAGCTCAATTAAATTTGCGTTAGATGCAAAATTTGAACTATCAATTATAGCTATTATTTTTGCAGCAATTTTTGATGCTTTAGATGGTAGAGTTGCAAGATTATTAAAAGGAACCTCATTAGTGGGGAAAGAATTAGACTCATTAGCAGATTTAATAAGCTTTGGTGTGGCTCCTGCATTTATAATGTATTTTTGGTCTTTAAATAACCTTGGTAAATTTGGTTGGTTGCTTACAATGATTTTTGTTATTTGTGTCGCTCTTAGACTTGCGCGTTTTAACGTAAGCTCAAACTCAGAACCATCATGGAAAGACAATTACTTTGAAGGTGTACCCTCGCCAGCAGGTGGAATATTGGTATTAATGCCATTAATATTAAGCCTAAGTGAGTTTAATTTTATTAAAATAAATTATAATATTGTAGTACCAACATTTTTTATTTTGATTTCATTTTTGTTGATCAGTAAAATTCCCACATTTGCATTTAAAAAAATCAGCATACCTCGTCGTATGACTATTTTTGCATTGTTTGGAATTGTATTATTTTTTGGGCTTTTATTAATATATACATTTAAAGTTTTGATCATTTGTGGGTTAATCTATATTTGTTTAATCCCAATTGGATATTTTAACTATCAAAAAATTTATAAACAAAAAGTTCTAAGTGGTGAAGGTCATGACCATGAAGATCTTGAAGATATACTTTAGATGAAAAAAAATGTAATTGTATCCTTAGCTGATTCAAATTACTTCGAATTACTTAATGAATTAGTAGATTCTGTTAAAAGTTTTGAACAAAGCAAGGATATAGCAATCTGTATATTAGATGCTGGCTTATCGAAGGAACAAAAAAACATTTTATCAAAAAAAGTCGATGAAATTAAATCAGCTGAATGGGATATTGATGTTCCTGCATTTAAAGTTAAGGGAAGAGAGTGGCTAAAGAGTCAGGTATCAAGAGCATTTTTACCAAAATATTTTCCTAATTATGAAAAATTTTTATGGATAGATTGTGATGCATGGGTAGGTGATTGGAATTCAATAGAACTTTATTTTAAAGCTTGTGAAAATGGAAAATTAGGAATTACTCAAACATTCACACCTGGGTATAAGATAATGTCTAGGGTTAATTGGATATTTGGCCAAGTAGCGGTAATTAAATCTCAAAATTTTAAACATGCGATAAAATCAAAAATTGGAATAAATAAAGCAAGAAAACTTGCTTTTGCACCTCACATTAATATTGGAGTATTTTCATTAGAAAAAGATTCTGTAGGTTGGATTACATGGCAAAAAAATTTAGAACAAACATTAAAAGCTGGAAATATTTTTGGATCAGAACAATTAGCAATCAACATGTCCGTTTATATTGATGACTTGGAAACTGAATTTTTACCTCATAATTGTAACTGGATTGTTAGCAATCTTTTACCAAAATTTAATGAACAAGAAAAAAAATTTGTTGAACCCTACTTACCAAATCATAACCTAGGTATAATCCATCTTGCATCGGGTATTTGGGATGGTGATAGAGATATGAGGCTAGATAAAGAAGTAAAAATTAATATCAAAACTCTAGAAAATAAAATTTTATCAAAAAGCTTAAGGTTTGGTCACTAATTGAAAAAGAATAGAATTTCTAAAAATTGGATTAATAAACAAAAAAGAGATATTTATGTAAGACAGTCTCATGTCGATGGTTATAGAGCAAGGTCAGCATATAAATTAATAGAAATTGATGAAAAATTTAAAATATTAAAAAATGGAATATCAGTAATAGATTTAGGCGCATCACCAGGTAGCTGGTCACAATATATTGCAAGAACTGTAAAAAGTGGGAGATTAGTTTCTATTGACATAAAAGGCATGGAAGAAATTGATAATACAATTCAAATCAAGGCTGATTTCACAGAGATAGATTCACAGAAAAAGATTAGGGGTTTTTTTAAATCAAAAGTTGATGTTGTCGTGTCTGATATGGCTGTTAATACAACGGGTATAAAGGATATTGATGCAATTTATACAGGCGAGTTAGCAATGGAAGCAATGAACTTTGCTAAGGAAATATTAGTCAAAGAAGGACGTTTTGTCTCTAAAATTTTCTTAGGTTCTTCTTTTAATGAGATAGTTGCCTTAGGTAAAAAAATTTTTAAAGAAGTTAAAGTATTTAAACCAAAAGCCAGTAGAAAAGAATCTAAAGAAAGTTTTATTATTTGCAAAATACTAAGATAGAGACTTTATTTTTAAAAAGAATCATATATAAATTATTATGGACCCCATAAAAGAAGCTCTAACCTTTGATGATGTCACAATGGCACCCAAATACTCAGAAGTTTTACCCTCTGAAGTTGATACGAGCACAAAATTATCATCTAATTTAACCTTAAAAATACCATTGTTATCTTCAGCAATGGACACGGTAACTGAGAGTAAAATGGCAATAGCCATAGCTAAAGCCGGAGGTATAGGCGTCATACATAGAAACCTGGATGTTAAAAAACAAATTAAAGAAATCAAAAAAGTAAAAAAATTAAAATTATTAGTTGGAGCGGCTGTTGGAGCCGGTCCTTTAGAGCTTAAAAGAGCAGAAGCTATTTTAAAAGAAAAAGTAGATTTAATTGTAGTAGATACCGCACATGGACACAGTAAAAAAGTTGCAGAAATTATAAAAGTAATAAAAAAAACAAAAACAAATAAAACAACTTTATGTGCAGGAAATATAGCAACCGCTGAAGCTGCAAAATTTTTGATAAAATTGGGAGTAGATATTGTTAAAGTTGGGATTGGGCCAGGATCAATTTGTACAACTAGATTGGTAGCAGGAATTGGTGTGCCTCAGCTAAGTGCAATTCTAGAAGTTAAAAAAGGTGTAAAAAATAATAAAACAAAAATCATTTCAGACGGAGGAATTAAATACTCAGGTGATATAGCCAAAGCATTATCTGCTGGAGCAGATGCTGTGATGATAGGTTCTTTATTTGCAGGAAGCACAGAGACACCGGGTAAATTAATTAAAAAAAATGGAAAATTATTTAAAAGTTTCAGAGGTATGGGGTCAGTAGGCGCAATGAATAAAGGATCAGCAGATAGATATTTCCAAAAAAAACAAAAGGACCTCTCAAAGTATGTGCCCGAAGGTGTAGAAGGTTTTGCAAAATACAAGGGTGATGTCAAAAGTATAATTTACAAATTAATTGGTGGACTAAAATCATCTATGGGATATTTGGGCGCAAAGAAAGTGCCTAATCTTAAAAACAAACCCAATTTTGTAAAAATAACAAAAGCTGGGTTTTATGAAAGTATGGTTCATAATGTCGATGAAGTAACAAAAGACAATAAATATTCATGATAAAAATAATTAAATTAATACCTATTTTATTTATAGTTCTTAATTTAATGAATTCTGTATTAGCAGAAAATACTTTTTTTGATAAAGGCAAAATAAAATATGATAAAAAAAAATATGAAGAATCAAAATTTTTATTTCAAAGAAGTATAGTCTTTAACCCTAAAGATCAGAACTCATACTTATATTTAGCTAAAATTTATAATTATGAAGAGAATAAGGAAGAAGAAGAAAAAAATATTAACACGGTACTTTTGCTGGATCCAAAAAATGAAGAAGCAAATTATTTGCTAATAGAAATAGAACTTAAAAAATCAAATTATTCAAAAGTTAAAGAATTAACAGAAAATTTCTCTAAAATTTGCGATAAATTATGTGATAAAAAAACTGCAATTCTAGAATCTTTAAAGAATTTGGAACCTAAAAATGAGTCTTAGTAATAATTTAAGCAAAATCTTAATAATAGATTTTGGATCTCAATTCACACAATTAATTGCCAGAAGAATAAGAGAATTTGGTGTTTTCTCAGAAATTATTAGTCATAAAAAAATTAATATTAGCAAAATCGTTAAAGAAAATATAGGAGGGGTAATTCTTTCTGGTGGCCCCCTTAATGTTTATGAAAATGATAAATTTAAATTTGATAGAAAAATTTTAAAATTAGGACTGCCCGTTCTTGGTATCTGTTTTGGGCATCAAATATTATCAAAAGAATTAGGTGGAAAAGTTAAAAAGTCAAAACATAGAGAGTTTGGCCTTGCAACAATAACCAAAGTTTCAAATAGTATTTTAACACAAAAATTTTTTAACAAAGCTAATATCAATAATGTTTGGATGAGTCATGCTGACCAAGTGTCTAAAATGCCGAAAGGCTTTAAAGTTGTTGCATCAACAAAGAATTCAAAATTAACTATAATTGAAAATTCTAAAGATAACTTTTATGGTGTGCAGTTCCATCCAGAAGTTACGCACACACATAAAGGAAAAATTCTATTACATAATTTTATTTTTCTTATATGTAAGATTAAAAAAAATTGGTCCTCTAAAAATCAAAAATTAACATTAATAAAAGAAATCAAAAATCAGGTTGGTAACAACAAAGTAATTTGTGGGCTATCAGGTGGAGTTGATAGTAGTGTAGTTGCACAACTTTTGAGTAAAGCAATTGGAAAAAACTTAACGTGTATATTTGTTAATAATGGTCTTCTAAGAAAAAATGAAGAAACACAAGTAGTCAATACATTTAAAAAAAAATTAAAGATGAATTTAATTTATGTCAATGCTGAAAAAGAATTTATTAAAAAATTAACTAACATTTCTGACCCTGAAATAAAAAGAAAAATTATTGGAAACTTATTCATTAAAATATTTGAAAGATATGCAAAAAAGATTAAAAATGTAAAATTTCTTGCACAAGGAACTCTTTACCCTGACTTGATTGAAAGTAAATCTGTAACTGGCAGTCAAACATCAAAAATAAAATCACATCATAATGTAGGTGGTCTACCCAAACGAATGAAATTAAAACTAGTTGAGCCACTTAAATTTTTATTTAAAGATGAGGTTAGAAAATTAGGCCTAGAGCTTAATTTATCAAAGGATATAATATCTAGACATCCATTTCCAGGACCCGGGTTAGCAATAAGAATGCCAGGTGTTATAACTAATGAAAAAATAAAAATTTTAAAAGAAGCAGATTTTTATTTCATTAAAGCTTTAAGAGATCACAGATTATACCATAAAATTTGGCAAGCTTATGCAGCATTACTTCCAGTTAAAACGGTAGGTGTCATGGGAGACAATAGAACCTACGAGCATATTTGTTTATTGAGAGCCATTACCTCTGAGGATGGGATGACGGCTGATTTCTTTAATTTTCCTAAAGGATTTATGCAATCAATCTCAAATCAGATTATTAATAATATTAGAGGAATTAATAGAGTAGTTTATGATGTTACCTCAAAGCCACCGAGCACCATTGAATTAGAGTAATTTCACTATATAATATAAGGTATTATGAAATATATTATACTTGGAGCTGCAGTAGCTTGGGCTATGTACATTGGTGATAAGTATATTTTCTAATGAATAAAAACCTTTGGCTATTAATTCTAAGCCAGATCTTCGCTTTTACTGCAGCGCCTGTAACAGTTTTTTTAAGTGGAATAATTGGTTCAAAATTTAGTCCAATAAAATCTTTAGCCACTTTGCCAATGGCTTTATCAATCGTGGGTATAGCAATTTTTGCAATTTTTGCTGCAAAGGTTATGAGTATAATTGGTCGTAGAGCAGGCTTTATGTTTGCATCTATTGGAAGTTCAATATCTTCATTACTCGCTGCTTATTCAATAATTATAGAAAGCTTTATTTTATTTAATTTTTCATGTTTTTTATTAGGAGCTGGAGTAGCTTTTAGTCATCAATATCGGTTTGCGGCAGTCGAAACGGTAAAAAAAGATATGGCGCCGAAAGCGATTTCAATAATATTATTAGCCGGGATAGGATCAGCTTTTATTGGGCCGAATGTTGCTAACATAACAAAAGAATTTATTGCTGAACATTTATATGCTGGATCATACATTGCACTAGCAGCTTTAACTCTTATATCTACAATTTTTTTAATATTTTATAAGGATGGACATCAACCAAATAAAATTACAAAAAAAACTACACGAAGTTATTCAGAATTAATTTCTCAACCAAGATTTTTACAAGCTTTAATTGCTTCTGCATTTGCTTATGCAGTAATGTCATTTTTAATGACTGCAACACCAATAAGTATGCATGTGATGGAAAATATAAGTTTAACTAAAACAGGGCTTGTAATTCAATTACATATAGCAGCAATGTTTTTACCATCATTAGTTACAGGTAATTTAATAAAAAAATTTGGTCATAGTAAAATAATGTACGGAGGTGTATTTTTATTTTCAATAACAATTTTGACTAGCCTTTTTGAACAAAATTTAACAAATTATTTAATAGCCTTAGTTTTTTTAGGGTTTGGTTGGAACTTTTTATTTATATCTGGAACAAGCTTATTAGTTCTGTCCTATAGAGAAAATGAAAAATTTAAAGCACAGGGCTTTAATGACTTGATAGTTTATTCTATTCAAGCAATCGCAAGTTTATCTGCAGGAGTTTTTCTATCTTTAACAAGTTGGAAAATAATGAATTTAGTTTGTATAATTTTTTTAGTTTTAATTATTTTATCAACATTAAGAGCTGATTTGAAAGAAAGAAATTGAAATGGACTTTTTATCCTATCTTCAGCTCAGTTCTTTAGAAATTTATTTGATAGTATTCAGCCTGCAGTAATTAGAGGTTCACTAGCAGCATTATTTTTTTTTAACAGATATCTACGCCTTCATTCTCAGTTCTGTGGTGGAATTCTAGATATAACAACAATCTATAGGACACTTCCGTTGATTATTATTTTACCCATAGGCGTTTATGTTGGTGATAAATTTTTTGTTAAAAGTAAAGAAGAGACTTACAGAAAAGTTATTTTTTATTTCCTAATATTTATTTCAATATTTGGAGTGTTTAGAGTTATCAATAATTTTTAAACAAAAAAACCCCTAGCAATTTTCACTGTTAGGGGTTTTAAAATTAAGATATTAGTTATCTTTGTTTTGTAGTTTCAAATTTTCCATTTTTAACTACTTGTTCCAAGAAAGAACCAGTGGCATCACCTTCTTTAGTGAAAGTAACATCACTTGCACCTTCGTAGTCAATTTTTTTACCTTCAGCCAGTAAATCTAAACCTTTTTTAAGTTCACCTGGATAAATCTTAGTTCCAGGACTGTTAGCAACATCCATTACATTTTTAGCAATGGAAGCTCTATCAGCTGATCCACCTGCTTGCATTGCAAGAACAAGTAAAGCACCAGCATCGTATGATGAAGCTGTATAAGGTGCGTCTGGATCGATATTAACTGCTCCAGCAACTTTTGCAAATATCTGAGCACCTTTACCAGTTGATCCAGGTCTTGTAGCTACAGATGATTTTAAATCTTTACCAAATGCATCTGCAAGTGACTGACCAACCATACCATCTCCAAGAACAAAAGTATCAAACGCACCAGAGTCTAATGCTGCTTGAATTATACCTTTACCACCTTGGTCTAAATAACCAAGTACAGCTAATGCATCACCACCTGCTGCAGCTAAAGTAGCTACTTCAGACGAGTAATCAGCTTTTCCATCTTCATGAGCAAGTTCAGTTGTTACTTTAATACCATGAGAAGCTAAACCAATTTTATACATATCTGCAAGACCTTTTCCGTAATCATTATTTGTATAAGTAATTGCTATAGTTTTTATTTTTTTGCCTTTAGTTGCATCAGCTAAAACTTGCCCACCTCTTTTATCTGAAGGTGCTGTTCTAAAGAATAAGCCTTTATCAGCTAATTCAGTTAAACCTGGAGAAGTTGCTGATGGTGAAATCATTACTATACCATTTGGTACAGCAACATTTGATGCAATAGCACCAGTTACACCTGAACAGTCAGCACCCATAATAGCTACCACACCTTGTGCAATAAGACCTTCAGCTGCTGCTGTTGCTGCTGCTGAGTCAACACAAGTTGAATCTGCTCTTACTACTGAAATAGTTTCTCCACCCAATAGTGAACCTGAATCAGAAGCTTCTTTAAACGCAAGCTCTGCAGATGCAGCCATAGCTGGTGTTAGAGATTCAATAGGACCAGTAAATCCTAAAATAATTCCCATCTTAACTTCTGCAAATGTATTCGTTGTAAAAGTTGAAACGAATATAAATGCAGCAATAAATAGTTTTTTCATTATTTTCCTCTTTAATTGTTAAAAATTTATAAAAAGAAATTAAAGCCTATTTGAACAAATTTTCAATAGGTCATTTATCTTATTTTTTGAAGTTGATAGACAGAAATAATCACTACTGTCCCACCAATTGCACTAAGTAATGTGGGAATTTCACCAAAAATAAAGAAAGTTAGGATTAAACCAAATATTGGGAACAAAGAATAGAAGGGCATAACCTTATTAACTGAATAAAATTTATAAAGATAAAACATGGAAGTATGAGCAATTACTGAAACCATTATTCCATTATGAAGTAATAAGAGCCAGGTATTAATATCTATGCTCATTAAATGACTGACTGTATTTCCTTCAGAAAAAATTGAAAATAGTAAGATAGTTATAAAGCCCGTAAATCCCATGATCATATTTGTAAATTTTACATCAATTTCCTTTATGTATCTCGAGAACACATTTGCAATTCCATAAAAAAAAGCTGAAACACTGCATAAAAAAATTGCATAAATCTCTCCTTTTAAATTTGGATCGTATCCAATTAGAAAAATTCCAAAAAAGGAAACTAATATTAATAACCATTGTTTTTTATTAACTTTTTCACCAAGAAAAATTGAACTAGCAAGTAGTGCAAAGGGTATTGCAAGTTGTGCACCTATAATAATTGGTGCAACAAATGTTGCTTCACCTAACGATAGATTTAAAAAAAATATAACTCCAAAACCCATAGTTAAAGAAAAACCAGCCAATGGAAGAAAATATTTTTTATTAGGAACTTTAAATTTACAAAATGGAAGAAGGCAAATAAAAAGTATAAGCATTCTTAAAGATCCAGCTAGCATTGGTGGTAAGGATGTATTTAAAGCAAGTTTATTAACTGGATAGGAGCTTCCAAAAATAAACATAATAAATAAAACTAAAAAGTAATGTCGTGCAGTCAAATAATTAACCCATAATAAATGGGTCAGTCATCGGTTTTTCCGAAGAATTATACCATGTTGTTTTTATTCTTGTATATTCTTTGATGGACTCAATTCCAGCTTCCTTACCGTAGCCACTATCTTTAATTCCTCCAAAGGGAGCCATGGGTGAAATTAATCTATATGTATTTACAAATACTATTCCAGCTCTTACTGCCTTTGAAACTCTCATACCTCTCCCAAGGTTTGATGAATAAATCCCAGAAGATAATCCATATTTATTATCATTCATTAATTTAATAGCCTCTTCCTCTGTATCAAATTTCATAACAGATAATACTGGACCAAATAATTCATTTTCAGCAGTAGGTAGGTTATGATTTTTACATTCAATTATTGTAGCTGGAAAATAATAGCCTTTATTAGATATATTTGATCTTTTTCCTCCACATCTAATTTTTCCACCTTGTTCAATGGTGACTTTAATATTTCTTTCAATATTTTCTAATTGCTTGAAACTATTTAAAGGACCCATTTGAGTATCCTTATCCATCGGGGTGCCTAGTTTTATCTTTTCAGCTTTTGTGACTAACTTATCTAAAAATTCATCATAAATTTTTGATTGAATATAAAGTCTTGATCCCGCAATACAACTTTGACCACTTGCACCAAAGATGCCAGCAGTAATTCCATTAAGTGCATTCTCTTGTTCAGCATCATTAAATACTACAACAGGACTTTTTCCACCTAGTTCTAAGCTTACTTGTGATAGATTTTCAGCTGAATTTTTTACAATATGTTTGGCAGTTTCTGGACCACCCGTGAATGCAATTCTCTCCACAAGATCATGTGTGGTTAGAGCTTTACCACAAGGTTCACCTAAACCAGTGATTATGTTAACCACTCCTTTTGGTATTCCTGATTTTTCAACTAATTTTGCAAATTCCAATAAAGTTACAGGTGCAAGTTCGGATGCTTTTATTACAACAGTATTTCCCATGGCTAATGCAGGGGCAAGTTTAACAGCTGTTAATAACATTTGGGAGTTCCATGGAATGATTGCAGCAACCACACCAATAGGTATTCGAGTAGTTGTTACTTGCATGTCTGGTTTGTCAATTGGTACGACTGTTCCTTCAACTTTATCAGCAAGACCTGCAAAGTAATCATAGTATTCAGCAATATAATTAGCTTGTGTTTTAGTTTCTCTAAAAATTTTTCCTGTATCAATAGTTTCTATAGTTCCAAGATGTTCAGCGTTCTCTCTCAGTAAGTTTGCTAGAGACCTTAAATACTTAGCTCTATCTCTTGGATGTAAATTAGACCAGGAGTTATCAAAAGCTTTTTGTGCAGCCTTAACTGCTTTATCTACATCTTTTGCATCTGCTTCAGGTACAGTTGCCCAAACTTCATTATTCTCTGGGTTTAAAGTTTCAATAGTTCTACCAGACTCAGACTCAACCCATTGACCATCTATGTACATTTTAAAGTTTTGAATTTTTGTCATTAATTATTAATAAAATTTTTAAGATTCATATTAACATCATCTGCACACTCTATACTACATAGATGTTTTCCATTATTTATCTTAGTAAAACTTGAATTTATTAGATCATTAGATAAGGATTTTGACATATCAACTGTTGAGCCTAAATCATCTGATCCTGTCATCACCAGAGTTTTAGTTTTTATATTTTTAATCATACCAATATCATCTTGATGATAAGTAAATAGTTTATAGGCTTTTAAAAAATTTAAATGATCTTCATCTTTTTTTGTTAAGATCTTAATAAATTGATCGTAAATTTCTGGATGGTCATTTAAGTATCGATCTGTAAACCATCTTTTTAATGCTTGTTTTGAAATAGGTTTATTTAACTTAGCTTGCTCAAATCTTTCTATGACTAAGCTTCTTTGCTTCATAGTTCTTCCGTATGTAGTTCCAAGCAATGTTAAGGTATTTAATCTATCCTGAAATTTTGAAGCAAAGTCTAATGCAACTAATGAACCTAGAGAGAATCCAATTAGATTAATCTTATCTATTTTCAAAAATTGTAATAAACTATCTAATTGATTTGAAAAATCATTCAAAGTAACTTCCTCTTTATCATAAGGAGTTCTTCCATGGCCTAACAAGTCATAAGCAATTATTGAATGATCGTTTAAAGATTTAATTTGAGGCTCCCACATTTTATGATCTAGGCCAACACCATGAACGAATACTAATGGCTCAGTATTATTATCAATGAATGAATAATAATTTTGACTAGGATCAAAATTGTAAGACATTAATCTATTTGGGATCCAGTCCCATTTCTTTCATGTCTTGATATCTGTCCCCAGTCCTAGCATGAGCTCTACCACTTGATGCGCCACCAATTGCTATTACTATTTCATCATCAAAAGGAGCGTCGTGTATAGTAAATTCATGTGTAAGATAATAAGGTCTTAGACCAGAGTCTGTTTTATGCATCATTGGAATTGACATTTTAGACCCAGCAGGACCTCTTGTATTAGTAAAGCTCAAATAAGATGTTCCACCTACAGCGTCTCTAAATTTATTTCCAAACCTTAAGGTGTGGATAAATGCCGATGCATGCTCAATTTCACCATTAAGTCCAACGATACCAGCCTTGCCGTACGCTAAAATTTTTTCAGGTGCGCCCATTTCTTTTATTAATTCTGAAACTAGAATAGTACCTAATTTGGGGGCTAAATCTAAAATAATTGGCTTTAGGTCTTCAACAAAACCCTTTCCATGCCATGGATTTTTAAATACAGCAGCAACTGAAACTAGTAAAACAGGTTCTTTAGCTTCTTTACCACCTTCGATAAAAGTTTTGTCGACAAATTTTGTAAATTTTCTTAATTCAAGTTTCATTAACTAGCCTTTTCTATATTTAAATTATCTAAATTAATTTTTGGTATCACCTCATCATTAAACAGTTTTATACTTCTCATACAAGTTTCATGATCCATACCTGGAAAATTGGACCAAACTTGTAAATTTTGTAGATTTAATTCAGATTTTAATTCATTTATTTTATTAACAACATATTCAGGCGTTCCAAATAATAAATTTCTTTTATGCAAGAAGTCATAATTAAGTAAATCTAATTTATGTTTTGTTTCTGGAAGTTCTTCGTCAGGCTCCATATGATTGCCTAATCCTCTCCAGTGACAAACCCATTTCATATAATTAATTATATGTTCGCCTGCCAATTTTTCTGCTTCCTCCATAGTTTCAGCAACGAACATATCTCTAACTAAAGATACACCCTCTCCTAATGGCACATCTCTATTTTCTGCTTTAGATTTTGCATCTCTATAAATCTCGAATCTTTTTTTTAAAGCTTTAACAGTAGGTATCCACATTATAGTGTTTAATCCATTTTGTGCTGCCCATTCAATAGATCTTGCTCCATCAACCACTTGCCATATAGGAGGGTGTGGCTGTTGTTTTGGTTTTGGAACAACACTAATTTTTTTTATTTCATTTGTTACCGTATCTAAAAATTTATCACTAGGCGGACTCATATCGTGCTGCCAAGTAAAACCAGAAGTAGGGTATGTATAAAACTCACCTTGATGACTAAAGAATTCTTCAGTCCATGCTTTTTTCATCACCGTTAAAGTTTCATCAAATAATCTAAAATTTTTAGCTTGATCTTTTAGGTCAGCCTCTTTGTTCATATTGATGGCTTCTCTTCCATAAATTCCTCTTCCAATACCAACATCAACTCTTCCTTCAGACAATTGATCTAGCAAAGCTATATCTTCAGCTAGACGAATAGGATTATGAAATGTAATTACATTACAAGCTTGACCTATTCTAATTTGTTTTGTCCTGGCCGCAGCATCAACTCCCATCATCAATGGGTTGGTGCAAGATTCCATTCCTTCGTGATTGAAGTGATGTTCTGTATACCAAATAGAATCCCAATTATTTTCATCACAGTAAGTAGTGATTTCTTGAGTTTCATTTAATAATTGATTGTATGGTTTATGATTCCAATTAGTAGTGTTACAAAAATATCCAAATTTCATTCAAACCTCCTTAAATAATTAAATTTAAAGACGACTGATCCCACTTTCGTATTCTTTAGTACCGTTTAAACTTTAAATAACGACGAGTTATGTACGCTTTTATTAAACTCTATTTTAACTAGACTCCTTATTCAATATATATTTAATCAAAATATTACAGGTAATTTATGAAATTAAATAAGGTTGAGCCAAAATACATTTCAAAATCCAACCCAAGAATTGGTCTTATAACACTAGGTAGCGATTTTAGAATTGAAAAAGATTTCAATAATGTGATCTATGGAAGAGACATTGATCTCTATGTAAATAGAATTCATTGCTACAATCCATTAACTAATGAAACGTTAGCTAAAATGTCAGATGACATTACTGATGTTACAAAAGATATTTTACCAGATCAAAAAATAGATTGTGTAGCGTATGGTTGCACGTCTGGAACAGTTGCAGCTGGGTATGATGTGATAAAAGAAAAAGTAAATTTAGCTAAACCAGAAGCAAAGGTAACAACGCCAATAACTGCAGCTATTAAAGCATTAAATAAATTAGGCATTAATAAGATATCTATTTTTACACCTTATACAAAAACAATAAATGACTCTGTAGTTAATTACTTTGAAAAAGAAAACATTGGTATTAATTCTTTAACTTATTTTGATATTGAATCAGATTTAGATATTGGAAAAGTTGATGAGGATCATTTATTTGATGTTTTGTCAAAAATAGATCTTGCAGGTAGTGAGGCGTTATTTGTTTCGTGTACGGCTTTACCAGTACTATCTATAATTAATAAGCTAGAAGAAAAATTAAAGAAAGTTGTTCTATCAAGCAATCAAACTTTAATTTGGGACTCTCTCAATGTAATTAATTATAAAGAAAAGATTGATGGTTTTGGAAAATTATTTAATAGTTAAAGTATATGAATTTTAACAAAGAAGAATACAAAGTAAGATTAAAAAAAGTTCAAAGCTCAATGCAAGAAAAAGGCATAGAGTTATTAATTTCTAGTGATACAGCAAATATGAACTATTTAACGGGCTATGATGCTTGGTCATTTTATTATGCTCAAGCTGTAATTGTACATGTGAATGCCGATGAACCATTGTGTTGGGTTAGAAAGCAAGATTCAGGTGGAGCTTATATAAAAACTTATTTAAAAAATGAAAATATTTTAATTTATGATGAAAAATATATTCATACTTGGCCAGTGCACCCTTACGATAATTTAGTAGAAATTATAAAAGAGAGAAAATGGGATAAACTTACAATAGGTTTAGAAATGGATAGTCATTATTTTACAGCTTATTGTTATGAAAAAATGAAACAAGGGCTACCAAATGTTAAGTTAAAAGATTCTGAAAGATTGGTTAATTGGGCTCGTGTTGTTAAATCTAATGCAGAGATAGAACTTATGAAATCCGCAGCAATAATTTCCCAAAAAGGAATGCAAACAGCAATTGATGTAATAAATCCTGGTGTCAGACAGTGCGATGCCGTAGGTGAAATTCAAAAAGCATTATTTTATGGAACCCCAGATTTTGGAGGTGAGTATTCAAGTATTGCAACACTACTTCCAACAGGAAAAGGTACTTCAGCATCACATTTAACAGCAACACAAGATAGGTTTGTCGAGGGTGAGGCTACAATTATTGAACTTTCAGGGGTATATCAAAGGTACCATTGCCCAATGGCAAGAACAGTTTTACTTGGAAAACCTGATCAAATAAAAACTGATACTATGAATAAAACAAATGAGGCTCTTCAAGCTGGAATAGATGCAGCAAAACCTGGACAAACAGCTGATGATGTTGCGCAAGCTTTTTGGAAAATTCTAGATAAATATGGAATAGAAAAAACCTCTAGAACTGGTTATTCAATAGGAATTGGCTATCCACCTGATTGGGGTGAGCATACTTTAAATATATCAAAAGGTGATATGACCATTCTAGAACCAAATGTTACTTTTCATATGATTGCTGTAATGCAATTTGGAGAGTGGGGTGTTGAGGCATCAGAAGCAATACGAATAACTGACAAAGGGTGTGAGTTATTTTGCAATTTTTCAAAAGATCTTCACATTAAGTAATTGAAATAAAAAAACTTGATAAATAAGCTAACAAATGTTTTAAATCCCCTGGAGAAAATATGGCAAAAAATAAAGAATTTGTAAAATTTGACAATGTAGACAAAAGCTATGATGGTAAAGTATTAGTCGTTAAAGGATTGAATTTAGATATTGAAGAGGGTGAGTTTGTAACTATGTTAGGACCCTCTGGTTCTGGTAAAACAACTTGTTTAATGATGCTTGCTGGTTTTGAAACTCCAACTCATGGAGAAATTTATCTAGATGGTAAGGTGATTTCAAATATTCCACCTCACAAAAGAGGAATTGGAATGGTATTCCAAAACTATGCTTTATTCCCACACATGACTGTTTATGAAAATTTAGCTTTTCCATTAAGAGTGAGAAAAATTCCAAAAGATGAAGCAGATAAAAAAATTGATAAAGCTTTATCAATGGTTTCCCTACATGGTTTTGAAGCAAGAATGCCAATGCAATTATCTGGTGGACAACAACAACGTGTTGCTGTGGCTAGATCATTAGTTTTTGACCCACAGGTGGTATTGATGGATGAGCCACTTGGAGCATTAGATAAAAATTTAAGAGAAAGCATGCAATATGAAATTAAACATATTCATGAAAGTATTGGTGTAACAGTTGTTTATGTAACCCATGATCAAACTGAAGCATTAACAATGTCAAATCGAATTGCAGTTTTCAATGATGGTAAAGTCCAGCAGCTATCAAGCCCTGATGAATTATATGAAAAACCAGTTAATTCTTTTGTTGCTGAATTTATTGGAGAAAACAATAAATTTTTAGGTCAAGTTGCAGATATTTCAGGTGATAAATGTAAAGTAAAATTAGAAGATGGCACAGAAATTTTAGCAAATCCAGTTGCTGTAAAAGCAAAAGGGGACAAAACTAAAGTTTCACTGAGACCTGAAAGAGCAATTATAGATCCTACAGATAAAATGGATAATAATCATAAAGGTAAAATAGAAGAAATAATTTATCATGGTGATCACACAAGACTTAGAGTTGATTTACTTGGAAATAAAGATTTTATTCTTAAAGTTCCAAATAGTACTGCAAGACTAGACCTTAAAAAGGGTAACGTACTCAATATAGGCTGGAACAGTGTTGACTGTAGAGCTTTAGATTCAAAATAATCTTTAAAAATTCACTAAAAAAATCTAAATAAATAAAGGCAAATTAGCCATAATTGACTGTTGACTAAACGTACCTATGTTGTTTTACTTTCACTTTATAAATTAATAAACGTTAACGTTAAATAGGAGAGAAAATGAAAAAATTAAGTAAACTATTACTTGCTCTATCTTTTGTACTTTCTATCACGACTTCGGCATTTGCAGTTACTGTAGTGTCTTGGGGTGGTGCTTACACTGAAAGTCAAAAATTAGGGTACGGTGATCCTACAGCAGCAAAATTAGGAATACCTGTTAATTGGGTAGACTACACTGGTGGATTATCAGAAATTAAAGCTCAAAAAGAAGCTGGTAAAATCACTTGGGACATCATTGATGTATACGCAAAAGATACTATCATTGGATGTGACGAAGGTATTTTTGTTGAATTCGATTTCGACAAAGACTTCGCTCCTGCTCCAGACGGAACTCCTGCAAGTCAAGATTATTTCACAGGTATGCCTTCTAAATGTGCAGTTGGAAATATCTTGTACTCTTGGAACTATGCTTACAATGATGCAACAATTGGTGATAAAAAACCAACTACGCTAAAAGACTTTTTTAATACTAAAAAGTTTCCTGGTAAAAGATCAATTTACAAAGGTGCAATGTCTAACCTAGAAATTGCTATCACTGCAGATGGTGTAAACCCTGGTAAAGGTTCTGATTTAACTTACAGAAAACTTGAAGCTGATGGTGGAATTGACAGAGCAATGAAAATGATCACAGATCTTTGTAATGATCCTAATGGTGGATGTGTGTTCTGGAGTGCTGGAGCTCAACCGCCTGAATTACTTGCTAATGGTGAAGTAGTAATGGCAACTGGTTGGAACGGTAGATTCTTTAATGCGCAAATGGAAGGAACTCCTCTTGTACAGGTATGGGATGGACAAATTCTTGACTATGAGTATTTTGCAATGGTTAAAGGTGGACCTAACGATGCTAATGGTAAAGCTATGAAAGTACTTAGAGAAATGACAAGTACTGAAGGTTTAGCTGGAAGTGCTAAGTATATTGCTTACGCTCCTTGGAGAAAGTCTTCAATCGCTATTATAGATGCTGGAGAACCATGGTATAAAGATGGTAAAACAAGCATGGTACAACACATGCCTACAGCACCTGCTAACACTAAAAAATATATCCTTATGAATCCTGATTTCTGGGCAGATAACCAAGATGAAATCAACGAGAAATGGGAAGCAATGAAAGCTGGACTATAATTTAGTATTATAGATTAAGTTTTTATTATAAAATATTAGGGCGGTTACATAATAACCGCCCTTTTTTTTTAAGAATTTCAAAATATGAGCACAGAACAAATATTATCATCAGACGGTTTACCTCTAGAAGTAAGTTTAAGGAAAGCTGAGCGAAAAAATAAGTTAAAAGCACTATTTCTTGTAGGGCCATTATTTCTGTTTCTTTTAATTACATATGTTTTTCCAATAGGTGACATGTTATTTAGAAGTGTTGATGATCGTAAGATCACTCAAATGCTGCCGAATACCTTTACAGCGATTGAAAAATGGGATGGAAAAGATCTTCCAGGAGAGTCAGTTTATGCAGCACTTTATGAAGATCTAGCATACTTAAAAAAGACTAAAACTTACGGTAAGATTATAGCAAGACTTAATTATGAAAAAGGTGGATTTAGTAGCTTAATTAAAAAAACAGTTAGAAAACTTGGAAAATTTGAAGAAGGCAATTATAAAGAGCAATTTATAAGTGTTCATAAGAGATGGGGTCAGCCTGAATATTTTGTTGCTTTAAAGAATGCTGCACCAAATTGGACTTTTGCTAAATATCTAAAAGGTGTTGATTTAAAGTATGATCAAGATGGGAAAATAATTCAACAAGATGAAGATAGAAGAATTCATAAGATACTATGGTTAAGAACTCTCAAAGTTGCTTTTTGGGTAACTATATTTTGTTTCATACTTGCTTATCCAATTTCATACTTATTGGCTACATTACCCATGAAATATAGTAATTTATTGATGATATGTGTTCTTCTTCCTTTTTGGACGTCATTATTAGTTAGAACCTCAAGTTGGATGGTTTTACTTCAGCAGCAAGGCCCAATTAATGATTTAATTGTATTTCTCGGACTTGCAGCAAACGATAATAGGCCTGAGTTAATGTATAATGTAATTGGAACTTTTGTTGCAATGACTCAAATTTTATTACCTTTTATGGTTTTACCGCTTTACAGTGTTATGAAAACAATATCTCCAAGCTTAATGAGAGCTGGAAAATCTTTAGGTGGAACACCATTTGTAGCATTTAGAAAAATTTACTTTCCATTAACAGTTCCTGGAATTGGTGCTGGATCCTTGTTAGTTTTTATTTTAGCAATAGGTTATTATATAACTCCTGCATTAGTTGGAGGAGCAAGTGGATCTTTAATTAGTAATACGATTGCTTATCACATGAAAAGTTCTTTAGATTGGTCATTTGCAGCTGCATTAGGTACAATGTTGTTGGTTGGTGTCTTAACTATTTATTGGATTTATAATAAATTAGTAGGAATAGATAATATTAAACTAGGATAAATTATGTCATTACCAACTTATACAGCATGGAATTATAGAATTTGGCACTACACATATTTAACTGTTTGTGGATTAGTATTTTTCTTTTTAATTGCGCCATTGTTTATAATCTTACCACTTTCATTTAATGCGGAGCAATACATTCACTTTTCAGCAAAAATGTTAGCACTTGATCCTGAAGGTTTTTCTTTAAGATGGTATGAGGACATGATTTATGGAACTAAAAATCCATGGGGACTTGCTGCAAAAAATAGTATTATCATTGCTTTCTTTGCAACTATTGGCTCAACAATTCTTGGAACAGTTGCGGCATTAGGTTTAAGTAGTAGACATATGCCTTACAAAGCTGCATTCATGGCTTTATTAATATCACCAATGATTGTCCCGCTAATTATTTCAGGAACAGCAATATTTTTCTTCATGGCAAAAGTAGGTTTAGCTGCAACACATACAGGAATAATTTTAGCACATATTATTTTAGGAACACCATTTGTAGTTATTACAGTAACAGCAACATTAACAGGTTTTGATCATAGTGTTACAAGAGCTGCTGCAAGTTTGGGAAGTAATCCAGTAAATACTTTTATGAAAATAACATTACCATTAATTTTACCAGGTGTTATTTCTGGCGCACTATTTGCCTTTGTAACTTCATTTGATGAAGTGGTAGTTGTATTATTCTTAGCAGGACTAGAAAATACTACTATTCCAATTCAAATGTGGGTTGGTTTAAGAGAGCAGTTAAGTCCAACAATAATGGCTGTGGCAACTTGTTTGATTATAATGTCTACATTAATTCTAGTTAGTGCAGAACTTTTAAGAAGAAGGTCTGAAAGACTAAGGGGAATTAATAGGTAATTCATTTACTAAGTTCATTTTTTTTATTATAAATAGTTCTTCAATTTTTAAATCTTATGGAAATTAAAAAAGTAGTAGTTATTGGTTCAGGTACTATGGGTAGTGGAATTGCAGCACACTTATGTAATGCAAATATCCCAGTAACATTATTAGATTTAAAAACTGAAATTAGTGAACAAGCACGTGATAAAATTCACAAATCAAGACCTCCACTTTTATTAGATAAGTCAAAAATAAATAATATTAAAGTAGGAAATATTGTAGATAATTTTGATGAGGTTAAAGAAGCAGATTGGGTTGTAGAAGCCGTAGTTGAAAGAATAGAGATCAAGCACGATATCTATGAAAAAATATTTAAAGACAGAAAAAAAGGTGCAATCGTTTCTTCAAATACATCCTCCATACCTATTAAAGTTTTGTCTCAACATTTATCAGAAGAGGAAAAAAAAGATTTTTGTATAACTCACTTTTTTAATCCAGTTAGATACATGGGGTTGTTAGAAATAGTTAAAAATGAAAATAATGATTTAGATAAAATAAACTCTTTAAAAAAATTTTGTGAGATTGAGTTGGGCAAAGGTGCAATCGTTTGCAATGATACTCCAGGATTTTTAGGGAATAGAATAGGAGTTTTTGCAATGCAAGTCGCAATGACTGAAGCCTTTAAAATGAAACTTAGCATCGAAGAAGCAGATGCAATTTTTGGAAGACCAATGGGCATACCAAAAACAGGTGTATTTGGCCTTTATGATCTAATTGGTATTGATTTAATGGCTGATGTCCTAAAAAGTTTTATTAAAGAATTATCAGAAAATGATCCTTTTCAAATAGTTGCAAAAGAAATTCCCTTAGTAAAAAAGTTAATTGAAACTGGATATACAGGTCGTAAAGGCAAGGGAGGTTTTTATAGAGTTAACAAAACTGGTGAAGCAAAAGTAATGGAAGCAATTAATCTTGAAACTGGAGAATATTCATCAAGCAAAAAAATTAATATTAAATCAGAGAAAGTAGACCTTAAAACATTAATCTCAAGAGAGGACAAGTATGGAAAATATGCCTGGTCTGTTATTTCTAAAATTATTAAATATGCCTCATCTTTAGTCCCGTCAATTACAAAAGATTTTAATGACATTGATGAAGCAATGAGACTAGGTTTTAATTGGACTAAAGGACCTTTTGAGATGTTGGAAGAAATTGGTGTTGAAAACTTTTTTGATAAAATTGAAGATTTTAAAGGAAATATTTTTCTAGAAAATTTATATCAAAATAAAAATCAAGATTTTTATGGATCTAGACAAAAATATACTGAAATTGAAACATTTGGAAAAGTTAAAAAAAAAGCCCTAAGTGTAGATGGAAATAATTCAGCTCAGATATATAGATTTAATGATTATAACATTGTTGAGTTTACAACTAAAGCAAATGCTTTGGATTATGATTCAATGGATGCTTTAAAAAAAGCTACAGATAAACCATTGATTATAATGAATGAGAGTATGCAGTTTTCTGCTGGAGTAAATTTGAGTTATACAATGGATTTTGCAAATAAGAGTGATTTCAAATCTATAGAAAAATTTATTAAATATTTTCAGGAGACTTGCAAACACCTTAAATACTCTGATCATCCAGTTGTTTCCGCACCATCTGGATTAACACTTGGTGGAGGATTTGAAGTTATGGTTCAAAGTAATTTTGTAGCCTCACATACAAATATTGTAGTTGGATTGGTAGAAACGATAGTCGGATTAATACCAGCGGGTGGTGGATGTAAGGAAATGTTGGCAAGATGGCTCGACACAGATGAGGCTAGAAAAGACACTCATTATGCCCCCTTAAAGGTATTTGATATTATTGGTTATGGAAGAACTGCAACCTCACCAGTTGAGGCAGAGCCCATGAAATATTTGAAACCTGAAGATAAAAAGATAATGAACAGAAATAGTCTACTAGAAGTTTCAAAAAAGATTTTAGATAACAATAAAGAATTTAAGTCTCCATCAGAGACAAAATTTAAACTACCAGGAAAAGAACTTTTAATAGAAATGAACAAAATTATAGAAAAGCTTTACAATAAAGAAATAATTCGTGATCATGGTGTAATTGTTGCAAAGGAATTGGCACATGTTCTAAGTGGGGGAGATACTACAATTGATAAAACCTTATCAGAAGATGATTTATTTAAATTAGAATTAGACGCTTTTATGAGACTGATTGAAACAAAAGAAACTCAAGATCGAATTAAACACACTTTGGTAACAGGAAAACCTTTGATTAATTAATATTTTTCTTTTGGTTCTTTTTCTTCTTCCACCATCTCTTCTTTTTCTACCGTATCTTCTTTTTCTTCTTCTATCATCTCTTCAACTATTATTTCTTTTTTAATCACATTTTTTGTTAAATTTTCTTTAAATTTTTGTATCAGTTCCTCTTCTTTTCTAGCTTGCTCCTCATCAAATTTTATTTCCCATTCTTTTATTCTCTTTTCTTCATCCTCAATTCTATTCGCTTCAATAATTCTTAAATTAATTACTTTTTCTTCATTTAATTCTTTTAATCTTAATTCTTCTTCTCTTAATTTCAGTTCTTCTTCTTTTTTAATATGCTGAATTTCTTTCTCTTTTAATTCTTTTAGTTCCATTATTTCATGATGCTCTTTGGATCTAAATTCTTCCTCTTTTTCTCTTAATTCATCTGCTTCTTTTAATATTTGAATTTCTTTCTCTCTTAATCTCTGTTCTTCAATTTTATTTATCTCTTGTTCTACTTCTTGTAGTTTTTTTTCTTGATATTCTAATTTACGCTCTTCTTCTTGTAATAATCGCTCTTCAATTTTTTGTTTATCAAGTTCAATATCTTTTAATCTTTGCTCTTCATCTTTTATTTTTTGTATTTCTTCTCTGTCTTTTTGACGCTTAAAAGCTATTAATCTATCTTGCTCTATCCGTTCTTTTTGTTTTTCTTGTCTTATTCTTTGTTTTTCAAAAAAATTTACTCTTATTTTTTCCTCTTGTAACTTTAAATTATCTTGTCTTTGTTTTTCTTCTTCATAATCCATTAACCTTTGACTTTCGGCTTTTAATTTTTTTTCCTCAAGTTTAATTTTTTTTCTTTCTATTTGCTTTTGTTGTTTTATAATTTTTAATTTTTGTCTTTCTTTTCTCTCTACTTTTTGTTTCTCTTCTTTAATCTTATCTAACTCTTTTTGTTTTATTAATCTTATTTCTTCTTTTTTTTGTTTTTCTTGATTTAATTCTTGTCTCTGTAATTCTTTGATTTTTTCTTTTTTTGATAATTCAATTTTTTCTAGCTCTTTCTGTTTAATCTTTTCTTTGAAATTTCTAAATTTTTCTTTTAAAGATAAAGATGTAATTTTTTTGAAAATTTTTAAGGGATTATCGATTAATTTTTTTTTACCTAAACTTATTTTTTTTTCAATTTTTTTTTTAAGGATATTTTTCACATTTTAAGTTCATCAAATTTTTATACATAAAAATAGATTATGACTGGTTAAAATGGGTTCAACTTGAGATTTTATTAAGTATTAATTGAGCATTTTAAAGGAGTTAATAAAATCAGGTCTCAATATATACTCAGAATTTCTTTGATATTTAATTTTTTCTAATATTTCTAGACCATAAAGAACTTTACCTACTGGAGTATACTCTCCTTCGAATAATGGCTCATCCTGAAGGATTATAAAAAATTGACTATCTTCAGTGTTATTTCTAAATGTCCTTGCCAACCCAACACTTCCTCTAACGTAATCAAACTTGTCATCAATTTCTGATTCGATTGTTCCCAATCCAGATTTACCAGTACCAATTTTCCCATAATCTAATGATCCTTTTTTACCAAATTCTAAGTCACCAGCTTGGACAAGTTTATTTTTAATAACTCTATGAAAGGCAATATCCTCATAAGCGTTAGTTGTTATTAGCTTTTTAAACCGTTTAACTCCATTAGGAGAAATGTTTGGGTACAGCTCTATTATAACATTACCACAAGGTGCATTCAAAATTGCAATATTATTTGATTTTTCAAAAGTAATATTTTTTGGATCAAAATTTTTCACAAACAAACATTGGTTCTTAAGCACAATATATATACTCAAAGTAGTAATCCCCAATAATGTCAGAAAGATTAAAATAATTTTTTCTGATAAAGATGCTTCAATTTTTTTTATCATCTAAAAAATAAAAGAAGTATCTATTTGTTTTATCTTACTTTCAATATATGAAATTTTATTATTCAAAATTGGATCTAATTTACGAATTTGGTCAATATCATTTTTTTTTAAAAAAATCATATGTGAATAAACTTCAGCCATGTCCTCTGAAGCTGTGGACTTAGAATATTCTGTAAAAAAACCTTTTGTTTTATCGTATTTGTCTAACCCTATGTTTTTTGTACACGTAGAACATTTAGCATATTTAAATTTAGAATTATTAAATTTAATCCACTCTTGTTCGTTAAAAATTTTTTTATGTTGAAGATGTATTATATGAAAAACTTCATGATGAATTACCCTTTCAAAGTAATCTTCATTAAATTTAATATCTAGTATTAATGTTTTCATTATATTGTCAGGAATCCCTGCGGTATATAATTCAGAGATTGATAAATTTTCACACATAACAATATATTTAAGGTTAATTTTCTTTAAATAATTGTAAGAATATCTGCTAAGATTTTTATAAATAATTTTATATTTTATTTCTAAATCTTTCTTACTTGGATTTGAACAAACAATATTTTTTTGAGTGCCCAACCTAAAGGGCCTCGCAGCATAAAAATACTTAAGTCTATTTTGAGTATTAATTTCATAAATCTCTAAGTTAGGAATCTTAATTAAATTGTAGATAGTATTTGCCTTCAGAGGTGTAATAAAAAAAATTAATAGTAAAATAGCCTTTATTAAGTTCATAATTTTTAAAGATAGAATATATTCCATTCTTGTAGAATGTGGTACATTTTATTTATAAATGAAAAAAGATAGAAATAAAAATCCCGTTCAACCTGTCAGTGGAACTAAAGTCCCTAGATTTGCTGGACCATCTACTTTTGCAAGGTTACCAGAATTAAGAGATGTTGAAAGTTGTGATGTAGCAATTGTTGGAATACCATTTGATGCGGGTACTAGCTATAGACCAGGTGCAAGATTTGGACCAATGAGTATTAGACAGGCATCAAGACATTTAAGAACCAATTATCACCCTAGTTATGACGTTGAACCTTTCAAGGTTCAGCAAGTTGCGGACGCTGGTGATATCACATGTAATCCATTTAATATTGATGAAGCTATTAAACAAATAGAAGAAGGTGCTACGCAACTTCTTGGTAAAGTTGGAGGCATTATTAGTTTAGGTGGTGATCACACAATCGCCCTTCCATTACTCAGAGCTATTAATAAAATGAATAATGGACCAGTTGCTCTAGTACATTTTGATGCACATTTAGATACATGGGATACATATTTTGGAGCACCATATACACATGGAACACCCTTTCGAAGAGCAAGGGAAGAAAATTTATTTTTAGATGATGCTTCAATGCATGTTGGCATTAGAGGTCCTCTTTACAGTAGAGATGATATTAAAAATGATGAAGAGTTTGGTTTTAAAATCATTCATTGTGACGAGTTTCAAACGCAAGGAACAGATAAAATTGCTGAAAGAATAAGAAAAAGAGTTGGTAACAATCCACTTTACTTATCAATCGATATAGATGTTTTGGACCCCGCTTTTGCACCAGGAACAGGAACTCCTGAGATTGCAGGTATGACCACGAGAGAAATGGTTAATGTTATAAGAGGACTGTCAGGTTTAAATCTAATTTCAGCAGATGTAGTGGAAGTGTCTCCAGCATACGATCATGCAGAAGTTACATCTTTAGCAGCTGCAACAATTGTTTATGAGTTAACTAATTTGTTTGCAAAAGTTAAAAGATAAGATATTTTTCGAAAATGTTAGATAGAAAAAATTTTTACATTAATGGCCAATGGGTTTCTCCAAAACAATCAAATGATTTTAAAGTAATTGATCCTTCAAACGAAGAAGAGTGTGCAGTTATATCTTTAGGTGGAGTTGAAGATGTTAATGATGCAGTAAGTGCTGCAACTAAAGCTTTTGAAACTTGGGCATTCTCGACAAAAAAAGAAAGATTAAAATATTTAGAAGCTTTATATTCTGTTTATAAAAAAAGATGGGCGGATATGGCTAAAGCTATATCTCTTGAAATGGGAGCACCAATTGATTTTTCAACACAGTTACAAGCTGGAACTGGAGCCAGTCATATAAAATCTTATATAAAAGTTTTAAAGGAATATACATTTGAAGCAAAATTGGGTGAACATGCTCTTAATAATAATATTTTACATGAGCCAAAGGGAGTTTGTGCACTAATTACTCCATGGAATTGGCCAATGAATCAAGTATGTTTAAAAGTAATCCCAGCTATAGCTGCAGGTTGTACAATGGTGCTTAAACCATCAGAGATAGCTCCATTATCATCAATGATTTTAGCAGAAATGATTGATGAAATTAAATTACCAAAAGGTGTATTTAATTTAATAAATGGAGATGGCGCAGTTACTGGAAACGCATTAACAAGTCACCCTGATGTAAACATGGTCTCATTTACAGGATCAACTAGAGCAGGTGCTTTAATTTCCCAAAATGCAGCAAGCGATTTTAAGAGAGTTAGTCTTGAACTTGGTGGAAAAGGTGCAAATATTATATTTAAAGATGCTGATGCTGAAGCAGTTGAGAGAGGTGCCCTAAGGTGCTTTAGAAATTCAGGACAATCCTGTAATGCACCCACAAGAATGTTAGTTGAAAAATCAATCTATAACGAAACTGTAGAAAGAGTTAAAAATTTTGCTAACTCAATGAAGGTAGATGTTGCAACAAAAGAAGGTGATCATATTGGTCCTGTTGTTTCAAAAACTCAATTTGATAAAATTCAAACACTAATTCAAGTTGGCATTGATGAAGGTGCCAAGTTAGTTGCTGGTGGAATAGGTAAACCAGAAGGATTAGATAAAGGTTATTTTGTTAAACCTACTGCATTTGCAGATGTTAACAATCAAATGCAAATTGCAAGAACAGAAATATTTGGACCTGTTTTATCGATTATACCTTTTGAAACAGAGGAAGAAGCAATCTCAATAGCTAATGACACTCCCTATGGATTATTAAACTTTATTCAAACTCAAGATCAAGAAAAAGCCAATAGAGTGGCTAGAAAACTGAGATCAGGAATGGTTGATATTAATGGCGCTGGCTTAGCACCTGATGCGCCATTTGGTGGATACAAACATTCTGGTATTGGTCGTGAAGCTGGTAAATTAGGCTTAGAAGAGTATTTAGAAGTTAAAGTAGTAAGTGGTTGGAACGACTAATTTTTTTTTAATATTGTAAATTAATAAAATTCCCCTTGTCCAATTTGGGTTTAAACTATTTTATGTCCAATTTAGGTTTAACTCAATTCAATTAGCGTTTGTTGTAGGCATTAATTCTTATCAATAACAGGTTGTGTATTTTTTATTTGCACTTTAGCAGTCAATCCATACCCTTGCATTAATAGTTACCTGATCTTATTCACGGTAACAAAATAAGTAAACAATTAAAGAGGGAGAATAATATGGGTAGATCGTCAAAACTCTACAATTCAGATTTAGCTCCAACTCCAAGTAATAAAAAAAATTGGGGATGGTTCGAAATCTTTAACGTATGGGCTAATGATGTTCAAAGTTTATTTGGTTATACTTTGGCAGCATCATTATTTTTAGCATCAGGACTAAATGGCTGGGCTGTATTTGCTGCATTAATTCTTGCAGGATTTTTTATAATGTGGCTAGTTAACCTTTCAGGTAAACCAAGTGTAAAACATGGAATTCCATATCCAGTATTTGCTCGTGTAAGTATGGGTGTATTTGGAGCAAACTTTCCAGCAATGGCTAGAGGAATTGTTGCAATGTTTTGGTATGGAGCACAAACTTACGCTGCATCCACTGCGGTAGCACTTTTAATTACTGGTGTTACAGGAATGGAAGGTGAAGTTATGATGCTTGGTATGACGGGTGTAATGTGGGTTTCATTTATATTTGTATCAGCTTTCCAAGTTTATCTATTTTGGCAAGGTGTTGATCTTATTAAAAAGTTCTTAAATTTTGCAGGACCAGCGGTCTACGCAGTAATGATTTTTTTAATGATTGTTATTTGGGTTAAAGCCGGTGGAGGACTTTTTTCAGAAGTAGGGTCTATATTTTCTGGAGGAGAACGAACTGGTGGTTTTGAAGGCTTAGGATCAATGGGAGCTTTCATCGCTGTATTTTCAATTATGGTTGGATATTTCGCTGCAGTAGTAATCAACTTTGGTGACTTTGCTAGATTTGTTAAAAATGAAGAAGAAATGAAAAAAGGAAACCTATGGGGATTAGTAGGAAACGTAATTTTATTCTCTTTCATAACTTTAATGATCACTGGTGGAACAATAGCTATTTTTGGTGAGTACGTAGCAAGTCCAACAGAGATGGTAGCTAAAGTGGATAATCTAGGTTTAACAATTATTGCTGCATTTGCTTTTTTTGCAGCGACAGTTGGAATAAATATGGTCGCAAACTTTATACCTCCTGCGTATGACTTAGCTAACTTAATGCCAAGTAAAATTAGCTTTAAAACGGGTGGATTAATAACTGCTGGTTTTGGTTTTATTATTGGTGGTATGTGGGTTGCTGTTATTACTCAAATGGGTTTATTTCCATTTGTTAATACTTTAGGAGCAATTCTCGCACCTGTATTTGGTATCATGATGGTTGATTACTACATTATCAAGAAAGAAAAAATAGATGTAGACGATTTGTTTGATGCAAGTCCAAATGCCAAATATCATTACAATGGTGGTTTTAACCATAAAGGAATGATCGCCTGGATTCTTTCGGGTTATATTGCCGTAGGATCTGTTTGGCCAAATATCCTATTTTTAGGATTAGATGATTTCTTCGCTAACTTAGGTGGTGGCGGAGGATATGCCTGGATAATCGGAGCATCACTTGGTGCTGTAGTTCACTTGGCTATATCTAAAAGATAATAAGATAAACTTATAGTTAAAAAAAGACCCGTCGCATTAGTGTGGCGGGTTTTAGTATTTAAGGATTATTTTTTCTTTTTCTATATTTTCGATAACAAGGTTATCTCCAGAGCCTTTTCTATCGATTACTAAAAAGTTCATATCTTCTGTGGCTATTAGAGGAAAATGCCAAGTACCCGGATTGTAATTAACACCTATTTCTGGAGGAACAATAAAAGCTTCAATTTTATTAAGATCAGGTTTATCACCGCCCGGTGCAACAAGTACTAAAAAAGTAGTTTGTTTCATTGGTATAAAGGCTTGACTTCCCAAAGGATGCTTTTCCATCATATCAATTTTCATTGGAAAAGATCTCTTTAGAGTTGAAAAAATACTAATAGTAGTTTCCCCATTATCTTTTGAGGTATCTAAGTTAGCTATTCCGTCAAATCTTTTGGCATAACCTTCGTTAATTTCAATAGGCTTAATATCAGCCGTTGTAATCATATCTCCAAATTTAGAGAAGTTTTCTTTTGTAATAGGTATGGGGTTAATTGTAATTTCCATTAAATCGCCTTACCAAAAATTTTAAATCTAGAAATTCCACCATCTGGAAAAATATTTATTTTAATAAAATTAATTTTATCATTTTTCATTAATTTATTAATAAATTTATGAGTTTTATTTGCAGATAAATTAGTCTTGCTCAATAAAAATTTCCATTTATTTGAGCTTTTAACAATAGCAGAAGAAGATTTTTTGCCTGGTATATAGGTGGCTTGCAAAGAACAATGACTTGGATAATTACCTTTAAAGTGATGAGTTGATATTTCAATTTTATCAATTTTATCACCTTTAATAGAGTTTAATATTAACCAATCAAAACCCTTGTCTCTTCTTCTTCTTGTTTCCCATCCGTCACCCATATTCTTGGCTTTCCCTGGCGCTAAAATATTTTCAGCTTTTCCAAAATGCTCATTGTTACAAGCTATAACAGATGCACCATTTAATAATGATGTTAAATTAATTTTTTTATTTTTAAGGTTATTATTTTCTTTAGATATATTTCCATAAAGCCTCAACCTTGCAACACCACCATCTGGAAATATATTTAATTTAATATGTGTGAAAATAGATTTAGAAGAAGACTTAAATATATGGTGACTGTTTGCTCTTGTTTTTTTTTTACCAATGAAGGTTTTCCATTTAAAGTTTTTAATACTATTTGATTTTGAGTAACAACCTTCCAATGAAATCATAGATGGTTGATTTCCATTAAAATGTGAAGTGTCAACATCTACTTTGTTAATGGACCCTGGTTTACCAAGTTTAATGATTAAAGAATCATATCCCGATGTTCTTTTCCTTCTAGACTCCCATCCATCCATCCATTTACCGTTTTTATCAAATAACCCCTCTTTAAATACTGCGGGTAGTGGATCAATAATTCTATTTGCAGAAGCAAAAAAATCATCTGTCTTAAATATAACTTTAGAACCCAATCTAGGTTGAGCTAAATCAATAAGACCATTTGTGAAGATAATATTTTTTGACATCAGTTAGAATAGTTTTTCATCCAATGTTTGGCTATATCAATTCTTTTGCATAACCACACATCCTCATGTTTCAGCACATAATCTAAAAATTTTTTTAAAGATTGAATTCTCCCAGGTTTTCCAATTAATCTACAATGTAATCCTACAGACATCATTTTAGGGCTTGTTTTCCCCTCTTCATACAAAGTATCAAAGCTGTCTTTAAGATATGTAAAAAAATGATCACCTGTATTGAAGCCTTGATTGGTAGTAAATCTCATATCGTTATTATCAAGTGTATAAGGAATGATTAACTGACTTTTTTTATTTCTAGTTTCCCAATAAGGCAAATCATCACTATATGAGTCACTGTCATATAAAAAACCACCATCTTCCATAACTAAGTCTCTAGTGTTAGGACTGCATCTACCAGTATACCACCCATTTGGTCTTACACCAAATATTTTTTTATGAGTTTGTATGGCAAGTTTCATGTGTTCTTTTTCTTCAGATTTTTTAATGTTTTGATAATCAATCCATCTCCATCCATGGGATGCTACTTCGTAACCCGCTTCTTTTATAGCTTTACATATTTCGGGGTTTTTATCTAAAGCCATACCTACTCCAAAAACTGTTATTGGAATTTTCTTTTCTTGGAATAATTTATGTAATCTCCAGAAGCCAGCTCTTGATCCATATTCATAAAGGGACTCCATATTTACATGTCTCCCTTTTATAGGTTTAGCACCTATAATTTCCGATAGAAAAATTTCTGAATTTTTATCACCGTTTAAAACGCAACTTTCTGCTCCTTCTTCATAATTTAAAACTATTTGAACAGCTATACGAGCGTTATTAGGCCACACAACTTTTAACCCTTTAGCACCATAGCCAATAATGTCTCGAATATTTTTTTTAGGCATAAAAAATCATAAGTTAATTTTAGAGTGTTAACAATTTATTAATTTGAAATAGATTCTCCCTTAATACCATCAAGTAGGCTTAAACATTTTTTAAGCTCATCGAGAATTATAAATTCATCAATTTTATGAGCTTGCTCAATAGAGCCAGGACCACAAACAACAGTGCTTATTCCTATTTCTTGAAACAATCCTGCTTCAGTTCCAAAAGAAACTACCTCTCTTGTGTTGTCACCAGTTAGATTTGAAATAAGTTCACAAGCATTAGATTTTTTATCTCTGTCAAACCCTGTAACTTCTCCAATAATTTTTTTTGTAATGGAAGAGTTTGGAAAAACTTTTTTCATTTCAGGTAAAAGTACTTCATTTGAATATTTGTCTAATTCTGTGTTTAAGAACACACCATCTTCTTTAACAACTGGTCTTGTTTCCCAGTTAACATAACATTTATCTGCAATTACATTGTGTGCTATACCACCAAAAATTCCACCAATTGAAAGAGTAGAGTGTGGCGGGTCAAAAATTGAATCTTTTGGAGATCTCTCTTTAAGTTTTTCTCTTAGTTCAATTAATTTATTTATATATCTAGAGGCATACTCAACAGCACTAACACCTTTATGTGGAGCCGAACTATGTCCAGCTAAACCTTCAAAGTAAGTTGTGTATTCATAGCATCCTTTATGTGCATCTATGATTTTCATATTTGTTGGTTCACCTATAATACAAATTCCATTTTTGACTCCTCTTTTTTTTAATTCTTCGATTAGAATTGGAGCTCCTATACACGCAGTTTCTTCATCAAAGGTATAAGAAAAATGAATGTCCCTGTCTAAATTTGCTTTTGAATAAATTGGTGCAAATGCAAGTGTACAAGCAATGAACCCCTTCATATCACAAGCACCTCTACCAAAAAGTTTATCATTTTTTATCGTTGCTACAAATGGATCTGTGCTCCATCCTTTTGAAACTGGAACTACATCTGTATGGCCAGATAAAATTATTGGTTTTTTATCACTAGGGTGTTTGGCTTTTAATGTTGCAAAAAGATTAACTCTTTTTTTTTCATTATCAAAAGTCTTAAATGACGTTGCGCCTATTTTTTTTAAAATTTCATCACAGTAGTTAATTAATGAGTTGTTATCTTCTCCAGATATTGTTTTAAAAGCTATTAAATCAGTTAAAATTTTAACTGAGTTATCAAATAACTGATCTGAAGTATTTTCTGTACTCATAAATAAGTTCTATTATATATTAAATATATGAAAGAACAAATAACCTATGATGTATTTGATAAAGTAGATATTAGAGTAGGCACTGTAGTTTCTGTAAAAAAAAATGAAAAAGCTAGAAAACCATCTTTAGTTATTGAGGTCGATTTTGGCAAAGAGATTGGAATCAAACAATCTTCTGCACAAATAACTCATTATTATAATGAAGAAAATTTAAGAGGAAAACAGGTTATTGGTATTTGTAATTTTCCTGAAAAAAATATTGCAGGCGTTGTTTCACAAGTTTTAATCTTAGGATCGATCGATAAAGAAGGAAAAGTTATATTAGTTAATCCATCTCAAGATTCTGAAAACGGTCTTCCTATAGCCTAATCCTGATGCATCCAGAGTTATTTTTATTAATTGGGATTTCTTGTTCTCTAGGTTATACGCCTGGACCAAATAATGCTGTAGCTTCTTTTTCAGGTTTTAATTTTGGTATCAAAAAAACAATACCGTCAATTTTAGGAGTCTGGCTGGGTTATACAACCTTAGTAATCTTGATCAACTTTGTATTGATATCAACTTTTATAAAATACCCACTAATACAAGAGGTAATTAGATTGCTAGGAACTTTTTTTCTACTGTATTTAGCTTACAAAATTTCATTTTCATCATTATCCAAAGAAAACAAAAAAATTAATCCTGTAAAATTTATTGATACTTTTATATTTCAATTTCTGAACCCCAAAGGTGTAATGGCAGCAATCACTCTAATTTCAAAATTTGTAATAGAAGATGATTATTTAAATAGCTCTATAACAGTTATAGTGGTTTGTTCGTTAACAGCCCTTACAAGCATTACTACATGGGCTTTTTTTGGTAAATTTTTAAGGAATTTTGCTACAAATAATAATTTTATTAAACGATTTAATTATGCTATGTCATTGCTACTTATCGTTTGTATAATAGGATTCTATATCTAAAACTAAATGAAACCAGGAAATAAAAATTCTTATAACTCTTTAAAAACTATTAATATCAATAATAGTGGATATAAATATTACTCTTTAGATGAAGCAGAAAAAAATGGTCTAGATGGAATTTCAAAACTTCCAAAGTCACTTAAAGTTTTATTAGAAAATTTATTAAGATATGAAGATGAGTTGTCTGTTACCAAAAGTCAAATAGAGGCAATTAAAGAATGGTTAAAGACAAAAAAGTCATCAACTGAAATAGCTTACAGACCAGCTAGAGTTTTGTTACAAGATTATACCGGAATTCCAGCGGTTGCTGACCTTGCGGCTATGAGAGAGGCTGTTAAAGAAAAAAATAAAAACCCAAATACTATTAATCCACTATCTGCAGTTGACCTTGTTATTGATCACTCTGTACAGGTAGATAAATCAGCAAATGCAGACTCATTTGAAAAAAATGTAGATATTGAATTTAAAAGAAATGCGGAAAGATACTCTTTTTTAAAATGGGGCCAACAGGCATTTAATAATTTTAGAATAGTGCCTCCTGGGACAGGAATTTGTCATCAAGTTAATTTAGAATATCTATCAAAAGTCGTTTGGTCCGAAAAGTTTAGAGATGAAGACTATCTGTTTCCCGATACATTAGTTGGTACCGACAGTCATACTACTATGGTTAATGGATTATCTGTTCTTGGTTGGGGTGTAGGTGGAATTGAAGCTGAAGCTGGAATGTTAGGTCAGCCAATTTCAATGCTAATACCCGAAGTGATTGGGTTTGAGGTAACCAACAAAATGCCAGAAGGTACAACTGCCACAGACTTAGTCCTAACTGTTGTAAAAATGTTAAGAGACAAAGATGTTGTTGGAAAATTTGTTGAATTTTATGGTAATGGTTTAAAAAATTTAACATTAGCTGATAGGGCAACTATTGCAAACATGGCCCCAGAGTATGGAGCTACATGTGGTTTTTTCCCAATTGATGATGAGACATTAAAATATTTAAGATTTTCTGGAAGAGATGAGAATACAGTTAACATAGTAGAAAAGTATGCAAAAGAACAAGGGTTATGGGCCAGCGATGGAATTGAGTTTACTGATACATTATCTTTAGATATGTCAACAATTGTACCAACAATTTCTGGACCTAAGAGACCTCAGGACAAAGTTTTATTAACTGATGCTTCTACTGGATTTAAAAAAGTTCTTGAAGATGCAACTGAAAGAAAAGAAAAAAGTATCTCAAAAGTTTCTGGAACAGATTATGAAATTAAAGATGGTTCAATATTAATTGCTGCAATTACTTCATGCACAAATACATCTAATCCAAATGTTTTGATCGGTGCGGGCTTATTAGCTAAAAAAGCTGTAGAACTTGGCTTAGAAACTAAGCCTTGGGTAAAAACATCACTAGCACCGGGGTCTCAAGTTGTAACTGATTACTTAGCTAAAGCTGGATTAAACGTATTTTTAGATAAACTAGGTTTTAATTTAGTAGGATATGGCTGCACAACTTGTATAGGAAATTCAGGACCATTACCTGAAGAAATCGTTGAGGCAATTGAAAAAGAGAATATATATACTGTATCAGTATTATCTGGTAATAGAAATTTTGAGGGAAGAATATCACCACATATCAAGGCTAATTATTTAGCATCACCCCCACTTGTCGTAGCCTATGCTCTTGCTGGGCATATGGAATTTGATTTATATAAAGAACCCCTGGGAAAAAGCAAAGAAGGTAAAGACATTTTTTTAAAAGATATTTGGCCGTCAAATAAAGAGATAGAAGATACCTTAAGAGAATCTTTGAATGCAGAAATGTTTATTAAAAGATATTCAAATGTTTCGGAAGGACCTAAACAATGGCAAGAAATAAAAACCGAAAATACAAGCATCTATAACTGGGATTCTGGATCAACTTATGTGAAGAAGCCACCTTTTTTTGAAAATTTATCTGATAAACCTGAGGGTTTTAAATCTATTAAAGATGCGAGACCTCTATTAATCTTAGGTGATATGGTAACAACAGATCATATTTCCCCAGCGGGTAATATCCAAAAAGAGAGTCCAACAGGTGAGTATTTCACGGAACATCAAATACTTCCAAAAGATTACAATTCTTATGGATCTAGAAGGGGGAACCATGAAGTTATGATGAGAGGAACATTTGCAAATATTAGAATAAAAAATGAAATGGCCCCAGGAACAGAAGGTGGTTTTACTAAATTATATCCTGAAGAAAAAGTAATGACCGTTTATAATGCCGTAGAAGAATACAAAAAAAGAGGAACCGATTTAGCAATAATTGGTGGAAAGGAATACGGTACAGGATCATCTAGAGATTGGGCTGCCAAAGGAACTAAATTATTAGGTATAAAAGTTGTAATAGCTGAAAGTTTTGAAAGAATTCATAGATCAAATTTAATTGGTATGGGTATATTACCACTTCAATTCACTGAGGGAAATAATAGAACTAATCTCAATTTAATTGGTTCAGAGTTAATTACGATTATTGATATTCAGGAAGGTGTTAACCCATCAGACCGTGTACAAGTTGAGATAAAATATGCATCTGGAGATATTAAGAAAATCAAAACTCTTTGCAGGATTGATACCAAGAATGAATTAGAATATTATAAAAATGGTGGTATTCTTCAGTATGTACTAAGGAATATGATTTAACTATGGATGAAGAGGTTACAATTATAGATTCAAATACAAGAAATGAAAAAATTAAAAATTTTTTCATTAATAACAAGAAAAATATAATATTAGGGTTTTCAATTATACTTATTGCAATCATTGGGCTTCTTGCAATGAAAGAAATAAAAGAGAGAAATAAAATAAAATTAGCAAATCAATTTAACATAACAACAATAAATTTTAAGACTGAAGATAAGCAAACCACAATCAATCAATTAATTAAATTGATTAATGAAAATGATGTGACTTATTCACCATTAGCTTTGTATTTTTTAATCGACAATAATTTGATAGATAATAAAAATGAAATTAATAGTTTATTTGATGAGTTAATAAATAAAACAAACCTAGATGAAGAAATTAAAAATTTAATTATATATAAAAAAGCACTATTTAATTCTAACCATTCCTCTGAAAATGATTTATTGCAAATACTTAACCCAATAATTAATTCTGAAAGTATATGGAAGTCACATTCTTTATATCTAATGGCAGAATATTTTTATTCAAAAAATCAAAAAAAAAAAGCTAAAGAATTTTTCAATCAAATTTTACTAATACCTAATGCTAACAAAGGCATAATGGTAGAAACACAAAAGAGACTAAATAGAGACTTTGGTGAATAAATTATCATTATTAATTTTAATTTTATTATTTGTAAATAACTGCTCGATAAACAAAAAAAAAGTTTTTTTTGGAAAGGATAAACCTAATTTAGAAAAAACTCAAAATATTAAAACAGTTTTAACAAAACAGGTTAAAGAAGAGCAAGAGCTTAACCCAACTTTAGAAATTAAAATTTCAGATGGAAAATTTAACAAAAACTATAATAATAATCAAAATAATATTGGTGAGCTCTTTTATGAGGGTGGTTTAGAAAAAATAGGAAAATATAATTTTTCTAAATTTGATAATTTTCAACATATTGATGTACAGCCAGTTTTTTATAATGAAAATATTATTTTCTCTGACAATAAGGGGGCAATTATACTTTATGATCAAAATCAAAAAATAATATGGAAAAAAAATTTTTATAGTAAAAGAGAAAAAAAACTTAAGCCGAGGTTAAATTTTGCTATCCATAAAAACATATTAATAGTCACTGACAATATTGCAAAATATTATGCATTAAACATTGAAACAGGTGATATGATTTGGTCAAAAAACAATACCGTACCTTTTAACTCAGAAATTAAAATAAAAGACAGTTTTTTTTATGCAGTTGATTATAAAAATATTTTAAGATCTATATCAATTAAAGATGGTTTAGAGTCATGGAATTTGAAAACCGAAGAGTCGTTAACAAAGTCAAATACAAAAATATCCATTGTAATTAAAAATCAAAATATTTATTTTAATAATTCAATTGGAGATATTACGGCTGTTAACTTAAAATCTGGTCAATTAGTTTGGCAATTGCCTACTCAAAATAATAATATAAGTAAAAATGCCTTCCAATTATCCAGTTCTAGGTTGGTGATAAATGAAGATTCAATTTTATTTTCAAATAATAAAAGTGAATTTTATTCAATAGATATAACCACTGGATTGATTAATTGGAAAAATGAAATTAATTCCGATCTTAAGCCTGTTGTTATTGGTAAACTTATAATAACTATATCTGAAAAAGGATATTTATATATAATCGATAAAAAATCAGGAAACATAATAAGAATTAATGATTTATTTAAGAATTATAAAGATAAAAAAAGAAGCCAAATAAAACCTACTGGTTTTTTTGTAGCTTTGAATAAAATATATTTAACTAATAGTGACGGAAAATTAATTATTGTAAATAGTAATGATGGTAACATCTTGAATGTAGTAAAAATTTCAGGTGGTAAAATTTTACAACCATTTATAAGTGAAAATAATCTTTTTTTAATAAGCAATGGTTCTATTATTAAATTTAATTAATAATGTTTCTTAAGTTACTTGATAAATTAGGAAGAAAAAAAATTGTTTTAGATCGAGGACCTACCCATCCCAAATTTAATGAAGCTAAACCCTGGATGAATAGATATTATGTCTTATTAAGACATAGGCCAAAATGGTTTCCATTTAATATTTTATTACACGAAATGTTAGCTGACGATCATGGGGAAGGAGTTCACAATCATACATTTCCTTATATAACAGTGATATTAAGAGGGGGTTATTGGGAAACACTAAATACTGGAAGATTTTGGAGATCGCCTGGATATATTGGTTTCAGGTCAGCAAATAATTTGCACAGAGTTGATCTTAAACCAGAAACAAGACCACTTACTTTGTTTATATCTGGCCCCTTTGGATTAAGAAAAGGCCCTAGATCAGAATATGGTATAGATTTTAAAACAAAAAAATGAATTTAAATAAATTATTTCTTAGTTATTGTAAAATTAACAATTTAGAAATTAATCCCAATCAATTAGATTCAATAGAAGAATTGAATTTATTCTACAATCAAAACTTTAATAAATCACTTTTAAAAAAAATATTTACTAAACAAAATTCTAAAACAGGGTTTTATTTACAAGGTGATGTGGGTGTAGGTAAAACCATGATATTAAATTTTTTTTATAATAATTTTGATAAAACTAAGCGAAGATTTCATTTTAATGAGTTTATGATTAGTTTTCATGACTTTGTATTTAAAAATAAAGAAAATACACAAGAAAATATTATAGATAAATTTGTCAAAAAACTAAAAAGTAAATCTAAATTAATTTATTTTGATGAGTTTCAGGTTACGAACATCGTAGATGCCATGATTTTAGGTAGCTTATTCAAAAAAATATTTAACGAGAATATAAAAGTTTTATTTTCATCAAATACTAAAATAAATGATCTTTATAAAGATGGATTACAAAGAGATCAATTTCTTCCCTTTATTAAAATAATGAAGGAAAGATCCAATCAGGCAAAATTGATTATCCAAGATGATTATAGAAAGTCTTTAAAAAATAGAAATGAAAGATATTTTTATCCATTAAATGAGTCAACAAATTTTAAACTTAATAAATTTTTTAGAAAAATAACTAAAAATCTTACTAATAAAGAAATGATCTTAAGTATTAAAGGTAGAAAGCTTACTATCAAGAATTACTTTGATGGAATAGCACGTTTTGATTTTAAAGAATTATGTTCTAAAAATATTGGAGCAGAGGATTATATAAAAATAGCTGAAGTGTGTACTTTTATTGTTATAGAAAATATTCCTATCTTTAATAGTGATAATTCTAATCAACAACAAAGATTTATTACATTAATTGATATTCTTTATGAAAAAAATATACCATTAATGATATCGTCTCAACTAAAATTAGATTTATTAAGTTCCTCTGAGGATTTAAAAAAAATATTTAAAAGAACTATTAGTAGATTATATGAATTAACATCCATCAAATATAAGAAGCTATGAGACAAGAATTTTTTAATTTAGAGTTGGATACAAATGGACAGAGGCTGTATGAATTTACAAGCCAGACAAACAAATGGCTCAATGATAATGAGTTTAATAACGGAATTATCAATATAAGCATTCAACACACTAGTGCTTCATTAATAATTCAAGAGAATGCTGACCCAGATGTTCAAACTGACCTAATAAATTTTTTTAATAAGCTCGTGCCAATGGATAATTCCCTTTATATTCATACAGCTGAGGGAAAAGATGACATGCCTGCACACATTAAGTCCGCGTTAACTAATAATCAAATCTCTTTGAGCGTTAAAAATAATGAGTTATTACTTGGAACTTGGCAGGGGCTATATCTTTTTGAGCATAGAATTGAGAAGCAAAATAGATTGATTGTTCTTCATTACTTAGGTTTAGCTTTTCTTAATTGTTTTAAAAGCTTCTAATGCAGCATTTCTTGCTTCAGCGTGGTCTACAATTGGTTTTGGATAGTCGACACCCACAATAACTTTAATCTGCTCTTGGTATTTGCTTTCTAGTTCCCATGGTTTATATAAAAATTTATTAGGCATATTTTTAAGCTCTGGAACCCATTTCTTTGTATAAATTCCATCTTTGTCAAATTTTTCACCCTGAAGAATAGGGTTAAATATTCTGAAATAAGGAGCTGCATCAGCACCACAGCCTGCAACCCATTGCCATTGGGCAACATTACTAGCTTCATTATAATCAACCAAACAATTTTTAAAATGTTTTTCTCCCTCGTCCCAATGAATTCTTAAATGCTTTACAAGAAATGAAGCAACAATCATTCGTACCCTATTGTGCATCCATCCTGTTTCGTAGAGTTCCCTCATCCCAGCATCAACAATGGGATATCCTGTCATGCCTTTTTTCCAAGCTTTAAGAAACTTCTCATTTTTAACCCAAGGAAAATTATCAAAATCTTTTCTAAGATTGCCTTTCAACATTTGAGGAAAGTAATTAATTAAGCTATGTGAAAACTCTCTCCATCCTAATTCATTAATATACTTTCTATATCCTATTTTTTTAATTTTAATGTCTTGGCATTTCTTCCAAATTGTTTTCACATGTATTTGGCCAAATTTTAAGAAAGGAGATAACTTGGAAGTTCCATTAACACCCGGAATATCTCGTGCTTCCCCATAGCCCTCAATTTTATTATTTATTAATTCTTGTAAATATTTTTTAGCTTCTTGTTCAGATGGTATCCAATATTTCTCAAACTTCTTATGCCAATCTTTTTTAGGTAAAATTTCTTTTATAGAAATTGATTTTTTAAATATGCTTATTTTTTTTATTTTTGATTTAACTTTTATAAATTTAGAAGGTGATTTTGAGATATAAAGTTGCTCAGTTTTTTTCCAAAAAGGAGTGAATACTTTATAAGGTGTACCATCATCTTTAGTCATTTCCTGAAATTCTACAAGAATATTTCCTTTAAAATATTTATATCGAACTTCATTTTTAATGAATTGATCTCTTATTTTTTTACCTTTATTAATTACATCCGGTTCATATACTTTACTCCAATAAACAGTAACATCATCCTTCTTTTTTAAATTTGATAATATCTCTAGTTCATCACCTAATTGAACTTCCAATGTAATATTTAACTTTTTTAGATCTTGATTAAAATTTTCTAGAGCTTTAGAGATCCACCATTTTTGAGCTTCTCTCTTTTTATCAAAATTTTTTGGGTTATAAATATAAAGAGCACTTACAAACTCATGATTTTGAGTTGCAATAGCTAAGGCTTCATTATCTTCAATTCTAAAATCTTCTCTTATCCAAACAACAGCTTTTTTTGTCATATTTACTTAGATTTTTTGTAATCCATCGCTTAGTAGTTTTTGGTACATTGCATTATCAGTTAAACCCTCACAACCAAATAAAAGTACATTTGATTTTTCATTTAACTCTAACTTATCTAAGTATTCTTTATTGTTAAATGAGCCTATTAACGCAATTATACCTGGGACAGCACATTCACCAGCTATTATTTTTTCATCAGATAAATGTTTTTCTGCTAGCAGTGCAACAGTAGTTGAGATTGCTTCATCAGGTACAGTTAAACAGTAGTTAGTAGAATTTTTTAAAATTTCCCAGGCAATACTTGAAACATCTCCACAAGACATTCCGCCCATTATTGTTTCTTTTTTTATATCAACAGTTGTAGGTTTATTATTCTTAATGCTTTGAAACACACAGTCAGCATTTTCTGGCTCAACAGTAATAAACTTTGGGATATTTTTAGATAATTTCGCAAAGCCAGCGATCATTGCTGCTGCCATTCCTCCAACACCTGCTTGAAGAAATACGTGTGTTATTGAATTTGAGTTTATTTCATCTAAAATTTCTTTAACCATTATTGTGTACCCAGCCATAATCAATTTTGGTACTTCTTTGTAACCTTCCCAAGACACATCTTGTACAATTTCCCAATTATTTGCATTAGATTGTTTGATGCATTCCTTTAATGAATTGTTGTAATTCCCTTTAACTCTAATAACCTCAGCATCCAGATTGCGCATAGCTTCAGCTCTAGACTCACTAACAAATTCACTTATAAATATTTTACATTTTAAACCTAGTCTTTGTGCACCCCAAGCAACTGATCTTCCATGATTTCCTGCCGTAGCTGTCGAAACTGTTATGTTCTTTTTTTCACTTGCAATTTTGTAAACAGCAAAGGCTCCACCTAACGCTTTAAATGACTTAAGTTCAAATCTTTTATCTTCATCCTTGTAGTAAATATTTTTGAATTTTAATTCATTGTTTAATTTGTTTAATTTAATCAGTGGAGTAGGAGCGTAATTATCCCAACTAGATATGGCCAATATCGCTTCATCTATAAATTTTTCTGGTAATTGAGTGAGTATATTTTTTTTATTAAAGTTATACTCTTTATTTTTTAAAAAAGATGTAATGGACCAAAGGTCTTTCTGAAGGATTGATTTCATTTTTATTAACAATCAAGAGTGCTATTTTTTTCCCAGTGAGTTACTGAGTTTTTTTTATCAAATTTTTCATTTTTATTAAAATCTTTAATTTCCATATTTTTTAATTTTATATAACTTGTAATAACATCTTCGCCAAAAGCTTCTTTAAGTTCTTTGCTATTTTGAAGAAACTCTAGAGCATCTTCTATTTGATTTGGTAATTTTTTCAAGTAGGGATAGTTTTTGTAATCTGTGTACATATTACAAGACAAAGGCTTACCAGGATCAACTTTATTATTTAAACCATGTAGACCAGCAGCAATTACACCCGCTTGAAGTAAATATGGATTAGATGAACCGTCCATTAACCTTAATTCAAATCTACCAGCATCTGGAACTCTAATCATATGGGTTCTATTATTTCCAGTGTAGGAGATGCTACTTGGTGACCATGTAGCACCAGATTTTGTTGGAGGTGCATTTATTCGTCTGTAACTGTTTACTGTAGGATTAAAAAATGCTGAAAGTGGTTGAGCTAACTGCATTACACCGCCTAAAAAATTGTAGGCAAGTCTTGATATACCTAGTTTATCATTCTCATCTAAAAATTTATTTTTCCCTTTATGCCAAAGTGAAATATGAGCATGACAACCATTCCCGGTTAAATTACTGAAAGGCTTTGGCATAAACGTTGCTCTAAGACCGTGTTTTTCAGCTAAAGATTTTACCATATACTTAAAGAAGACATGTCTGTCTGCTGTAATCAAACAATCATCATAATTCCAATTCATTTCAAATTGCCCATTAGCATCCTCATGATCATTTTGATATGGACGCCATCCCATCTCAATCATACCGTCACAAATTTCTTTTATTAAATCATACCTACGCATTAATGCTGATTGATCATAACAAGGTTTTGATTGAGTATCTTTTGTATCAGCGATACTTGAGCCATCTTGAGAAATTAAGAAATACTCACATTCCACTCCTGACTTCATCTGCAAGTTTTTCTTATCTAATTTTTTTATTTGTTCTTTAAGCATAACTCTTGGGGAGGCTTTTACTGGTTGTCCACCCATCCATAAATCAGATCCTAGCCAACCAACTTCTTTATTCCAAGGTAATTGAATTAAGCTATCGGGATCTGGTAAAGCAAACATATCAGTATCAGCTGGTGACATATCAAGCCAAGTTGCAAAACCAGCAAAACCAGCACCATTTTTTTGCATCTCTCCAATTGCTTCTGCTGGAACTAGTTTTGATCTTAGGATACCAAATAAATCTACAAAGCTAATTAGGAAATATTTAATTTTTTTGGCTTTGGCAATTTTAGATAAACTTTTTACCATCATTTAAAAAATGAAAAAACTGTTTCTTTATAATAGATTAAATTAACACCAATAATTATTATTATAGCAGCAATAACTCCATATTTTGCTTTAGGGAATACCACGCCTTGCATTTTGCTCGGTCTTTGATTTTCGTTATTATTTTCCATATTTATAAAATTCTAAAAAAAAGGGCACCACAATAAAGTAGCGCCCAAATTTTAGTTTATATTACCAATTGGTATTATTACTATTATGATCATTTGCACCATGCCTTTTCCTAGCTAATCTTGAAAGTTTTTCACTTTCAGATTTGTAAGTAATCACATGCCAGCCAATCCAAAAAACTATACCAATAATAACTAGTAAAGTTTCACTAGATCCAGCTCCCGGATACACTGCTCCGACAACTTCTTTAGCACTTAAATGATCTATCCAGTTTGTAACTGTAGCCATATTCTTCCTCCTTTACCTAGTTGAAGAGGCGACTGCTTTTTCAGCATCTCTATCATCCTCCATTATTTCATAGTCCAGTCCAGCTATTTCTACTTCACGTGGGATTCTCAATTTACCCATTCCGTTTAGTATTTTAGCTATGACATAGCCTGGTAGCATTCCAAGAACTCCGAACATTATAATTGCTCCTAGAAATTGCCCTAGTGGATTGATAGATGCATAAGTTGATCCGTCCCACATAGCTCCAACACTGTATCCAGATGAAGGATAGCCATTTAAAACAAATCCACAAATTACAAGTCCAGCAAAGCCAGCATAACCATGTACTGCAACGGCACCAACTGCATCATCGATTTTGAACTTACGTTCAACCCAAAAATGCATTTTATATGCAATGACAACTCCGATAGCACCAATCAACATTGCTTGTATTGGGTGATACAAGTCATTACCTGCTGATGCACAGATGATTCCCGCTAGTCCACTTGAGTAAGTCCAAAAAGGATCACCTTTGGCGACCACGTATCCGGCCAATAATCCACCTGATAATGACATCAAGAAGTTAAAGGTTATACCACTGAGTGTAGTGGGGGTTACATATATATTTGTTGCTGTCCAGTATGTTACACCTTCCATTCCATACTCAGGTCCAAGATCAAATATCGGTATATTACATGCCGCATAAAATCCCCAGAAGCCAGTATAGATTAAAAATAACCCAACTGTAACTAGCCATGGGTTTCTTGGTCCTATATTCCTTGGCTCACCACTTGATGAGAATTTTCCAATTCTAGGTCCTAAAACAATTAGAACACCTAAAGCAAATCCACCCGCAATCGCGTGAATTACTCCTGATGCATAAGCATCATGATATCCTAAAATTTTAAGCATCCATCCATCAAAGTGCCATCCCCAAGCAGCATCAATTACCCAGAAAAACGAACCTATTGCAATTGCTAAAATTCCAAATGCAAAAGTTGTAATTCTTTCAATGAGTGCTCCAGAAACAATTGAAGCAGCTGTCCATGAAAATAGTAAGAACGCAGCCCAGAATACTCCACTTATACGATCACCTAAATTAATCGCCATAAATTCAGTATTTGCCAAATACCATCTTGCACTAAAAGTACTCTCATCAGTAATTAATGCAGAGCTACCATTCATTATTGAAGGTGCTATTCCAGGTCCTGTTGGGAATGCCCAGTAAATCCACCAACCAAAGAAAAACCACGTGACCGTTACTAACGGTATTACTAGAGTATTTTTCATTAAGGTGTGTTGGTGATGTTTATAACGTGATACTCCGACCTCATAAACACAGAACCCAACGTGAATTAAAAACATCATTACTACCGTTACCCAATAGTAAAATTCTGTGAATATAGTTGTAAGAGCACCTAATTGATCAGTCATAATCTCTCCCTATATTTGTTTAAGAAAGCTTATGAAATTTGAAGGGGTGTGACAAACTAAACAATACTTAAAAAACCTAGTAATTATGCTAAGTTTTAAAGAAACAATCAACCCTTGATTGATAGACTAAAATTTAAGGTATGCTTTTTTTAAATCAACAAGAGGGTGTTTTGGAGACATTTGAAATTTAACTAAAAGCTCTCTTGCAATCATATCTCGATCTTGTTGATTGTTTGGCAATTTAATTGATTTTGGAATAGTAACCCAACCATTAGCATTTCTGCAAAATACAGCAGGCCTATCTTCTTCGTATCCCATATGAACATCTTCTAACCAATTAAGATCATCCCATCCCATCGCTTCAATGTATTTTTTTAAGAAAGGAGTAATTTTTTTATAATCAGGCAGTAAGTTAACATCATATCTATAACCAATATGTTGTCCGATCATTTTTTCTCTAGCAGTTTCTTTAGATTTACCACCTAGTTTTATTTCTTTTTCTTTTTTTACTTTTTTTTTTGTTTTTGTTTTTTTCTTAACCATAATTACTCCTTATATTTTGTGAAAGTTATCAACACCAACAGTGTAGTTAGTTCCTGTTAAAGGAACTTTAGCTAATGCTGAAGCTTCCATCGTTAGAGCGGCTAAATCTTCTGGCTCTAAAGAGTGAATGTTAGTTTTACCACAAGCTCTTGCTAAAAGTTGAGCTTCTAATGTCATTGCATGTAAGTAGTTATAAACTCTTAAAGCTGCATCATCAGGGTTTAATCTAGATCTTAATTTAGGATCTTGTGTTGCAACACCCACTGGACAACGGCCAGTATGGCAGTGATAACAGTCACCAGCTTTAACGCCCATTTCTTTTTCAAAGTTTGCCTCTGGTATATCCTTGTTACAATTTAAAGCTATTAAAGCTCCAGTTCCAATTGCTATTGCATCAGCTCCTAATGCTAAAGCTTTCGCCATGTCAGCACCATCTCTAATACCGCCAGCATAAATTAAAGTAACTTTTCCAGTTTTACCCACATCATCAATAGCTCTTCTTGCCTCTCTTATTGCGGCAATTCCTGGAATACCAGTATTTGCAGCAGCTATGTGAGGTCCGGCTCCAGTTGAACCTTCCATTCCATCTAAAAAGATAGAGTCAGGATCACATTTTGCAGCCATACGAACATCGTCATAAACTTTTGAAGCACCTAATTTTAATTGAATGGGTACTTTGTTTTTAGTTAATTGTCTTAGCTCTTGAACTTTTAAAGCCAAATCATCTGGGCCTAACCAATCAGGATGTCTTGCTGGAGATCTTTGATCAATACCAGAAGGTAAAGATCTCATTTCTGCAACTTGATCTGTAACTTTTTGACCCATTAAGTGACCACCCATTCCAACTTTTTGTCCTTGACCAATAAATACTTCTATTGCATCTGCAAGTTGAGCATGATGTGGATTAAAACCATATCTTGATTGAATACATTGGTAATACCATTTTTCAGAATATCTTCTTTCATCGGGTATCATTCCACCCTCACCTGAACAAGTAGCACTTCCAGCCATCGTTGCTCCTCGTGCTAAAGCAGTTTTTGCTTCATAAGAAAGTGCTCCAAAACTCATACCTGTAATATAAACTGGTATATCTAGCTCAATAGGGTTCTCACAATTAGGGCCAATAATAGTTTTTGTTTCACATTTTTCTCTATAGCCCTCAATTACAAACCTAGTAAGAGTTCCTGGTAAAAATACCAGGTCATCAAATGTTGGAATCTTCTTCATTAATGCCATTCCCCGCATTCGGTATCTTCCTAGCTGAGCTTTAATATGAATGTCGTCTATAACCTCAGGAGTAAAAATTGCATTATGTCCTAGTAAACTTTTATTTCTGCCCCCATCTTCATTTATATGAACATCAGCTTTTCCACCAACACTTCCATTAGTTTTTTTTAATTTTTTACTATTTTTTTTAACTTTCTTTTTAGCCATTAGATAGCTCCTTTCTTTTCATGAGGTTCTAGATTGTCATAGTTCCAAAGTTTTTTACCAGATACTATTTTTGTCATTTTACTAACGTCAAATTTTTCTCCAATTTCTGCAACTTTTAATTTTCTCTTTAACCAATCCTGATCACTAACAGTTAGATCGGCAGGCACAGCATCACTTCCAAATGATCCTATTTTTCCACCAATAAAGATTGTGCCATCATACATAGAGTCTCCTAAGTTTATCCCAACATCTCCTAAGATAATAATTCTTCCTCTTTGCATCATAAAACCTGTAAATGCACCAGCGTCACCACCAACAATGATAGTTCCACCCTTCATGTCTATACCTGTTCTTGCGCCAACACTTCCTTTGCAAATTAAATCACCACCTCTTATGGCAGCACCAAAGCAAGACCCTGCATTTTTTTCTATAACAACTTTTCCAGCCATTAAGTTTTCAGCACAAGACCAACCAACTCTTCCATTAATTCTAACAGTAGGTCCATCACAAGACCCCATACCAAAGTAACCTAAGCTTCCTTCAAAAATTAAGTTCAGTTTATTCAAAATACCAACACCTAAACTATGTTTTCCTTGAGGATTTTTAATAACAATTGTTCCAAAACCTTGGCTCATTAAGTTATCAATTTCTTTATTAGCCTCAGGAGCTGTCATTTCTTTAACATCAAGATCAGTTCTTTTATTGAAATCAACATCGTAAGTACCAAAATAGTAAAAACTTTCAGCCTCGGAAGGGTTAAAGAACTTTTGTTGTGTTCTACCTGTAAGCACTTCAGAGTGCATACCCATTGATTGAGACTTTGATTTTTTGTCTGTTGTTTTTAGATTTGCCATACTTTTACCTCTCCATCATATGGATCATATGTATCAATTTCTTGAGGAAGAATTGCTCTAATTGCAATTTCTTCAGATCCCATTGCTATTAAATTATCAGACTCGTATAGCACCAATGGTTTTGCAGCCATAGTATCTTTTGCCATTCCTAATGAATCCTTTGTCGCAACAAAGTAAGTAAATACCCCATCAAGACCAATTAAAGAATCTTTCATACCCTCTTCAAGGGTTGCGCCATCTCTCAATTTTTTTGCAAGATATACTGCGATCAACTCTGAATCACATTCAGACATAAATCTCATACCTTCATTTTCTAAAAGTCTTCTGTTATTCCAATAATTTGTTAATTGACCATTGTGAACTACAGATACATCGCTAAACGGGTATCCCCAAAAAGGATGGGCTGACTTAATATCCACTCCAGATTCAGTCGCCATTCTTGCATGACCAATTGCATGAGTGCCCACAATCTTATCTAAATTGTATCTATCACAAACATCTTTAGCGTTACCCAAATCTTTAATAACTTCTAAAGATTTTCCCATTGAAAGAATTTCAACTCCAGGAACACTCTCAATTTTTCTAGAAAACTCCCTTAGGTCTTTTTCATCATAACTGACCTCATATCTTAAAGAGTAGGGAAGTATTCTTTCTTCTTTAATAATTTTTGCACCCATACCTAAAATATATGACTTAACTATTTTAATTCTTTCATCGTAAACAGAAGTCTCTTCACTCACTGAAGAACTACCTTCACCAACATTTTCCCCAACTTTAAAACGCATAATGAAATTTTTTCCATCTGTATCTCCATAAAGAGCATAACCAGTAGAATCCTCTCCTCTATGTTTTAATGCTTGAAGCATTCCTTGCAATTGAGTTCCAATGTTTACAGATTTATCTTTATAAATTAATCCTGCTATTCCACACATATATTTCCCCTATTTTTATTAAAGACTTACGGTAGGCAGTCCAGATACGTATCTAGATCCCACTGTGTTGTTGCACCTAAAAATTTTTCCCATTCATCATTTTTATACCAATGGAAAACTTTATACATTTCATCTGGCATAGCTGATTTTATAACCTCATCTTCTGCTAAACGATTTAAAGCCTCACCAAGGCTCATTGGTAATTTTTTAACAATTTTTCCAGCAGCTTGAGCTTCATACATACTTCTAGACTCAGGTTCCCCTGGGTCAATATTATTTGTTATTCCATCATCAAAACATTTTAATAATCCAGAACCCATTAAATATGGATTATGCATTGAATCGACTGAACGATATTCAAACCTTCCTGGCGCAGATACTCTTAATCCACAAGTTCTATTTTGAAATCCCCAGTCAGCATAAACAGGAGCCCAAAAACCAGTATCCCATAATCTTCTATATGAGTTTACTGTAGAAGAGCCAATCGCTGTTAAGGCACCCAAATGTTTCATTACACCACCAATAGCTTTTAAACCAATTTTACCTGGTAATTGAATATCTTTAGTATCTGGCATAAAGGTATTTGTCCCACCTTCAACGTAAGTAAATACTTCATCCATCCCCGGCAGAGATTTATGAGATAGTTTATTAACCACATCTTTTCCACCTGTCCATAAAGACATATTGGTATGACAACCACTTGCAGAAACACCCATAAATGGTTTCGTCATAAAGCAAGCTATTAAATTAAACTCTCTAGCAACTTGTGCACATATTTGTCTGTAAGTTGATAGTCTATCTGCATTTCTTAAAACATCATCATACATCCAGTTTAATTCTAATTGACCTGGTGCATCTTCATGATCACCTTGAATCATATCAAAACCCATTGCTCTGGCGTATTTAAAAACTTGCATGAAAACTGGTCTTAGTGATTCAAATTGATCTATATGATAGCAATAAGGTTTAGAAAAACCCTTGCCAGTAGGTGAACCATCTTCATTTTTAGTTAACCACATCATTTCTGGCTCTGTTCCAACTCTTAATTGGTAGCCATGTTTTTTTTTAAATTCTTCAGCATGTATTCTTAAATTTCCACGACAGTCAGAAGTTAAATGTGCACCTGGGTTTTCTCTTTCCTCTCTATTTCTAAAGCAAGTAACAAATACTCTTGCAACTTTTTTATCCCAAGGAAGTTGACAAAAGGTTTCAGGGTCAGGTATACCAACCAGCTCTTTTGCTTCTGGTCCATAACCAATATAATCTCCATGACGATCAACAAATAAGTTTGCTGTTGCACCGTAAACTAATTGAAAGCCTTTTTCGCAAGTTCTTTCCCAATGATCAGTAGGAATACCTTTTCCAACAACTCTTCCAGTTACAGAAATAAATTGAAAATAAATATACTCAACACCTAGCTCGTTAATTTTGGCTCTCACTTGTTTCACTAGCTTGTCTCTACCAGGTTGTGCAACGTGCTTGTCTAAATCGGTCATTATCTCTCCCTCTAATGAATTTTTAATATTTTAAACCGTAACTGAAAAATTTATTAGTGTCTAGACTTGAAGTTTAACTCCAAGGGAAAGGACTGTTAGAAGTAGGGTGAAGTTCACCCTTCTCGTAACGGTTGAATCTAAACGGTTTTAATAAATCACTTTCAGTTCCGAGAATTTCTTTTGCAACAAGTTCACCTACACCAATCATCTTATAACCATGATTAGCATCAGCAATCATGTAAACATTTTCTAAAAATTTATCAAAAATTGGAAACGAGTCTGGGGTCATGCAACCAAGTCCGCCAGAAGGACCTTTTCTATAAAGATCAGATTTGTCTTCAAATCTTTTTTGACAGTGAGCTAGCGCAGAACACCACATATCATTAAAAGCTTCAGTAGTTTGAAATTCAGGAGATTCAATCCCGTATGGATCAACATTTACTTTGTCAAAATGTTTATCAACTATGTAAGGCGAAGTTCCACCTTGAACACCTAATCCTTCGATGTCCGGTTTGTAATAAATTCCCCAAATTTTATCAGTAATTAATTTTTTATCTTTATCAGAATATAGTGGGGCAGTAGAGTCGACATGAATTACTGGTGGTTGGCCTCCGTCATTCATTTTTAAAAAGTCTTTATCAACACCAATCACACCTTCTTGTAACATCCAGTATTTCCACATTTCAGTTTCATGAAATTTACCATCTTTACCTCTAATATTTGCTGTTTTTGGAAGTTCTAACATATTCCAAAAATCTCTTACCCAAGGACCAGCACCAACTACTATCTGGTCACATTCAATAATGCCCTTGTCTGTTTCAACGCCTGTAACAGCTTTACTGTTACTTCCTCTTTTAAAACCTGTAACTGTTACTCCTTTAACAACCTTAACACCATTTGATGTTGATTTATTTTCAAGAGCTTTAATTGAGTCTTTGTTAAATGCATAACCACCTTTTTTTTCATGCAGGATAGATGTAATTTCTTTTGCTTGCCAATCATCAAACATATTTTTCATATATTTCATGCAATCTGCTTCACCTTCTATAAAATCTGAATCATAACCAATTGTTTTTTGTTGTTCATAAATTGTTGCAACATCTTCATGCATAACCTCTGGTGAAATTTGCAAATAACCAACGGGGTTATATTTAAAAGCTTTTGGATCACTTTCCCAAACAGAAACAGAATGAGCCATCAATTCTCTCATTGCTGGTTGGAAATAATTATTTCTAATAACACCACAGGCAATTCCACTTGCGCCAGCAGCAATATCTTTTTTCTCTAAAACAACTATGTCATTTTCATTTTTATAGGTTTCAGAAAGTTTCCATGCAGTGCTCAAACCATGAATACCACCACCTATAATTACTACTTTTGCTTTTTTTGGAAGTGTTGTCATAAGCAAAGATTATTTTTTTGGATAAAAAAAAATACAATTTTTTTTAGAACTATTAATTATATATATAAAATATATATTATAAGAACTCTTTAAATGACTAGCTAATAACTTATGTTTTTTAATGTATTTAAATATTTTTTAAACTCATTAATAAATGATTCACTTGGCATTATGTTTTTTATTCGCTGATCAGTTGAAGTCTTCTCAAGTCGAAAGAATCCTTTTTCACACGCCTCATTAATTATTAAAGCAGATTTTGGTCTAGAGGTCTTAAATAATTTGGTTTTTAATCCTTCAACAGATAATTTTTCATTTAACTTATACGCAGACATTACCAATAACATCATGTGATAGTGTGAGGGAGATTTTCTAAAAAAATAGTTACTTGATGTATGCGACTGCTTCATTTGATCTTCCCAAAAATTTAAAAGGTCTTTGCTACTATCGCTCATTTTATTATGCTCTAACTCTTGATTTGGTAGGATCATAGAAAGGGAAAGGAACAACCTTTGCCCCAATTCTTTTTTGATGACCATCAAGTTTACCAACTTCAACTTCCGTTCCTATCTCTGCATATTTTACATCAATTTTACAAAGTGCAATGTTTTTACCAAGTTTAGGGGATAACATTCCACTAGTTATTATACCAACTTGTCCTCGACCCATATGAACGCAGTCTCCGTTTACTGCTGGTTCATGACCAACTAATTCTAAACCAACTAATTTTTTTTGTGGGTTAGCTTTTCTTTTAACCAACTCTTCTTTACCTATAAAATCATCTTCTTTAGTTTTTAATGGAACAGTAAAACCAATTCCAGCTTCGAAAGGATCTGTTTGATCGTTAAATTCGTAACCATAAAAAATAAGACCAGCTTCAATACGAACCATATCTAAAGCCTCCAATCCTAATGGGGTGATATCAAATTCTTTTCCTGCTTCCCAAACTTTATCCCAAACTTCCACAGCATCTTTTGGATGACACCATATTTCAAAACCAAGTTCACCTGTGTAACCTGTTCTTGACACAACAATCGGTGTTCCAGTTTCATTATCTATTCTTGCAATGTTAAATCTAAACCACTCCAGCTCAGTAATTGATGGCTGTATTGGAGGTGTCCATACAAATTTTTCTAAAATTTTTCTGCTGTTAGGCCCTTGAACTGCAATGTTGTGAATATGATCTGTTGCAGATTTTATCCAAACTTTATAATTTTTCTTTTTAGCTTGTTCTTTTAGCCACTCACCACTGTACTCATCTCCACCAATCCATCTAAAGTTATCTTGGCCTAATTTAAATAATGTACCGTCATCTAACATGCACCCATTTTCATAACACATAGCGGTATAAACAACTTGTCCTACAGATAATTTTTTTATATTCCTTGTAAGAGTGTATTGCATTAAGCTTTCCGCATCTGGCCCCAAGATTTCAAACTTTCTAAGAGGTGATAAGTCAGTAGCTATCACACTTTCTCTGCAAGCTGTGTATTCTTTTATAGTTCCAGAATTAGTAAAATTATTTGCAAGCCAGAAACCTTTATATTCAACAAAGTTTCTTGTTAGTTCCGAAGTTTTTTTGTGAAAACCTGTTTCTTGAGTTAGCTTTGGTTCGGAGTCTGTTTTCATTCTAAATGCTATTGCTTTTGAATATTTTTTTTCCTTTGAATAAGTCCTAACAAAAATATCAGTTGGATTCCAGCCATTTGCACCATCAACATCGCAAGGACAGGCTGAAGATATGCATGTTAGATCTTTTAGAGCTCTAAATAAAACGTAATCTCCTGGTCTCGACCAAGGCTCATCAAAAGATGCAACATTATTACCGTCAATCGCAGTATTAAAAAAAAGATTTATTGCAGACCAACTTTTTCGAGAATTAATATCGTATTTATCTAGTCTATTATTAAAATTATCTGTGCAATTAATATGACCCATATAGCCCATATCTTCGTAATACTTTGAGGTACAAGCGAGATTGAAAGTATCATGTCTACCAACTGTATCTCTTACAACTTCAATCATTCCTTCATGATCTCCGTCATAGAATTTGGAGAATAAACCGGGACCTGGATAAGCACCACCCATAAAAGTTCTAGTTGCTTTATCGTCTATAATATTTTCAATACCATCATTCAATTTTCGTGTATCAAAAGCTAAAAAATCAGAACATTGCCTTCCACCTGGATCAATTATCTGAATGTATTCACCAACTTTTACTTCGTAAGTTTCTGCAGTTTTTCTTTTTACAAGTTGTTCTATAATTGGATCGCTAAGTGGGTCGGGCAAAATAAATTGTTCATCTATATTTTCAAATTTAGCTTTATTCAAAAAAATAGTTAGGTCTGTTGGTGGATTTTGCTCATGAACATTCATTGCATTACTAGGTGCCGCAATCATTACAATACATTTATCTTTTGAAGTTAAGGTTATTTTTTCACCCATAAAACAATCTTCACTAAAAATAATAGATGATTTAGCTTTGTTAAGGTCTAATTTTTTTTTCTTAAATAGTTTTGAAATTTTTTCATCATTATTAATTGCTCTTCTTGAAAAATCTCCATTTGCATTTTCTTTTAAATTTAAAATGGATAAATCTGATTTACCTTTTGAATTAAAAACAATTATTTCACAAATTTGTTTTCCTTCTTCATTGACGATTTCTATTTTATCTTCTGCCGAAACTTCTATTACTGAGAGACCACCACCTCTTACGTAATATCTTTCAACTCCAGGTGGCAAAGTTCTTAAGCCAGGGTTTTTTATATCGTTACTAGTATGTAGCATTCCCAATGTAAATTTTAATAATTTATCATTAGCTTAATATAATCAAAGGGGATTGACTATAAATTTAATAAATGAGAACATACTCACTTAACTTAATATTGAGGGAGAGAAATATGAAAAATAAATTACCGTTAATTATCGGTGCAGTAGTAATTGTTGTTGCCGCAATTTTCTTTATGCAAGGAGGTGACAAAACTGCCAAAAAAGCTGGTGATAGTAGTCAGCCTATAATTATTGCTACTCATAACTGGTCTAGCCAAATTGTAATGGCCCACGTTATTGGTGGAATTTTTGAAAGCATGGGAAATAATGTAAGCTATGTAAATACTGACTCGCAAGCTGTGTACGAATCAATTCGTATAGGAGATGTAAGTCTGGCACATGAAGTATGGGAATCTGCCTTTGGTAAATCATTTACTACAGCGCTTGATAAAGGTGGCATAGTTGATTGGGGAGATCACGAAGCTAGAACACTTGAGGATATGGGATATCCGAACTGGGTTACTGATAAAGGATTATGTCCAGGTCTTCCTGATTGGACTGCATTAAAAAATCCAGAATGTGCTGCAAACTTTGCAACACCTGATTCAGATGGAAAAGGAAGAATGTTAGAAGGTCCACAAAGTTGGCATGGAGATTTAATACCTCAGAGAGTTGACGCTCTAGGGTTAGGAGATCTTTGGACAGTTAAATTTGCTGGAAGTGCAGATGCACTTTGGGCAGAACTTAAAGCTGCTGAGAAAGAAGGAAGAGGAACTATAATATTCAACTGGACTCCAAATTTTACGGATGGAAAAGGATTTACATTTATAGACTTCCCTCCATATTCTGCTGGTTGTAGACCAGAAGATGGGGGTGATGGAAAATGTGGATCTCCGGATGGTTATTTGAAAAAAGCTGTAAATGCAGACTTTCCAACAACTCATCCAGCTGCAGCAGCAGTGTTCAAAAAAATGTCATTCTCAACAAGTCATATTGGAGCAATGGCTGCTTTAGTAGACGAGGATAAGATGACACATGAAGATGCTGCTAAAAAATGGTTAGCTGACAATAAGAGTGTTTGGGAATCTTTTACTAAATAAAGGTAAAAATTAACAAATTAAAATCCCCCCCAATAAAAGCGGGGGGATTTTTTTTAAGCTTACCATCTTATCAAAAACTCAAACTACGGATTTATTATTTAAATGATTAAGTATTTTGTATATATTTCACTTGGCTTATTAACCTTCAATTTATCTTTTGCAAAAAATATAGATATACAGGAAGATGTTAAAATTGGCCTTGTATGTGAATTAGAAAAAAAAATACTTAAAAATTCAGAATATAATTATAAAACTTTTTTAGCCAAAGACTTAAACGAAAAAAATTTAGATCAATTTGAAATTGATGCAAAACAACCAGAAAAACTTTTGATTAATGGATTATCAATGTTTCTTTCAAAAAATAAAAAGTTTGATGTAAAGGTTGTAAATAAAGACATAGTTTTATTTAAAGCTTTTGATGAAAAGAAAAATTATTCAGAATCAGGTATAATTAATAGAAAGTCAGGTGAATTAGTTCATGAAATTACAAAAGATTTAAAAAGTGATAACTTTGAAAAAGATATTTCTTTTTATACATGTAGCTAAAATAGAAAAATGAAAAAATATATTTTTTACATAACTTTAAGTTTTTTAATTGCAACCTCATTATCAGCTCGAAAGACAGGCTGTGAAGGAAACTGTGAAAATGGCTTTGGTAAATGGACCTACACAGACAAAACAACTTACGAAGGGAATTGGGTTGGCACACAAAAACATGGACAAGGAATTGAAACATGGCCCAATGGATACATTTACAAAGGGGAATTTAAAAATAGTGAGTGGAGTGGGGAAGGAATTTTAACTTTTCCAGATAGCTCCAAATATGAAGGTGAGTGGGCCAATGGTTTCATGAATGGAAAAGGAAAGTTTACTTGGTCCGATGGAAAAGAAAAAAAAGGAATTTGGAATAATGGTAAATTACAAGAATAATTAAAATAATTATGAAGGATAGATATTTGAAAAAGTTAAGAGAATTACTACTTGAACCAGTTAGACAATTTGGTGGTCTTGCTTCTTTAATGTTTATTATAATTTTATCCTTTGCAATTTTAAATATATTTTTTGGTCAGGGTGAAGAATTAGTGGAAAAAATGAAAAAAGAAGAAACAAGAATTGCAGAAGCTAATAAACTAAGTGAAATAATTTCAAGCCTTCCATCAGGTATTTTAACTTTCTATGAAGGAAGTGATCATTATAAATTATCTAAAGAGCAATACGAAACAGTCTGTAAAATAACAAAAATTATTCCTCAACGTGCTGTTATGGGAGCCAATCTAATAAATTTTAGAGCAACAAAAATTTACACTACCAATGGTAATCAAATTGCTGAAACATTTGTTAATTGGGATAAAGAGAGCAAAAAATGTATTGCTGGTTTCGTTTTAAGTGGAAGTATTGATGATGGAGAAAATGAAAAAATTACTGTTAGTGGAGAGGTTTTAAATTTTTTAAGCACTGGAATTGATACGAGAGTTTATTTTATTAAAAATTTTTAAGAAAGGAAAACAATAAGTATAAATAATATAAAAAGTGTATTTTATTTTTATTTCGTATAACTTATTAAAATATTATGACTGATACCGTAATTAAATGCGATTCTGTATATAAAATTTTTGGTTCAAACGCTAAGAAAATGCTTCATGAAGCAAATGGAAATGTGGATGCAAAAACATTCCAAGACAATGGATGCATAGTAGGTGTGAACAATGCTTCCTTTGAAGTTTCAAAAGGAGAAATGTTAGTTGTGATGGGCTTATCAGGTTCAGGAAAATCAACATTATTAAGATGTATTTCTAGATTAACAGATGCAACGGGTGGAAAAATTTTCATAGAAGGTCAAGACTTACTTTCATTAAACAACAAAGAACTAATAGATCTTAGAAGAAATAAAATGGGAATGGTATTTCAAAGTTTTGCACTACTTCCACATAAAACAGTCTTGGAAAATATTGCCTTCCCACTTCAAATTAAAGGAGTTGAAGATCAAGAATGTATTAATAAAGCTATGGATATGGTTAAACTTGTTGGTCTTGATGGAAGAGAAAATTATTTTCCAAGAGAGCTTTCTGGTGGACAACAACAAAGAGTAGGTATAGCTCGGTCATTAGCTGTTGAACCAGATATTTGGTTTTTAGACGAACCTTTTTCTGCACTAGATCCATTAATTAGAAAAGAAATGCAGGATGAATTCTTGAGACTTCAAGAAAAATTACAAAAAACAATTATGTTTATCACCCATGATTTTGATGAAGCGCTAAAGCTTGCTGATCGTATTGCAATTATGAAAGATGGAATAATTGAACAGCTTGATACACCAGCAAACATTGTATTAAATCCAGCGACAGAATATGTAAAAAAATTTACAGAAGAAGTTCCTAGAGAAAAAGTTTTAAAAATTGAAGATGTCATGGAAAAACCTAATAGTGAAAATTTAGGCGATATAAAAGTTTTAAAAAATGAAATAATTGAAAATGTTGCTGAAAAAATTTTAACTCAAGAAAAATCAGTAATTGTAGTAGATGAAAATGATAAAATTGTTGGCACTCTTCACCCTTCAAAAATAATTCATACTGTTTTTGGAGGAAGAAAAAATAACAGTTAAATTATGGAACTATTAAAAAAATATCCAAAATTATTCCAATGGTTATTTTTGCTACTTGTATTTTTTACTTTATGCTTTGCTATTGATGTTCCTGAAACCTACAAATTTATTAGAGGTCAAGCTGAATTCATAAAAGACCCCAATCAAAGCACTTACACACTGTTTGGTGCAGAAGTAAGATATTATGCATTTGATGTTTTTTGGAGACTGCCTCCTCTACTTGGATGGTTACCTATTTGGATAAATGACTCCTTATTTTTTTTAATGAATGAGTGGATGCCAATGGAGTTTTGGAATGAAAGCACTCAAACATACAAAACCCGACCTGTAGTGCTGCAAATAACGAGAAATGTCACTGCATTAATGACATTTCTCATTGAATTAATTAGAGAAATTTTATTAGGTGGTGTTCAGACAGTTGTTTCATTTACTAGTTGGGATTGGATAGACTCAAATCCATGGGCAGAACTACCTGGGTTACCTTGGACAATTGTTGCAGCTGGTGCTGTAATACTTGGATACAACTTAAGTGGTAAAGGTTTAGCGTTATTCGCTGGTATAGTCATGATTTATATTTCTATTTTTGGTCAATGGAAACCTTCGATGCAAACACTATCCTTTATATTAGTTGCAGCACCACTTTCTTTTATTTTTGGTTTGGGCCTAGGTATTGCAGCATTTAAAAGTAAACGTGTTGAGAAAGTCTTATCTCCAATCCTTTTGGTTATGCAAACTATGCCTCAATATGCTGTATTAGTTCCTGCAATTGTTCTTTTTGGGGTTGGTGATCATGCAGCTGTTATTATAACCATGGTTGTTGCAGTTCCTCCAATGATATTATTAACTCTATTAGGTCTTAGAGGAATACCACCTGAAATTACTGAAGCTGGTAGAATGAGTGGATGTAATAATTGGCAACTAATGTTCAAAGTATTAATTCCAACTGCAAGAAGAGATATTTTAATCGGAGTGAATCAAGTTATTATGGTGTGCTTTTCTATGGCAGTTATTTCAGCTTTTATAGGTGCGAAAGGATTGGGATTTAATTTGTTGTTAGCTTTAAATCAATTGAATATTGGATTAGCATTAGAGGCAGGTTTGTGTATTAGTTTAATTGCAATACTTTTAGATAAAATGTCTTTAGCTTGGGCAAATAAACAAATAGATTACTTTGGTAACTTGACTTTTTTTGAGCAACATAAAAATAGATTGTTGTTTGCAGGAGCAGTATTAATTGGAATTATACTTGCCTACGCTGGATCTTTTTACTTTAAGGAAGGTTTTAATTATTTATATGAGGTTCCACACAACAAAGGAATATCAACTGCAGATTTTTGGAATAAAGGTGTTGATTGGATTTGGGATACATTCTTTCAAACTTTAAAAATTTTTAATACATGGTTGATAGTAGATGTGTTACAGCCCATGCGTGCTGCCTATTTACGAATGCCTATTGTTGCAACATTTGTTTTAGTCATGGGTGCTGGATATATAATTGGAGGAATACGTTCAGCTTTTGTGGTGGGTGCATTAACATTATTTATAGCTCTAAGTCCATGGTGGGATAGAGCCTTAGTTACTACTTACATGGCAACATTTGGAGTTATTATATCTTGTACAATTGGATTTACTGTTGGAACATTATGTTTTCAGAATAAACATACTACAAGTTTTATGTTGGGTGTTTGTGATATTTTTCAAACATTCCCTTCATTTGTATATTTAATTCCTGTAATGATGCTTTTTGGAGTTACAGATACATCAGTATTAATTGCGGTAGTTGTTTATGCAACTATACCTGCCACAAGGTACACTATTGAAGGATTGAGAAGTGTTCCAGCTTCTTTACATGACGCTGCTTCAATGTCGGGTGTAACAAAAATACAAAGATTGATGAAAATAGAATTTCCTTTAGCATTTCCCCACATGATGCTTGGTCTAAACCAAACCATTGTATTTGCTTTATTTATGGTAATTATTGGAGCATTTATTGGGACAGAAGATTTAGGACAATATATTTTAAAAGCTTTATCTGACAAAAACGGTGCGGGTATAGGATTAACACTAGGTCTTTGTGTTGCTTTCATAGGCTTGGTATTTGACCATCTAATTCGAACTTGGGTGGGGCAAAGAAAAAAACATCTTGGTATAGATTAGTTGAAATATTCAACTTCAGAAAAACGATCTGTTGGAAAAATCCAATAAAATTTTAATTTTTCTTTACCAGTATTTTTTAAAGCATGCTTTGCATTTCCTGCAATAAAAACTACATCACCTTTTTTAATTTCTTCTAGTTCGCCAGATTTATTTAATATTCCTTTACCATTGGTAACTACATATATTTCTGCAGGTGAATGATAATGGAGGGTCAAGTCGCCCCCTGGAGCAATCTCAGCAAAACCAAGTGAAAGTCCAGAACTTCCTGTAAAATCTGCATCAATTAAAAACTTCCATCTAACACCTGGATATTTCTCAGTTGTTGACCACTCTTGATCAGAGACAGATTTAAGGTTTTTTACAAATATCATGTAAAATCATAACTTATCGATTATTTTTTGGGCTGATCTAAAAAAGTTTTTAAAGAATCATCCATCGCAACCTCCCAATCTGTATGATGTTTTGGACCAACTGATCCAGTTACAGGAGAAGGAAATGACTTATTTCTATATGTCATAATATTTTCTACCTTATGGTGTTCCCATTCTTTAAAAGTTTTTCTAATTAATTCAAAATCAATTTTTGGGTAATCAGATAAATCATGAAGTTCTTTAGTGTATTCAGTTTGAAAATCTATCATTTGGTCTGCGTTTTCTAATTTTTCTTCTATTGATACCCATTTATTTATATCTCTTTCTATTTCTGAGTTATTTGGAATTTTAATTTTGTCCATTATAACATCTCTTGCAAACCAAGCCTGACAATCAAACATGTTAAAAGTATGAAATTGATCTTGCATACCCAGGTAGATTAATTTGTGATTATTTTGCCAAACCACACCTTTATACAACTTTGGTGGATATAATCTATTTCCTGTCTTTAATTTTAGATCCTCAGATAAAAAAGGAAAATGATGAAGGTAACCTGTGCATAAAATTACAGCATCTGCTTCTTGTACATGCCCGTCTTTGAAAATTGCTTTATTGTCCTCAAGTCTATCTAGGTGGAAAACCTCTTTCATTCCATCTGGCCATTTAAATCCCATAGGATTGTGTCGATAACCTATGGTAACACTTTTTGCTCCATACTTATGACACTGAAGAGCGACATCCTCAGCTGAATAACTACTGCCTAGAACAACAACATTTTTACCTCTGAATTCTTCTGCATCTCTAAAATCATGAGAGTGCATTATTCTTCCAGGAAAAGCTTTCATTCCTGGGTATTCTGGAATGAATGGAACTGAGAAATGACCAGTTGATACAATCACATAATCAAACACATCTTTTAAAATTTTATCATTTTTTTTATCACGGTAAGTAACTTCAAAATTATTACCATCATAAGAAACATTGCTAACAGAGGTGTTAAATCTAATTTTGGATTTTAAATTTCCTTTTTTTACTCTACCTAAAATATAATCATACAAAACTTCTCTAGGTGGAAAAGATGGAATTGGTTTTCCAAAGTGCTCATCAAATGAATAGTCAGCAAACTCTAGACATTCTTTAGGGCCGTTTGACCAAAGATATCTATACATGCTATTAGGTACAGGATCACCGTATTGATCAGATCCGGTTCTCCAACTGTAATTCCATAACCCCCCCCAATCTTCTTGTTTATCAAAACAAACTATTTCAGGTATTTTTTCACCTTTTTTTTCAGCTTGTTCAAAAGATCTCAAAGCGGATAAACCACAAGGCCCAGCACCAATAATTGCTACTTTTGTCATAAAATCACCTCTCCCTAATAAATTTATAAGTGTACTTTATCAACAAAATGCTAAAAATTAATATAAAAAAATATTGTATTATGAAAAAAATTATTATTATTGGTGCTGGAGCTATGGGGTCAGCATTCGCTGTACCATGTCTAGAAAATAAAAATGATGTAACACTCATTGGTACACACCTTGAAGATGACTTAATAAACAATATTAAATCAAACAATAATCTTCATCCAGCTTTAAACGTAGAATTGTCATCTCAACTAAAAGTAGAAAAGTTTGAGAAATTAAAACTAATTCTTGATGAGGGGGTAGATATTATTGTTGCTGGAGTAAGCTCAATAGGAGTCGAATGGTTTGTTCACCAAATAGCAAACAACTATAAAAAAAATCTTCCTATTATTTTATTAACAAAAGGTTTAGCGATAGAAGAGAACGAATTAATGACACTTTCGGATAAAATTAAAAAGCTTTTAAGAGAAAAAGGTCATACCGAAATAAATGTTTCAGCAATTAAAGGACCATGCTTAGCAGCTGGTCTTGCAAATAAAATGAGGACAGGCACAGTTATTGCGAACCCAGATATTAAAGAAACTGAGTTATTAAAAAAAATTATATCAACTGATTATTATTCAACAGAAATATCTGACGATCTAACAGGTGTTGAATTAGCTGGTGCAATTAAAAATATATATTCAATGTTAATTGGGGCTTCTGAGGGATTAAGCAACTCTAAAGCATCTAAAGAAATTCAGTCTAAATATTATCTAAATACATCGGCCTCATTAATTCATAGATCAATTTCTGAGATGGTTGAATTTGTTTCTCATTACGGAGGTAAAGCAGACACAGTTTATGGTTTAGCAGGTCTTGGAGATCTATATGTTAGCGCAATAGGGGGAAGAAACAGTTTAATGGGTAAATATTTAGGTGAAGGATATCTTTATAATGAAGCTAAAGAAAGATTTATGAAAAATGTTACAGTTGAAGGTGCGCAGCTTGCTTTAGAAATTGGCCCAAAGATTCTACAAGAACTTAACTCAAAACACTTCCCACTTATGTTCAGTATGATAAAAACTATTTGTGAAAATAAAAAATTAGAAATTAAATGGTAAAAAATATATTAATATTTTTTTTTATAGTATTAGCTATGGTCGTTACCTTAAATTTTAGTGATTATAATTTAAAAAGAGCAGTCGATGCTTGTCTTGCAGGAAGTCAAAAATTGTCTGAATCAAAAATAGCAGATCTCAAAGAAGCTAAAAAATTTTGTGAAGAAGAAATTAAAAAAAATAAAATCAGTAAATAGATGAAGTCAAATTGGAATTATCCAACAACTGTTTGGACTGGAGAGGATAGATCGGCTGATCTTCCAGAGGCTTGTTTAGTAGCAAAAATTAAGAATCCATTATTTGTTACAGATAAAGATTTGGTTACTTTGCCAATGACAATTAAAACAATCAATAATCTCAAAAAAGTTTTTAAACATTTAAGTGTTTTCTCTAACTTTTCAGGAAATCCTTTTGGAAAAAATATTATGGAAGGTGTTGAGCTTTATAACAAACATCAATGTGATGGTGTTATAGCTTTTGGTGGCGGTAGTGCCCTCGATATTGGAAAGGGAATTGCCTTTATGTGTGGTCAAACAAGACCATTATGGGATTTTGAAGATGTTGGAGATCATTGGAAAAGGGCAGATGAGAATAAAATTTCACCGATTATTGCAATACCAACAACTGCAGGCACAGGGTCTGAAACTGGTAGGGCTTCTGCAATAGTTAATGAGACGACGGGTGTAAAAAAAATAATCTTTCACCCAAAATTTATGCCTACAATTGTCATTTTGGACCCACTATTAACAATTGATTTACCACCTAGAATTACTGCGGCAACCGGAATGGACGCCCTAGCTCATAACTTAGAAGCATTTTGTGCGCCAGGATTTCATCCAATGGCAGACGGTATTGCATTGGAAGGCATGAGATTAATAAAAAATTCTTTATCATTAGCAGTTAAAGATGGGAAAAATATTAAAGCAAGAACTGACATGTTGGCTGCAGCAAGTATGGGGTCTACAGCATTTCAAAAAGGATTGGGAGCCATTCATTCCTTAAGTCATCCGGTAAATGCTCAATTCAATATTCATCACGGTTTATCGAATGCTATTTTTATGCCTTATGTTTTAACGTTTAATAAAAATGAAATCTCAGAAAGAATAATTTCTATATGTGATTATCTTGGTTTAGAAAAATCTTTTGATAGCTTTATAAAATGGGTTATGGATCTTAGAGAAGAATTTAACATACCTCATAAACTATCCGATGTTATTGATGAAGAGAAGATAGATTTAGATAAACTTTCAAAAATGGCATTTGATGATCCATCTACAAATGGAAATCCAAAAAAATTAACTAAAGAAGATATGAGAACTATGTATCAACACAGTATTTCTGGAACGTTATTTTAAATGAAAGATTTTAATATTTTAATTTGTGAAGGGAATACTCCTGAAGAAGGAAAAATTTTTCAGGATGTTGGAATACCGACACACACAGAAAGTTTAAAAGAAAGCCTTGCCTATTATAATAAAAATTTGAAAATAGATATTTTAAATCCCTGCTTGGAATTAAATTTAAATGATGTTATTCCAAAATTAAAAAAATATGATGGGTTAATTTGGGGAGGTAGTAGTTTAAATATTTATAATGATACTCCAGAAATAAGAAGACAAATTTATTTTATGAAAGAGTGTTTTAAAAGTGTAAAGAAAATATTAGCAATCTGTTGGGGTATGCAAGTTGCTGTAACAGCAGCTGGTGGTGAGGTTAAAAAGGGAGTTAATGGTTCACATATTGGAATCGCAAATAATATTGAGCTAACCAATGAAGGTTTAAATAACCCACTCTACAAAGATAAAAGTAATAAATTTAACACTCCTGCATTTAATTTTGATGAAGTTGTCACTACTCCAACAGAAGCAATTCACCTGGCATCAAATAAAATTAATAAAATACAAGGTCTTAATTTTAAAAGTGGTGTTAGTGAAATTTGGGGTTTGCAGTATCACCCTGAAATTACTTATAAAAAAATGATAAATATTATTAAATTTAGAAAAGATGCTTTAATCAAAAAAAGAAATAGATTCAAAGACGAAGAAGAAATTAATAACCACATTAACTTTATTGAAGAAGAGATTAAAATTTCAAAAAAAGATTCTAGAATGCTAGAATTAAGAAATTGGCTTAATATAATTAACTAATTTTTAAAATAGACCTTCAATTTCGCCATCTTTATTTAGTTTAATAGAGTCTGCTGCTGGAACCCTTGGTAGTCCAGGCATAGTCATAACAGCCCCACAAATAACAACGATAAATTCTGCCCCAGAAGAAAGTTTAATTTCCCTAATCGGCAAAACATAACCTGTTGGTGCACCTTTTAAGCTTGGATCTGTTGAAAAACTGTACTGAGTTTTCGCAATACAAATTGGGAAATCTCCATAACCAGCTTCTTCAAAGCCTTTTAATTGATCTCTAATTTTAGTATCAGCAATAACCTCATCTGCCCTGTAAATCTCTTTTGCAATTGTTTCTATCTTTTTAAATAGTGGTGTTTTACTTTCATATAAAAACTTGAATTTACTATTACTTTTTTCACATAATTCAGCAACATGGCTTGCTAATTCTTTCGTTCCTTCACCACCATTTGCCCAGTGTGTACAAAGACTGGCCTTAACACCAATTCCATCACAAAATTCTATTAATGTTTTCACCTCATTATCAGTATCTTTAATGAAATGATTAACAGCTACTGCAACAGGTAGATTAAATTTTTTAACATTTTCAATATGTCTTTGAAGATTAACTAAACCTTTTTTTAAAGCTTCAACGTTTTCTGTTTTTAGTTCATCTTTAGCTACACCACCATGCATTTTTAATGCCCTTATAGTTGCAACAATAACAACACAGCTTGGTTTTAAATTTGATTTCCTACATTTGATATCAAGAAATTTTTCGGCACCTAAGTCAGCACCAAAGCCTGCTTCTGTTACAACATAGTCAGCAAGTTTTAATCCAGTCTTTGTTGCAATTACAGAATTGCAACCATGTGCAATATTTGCAAAGGGACCACCATGAATAATTGCAGGGTTGTTTTCTAATGTTTGAGTAACATTAGGTCTGATTGCATCTTTTAATAATACAGTCATCGGACCTTGAGCCTTTAAATCTTTTGCGTAAAGAGGTTTTTTATCTCTAGTGTAGGCAATTGTAATATTTCCTATTCTTTTTTCTAAATCTTCTAAATCATTTGATAAGCAAAAAATTGCCATGATCTCAGAGGCAACAGTTATATCAAAACCATCTTCTCTTGGAAAACCATTCGCAACACCGCCTAAATTTATATTGATCGATCTTAAAGAACGATCATTCATATCCATTACTCTTTTCCAAACAATACGTCTAACATCTATGTCTAATTTATTTCCCCAATAGATATGATTGTCAATTAAAGCTGACAATAAATTATGAGCTGAAGTTATTGCGTGAAAATCTCCAGTAAAATGTAAATTAATTTGTTCCATTGGAACTACTTGAGCATATCCACCACCTGCAGCTCCACCCTTCATTCCAAAAGAAGGACCAAGACTTGGTTCTCTCAAACATACAATAGATTTTTTTCCTATCTTATTTAATCCATCATTTAAACCAACAGAGGTAGTAGTTTTTCCCTCACCAGCAGGCGTAGGTGTAATAGCGGTTACTAAAATAAGTTTACCATCTGGCTTATCTTTTAAAGTATCTAAATATTCTAAATTAATCTTTGCGATATGTCTGCCCATAGGGCTAAATGCTGTGCTTTCATCGGGCACATTTATCTTCGCTAAAATATCATTTATAGGTTGCATTTTTGCTTCTCTAGCTATTTGAATATCTGACTTAACTTCACTCATCTAAAACTCCTATAAATTTAAATTAATATCGTGGCAGATTGATATCTTCTTTTCATAATTTTTAAAACTTCTAAAAAATAGATATAAAAAAAATAAGATCTATTTATATTGCTTTATATAAAATTAAAAAATGCAAAAATATTCTATATTTAACCTAATAAAGAATGCCTTTTCCGGTCATCAAAATTGGGACCTAGCCTGGAAAGATGCTACTCCAAAAAAAGAATACGATGTTGTTATTATTGGTGGTGGAGGTCATGGTTTAGCTACCGCATATTATCTAGCAAAAGAGCACAATATTACAAATGTAGCTATCATTGAAAAAGGGTGGCTTGGCGGTGGAAACATGGGAAGAAACACAACCATTATTAGATCCAATTATATGTACGACGACAATGCTATGTTTAGTGAGTTTGGAATGGATTTATGGAGAAAGATGAGTCAGGATTTAAATTATAACGTAATGTTTTCTCCAAGAGGAATTATTAATCTTGCTCACTCAGACGCTCAAATGAATATTTTTACCAGAAGAGGAAACTCAATGCGTTTAAATGGTATTGATGCAGTTCTTTTAAATAGAGAAGAGGTAAAAGAAATTATTCCAATGGCAGATTTTTCAGACAATGTAAGATTTCCTATTTTTGGCGGATTAATGCAGCCTAGTGCTGGAACTGCTAGACATGATGCTGTAGCTTGGGGTTATGCACGTCAAGCTGACTCAATGGGAGTTGACATAATTCAAAATTGTGAAGTAACAGGTTTTGATGTTGTAAGTGGAAAAATTCAAGGAGTAAGAACTTCTCGTGGAGATATTAAAGTTAAGAAAATTGGATTGTGTGTTGCGGGTAGTACAAATATTTTAGCAGAAAAATTAAACATGACATTACCAGTTGAGACACACCTTTTACAGGCTTGTGTTTCAGAGCCAGTTAAACCTGTTTTAGATAGAGTTGTAACTTTTGGTGCGGGTCATTTTTACATAAGTCAGTCTGATAAAGGTGAGATGGTAATGGGAGGAGATTTAGATGGTTATAATAGTTATGCACAAAGAGGAAATCTTCCTACACTTCAACATGTTTTAACAGAAGGAATTGCAATGATGCCGTTTCTTAGTAAATTAAAAATGCTTAGAACTTGGGGTGGGATAATGGATATGTCTATGGATGGTTCGCCCATAATAGATAAAACTCATATTGAAGGATTATATTTAAACTGTGGATGGTGTTATGGCGGGTTTAAAGCGACACCCGCGTCAGGATGGACATTCGCACATACAATTGCACAAGATAGAGTTCACAAATTAAATTCCGGATACAGTTTGAATAGGTTTAACACAGGTCACTTACTAGATGAAAAAGGACTTGGAACTAAAACATGGATTTCATAAATGCTTCATATTAAATGCCCTCACTGTGGGATGAGATCTCAAAATGAATTTTCATATGGTGGTGACGCAACTGTTAAAAGACCAGAACTTAACAAGGAAGTTTCAGATCAGGATTGGAATAATTTTGTCTATACTAGAAAAAGCTTAAGAGGAAAACACAAAGAGCTATGGCAACATATATCAGGATGCAGACAGTGGATTAAAGTAGAAAGAGACACCGCAACTCACGAAATATTTAAAACAGTTAAAGCTAACGAAGACATTTAATATGACACAAAATTATAGATTAGATAATATTGGATTAATAAATAGAGATAAAAAAATCTCATTTAAATTTAATGGTGTAACTTACTTTGGTTATGAGGGTGACACCTTAGCTTCAGCATTACTTGCTAATGGAGTTCATTTAATAGGAAGAAGCTTTAAATATCATAGACCCAGAGGGTTTTTTGGTGCAGGAGTAGATGAACCATACGCAATTGTTCAATTATACAGAAATAATGAAACCGAACCGAATGTAAAAGCTACAGAGCAAGAGCTCTTTGAAGGCTTGGAAGCAACAAGCGTTAATTGTTGGCCAAGTGTTAATTTTGATATTGGTGCTATTAACAATTTATTAAAAGTATTTCTTCCAGCAGGATTTTATTACAAAACGTTTATGTGGCCAAAAAGTTTTTGGTACAAAGTTTATGAACCATTTATAAGAAAAGCAGCAGGACTTGGGGTTGCATCAATTGAACATGATAAGGAAAGATACGAACATAAATATGAGTATTGTGATTTACTAATTGCAGGTTCAGGACCCTCTGGTTTAGCAAGTGCATATGCTGCGGCTAAAAATGGAGCAAGAGTAATTTTAGCCGAAGACAAACCTAGATTTGGTGGAACTTTGTTAACTAGTGAAGTTAATATTGGAAACCAAACAGGAAAAGAATGGTCGGAAAATATTATTTTTGAGCTTAAAGAAATGCCCAATGTTATTGTTAAAAATAGATCTCAAGTATTTGGTTACTACGATCACAACATGTTAGTGATGTTAGAAAAATTAAGTGATCACTTACCTAAAACTAAAAAATATAATTCAAAACAAAGACTTTGGTATATTAGAGCAAAAGAAGTTTTAATCTCATCAGGATCAATTGAAAGACCTTTAGTATTTGGAAACAATGATACACCAGGTGTGATGTTGTCTTCTGCAGCAAAAGAATACTTAAAAGTTTATGGAGTTTTAGTCGGTAAAAAACCTTTAATATTTACAAATAATGATAGTGGATATGAAACGGCTATAGAATTTAAAAAAAATGGTGTTGATCCAATTATTTTAGATACAAGAAAAGAACCTAAGTCAGAAATAATAGATGAAGCAAAAAAATTAAATATTCAAATTAAATTTTCTTACGTAGTTGTTGCAGCTAAAGGATATAAAAAAGTTAAATCTGCTGAAGTTGCTAAAATCTCAGATAATAAAAATGACTTAGGAACTTTAGAAAATATTAATTGTGATTGTATTTGTGTTTCAGGCTTTTGGACTCCAACAATACACTTAGCTTCTCAATCAGGAAATAAAACTACTTTTAATAAGGACATAGATGCATTTGTGCCTGGACTATCAAAACAAAATGAAACAACCTTAGGTGCTGCAAATGGAACTTTCACATTAGAAGAAACTTTAAAAAAATCATTCGAAAGTGGATACGAACTGTCAAAAAAAATCACCAATAATGACAATAAAACATCATCACCAACGGTTATGGAAAAAAAATCTACCACACATGATAAATTTTGGTGTGTACCTTTACCCAAAGGAAAAACATATAAAAGATTTTTAGATTTTCAAAATGATGTAGCTGTTTCTGATGTAGAAATTGCACTAAAGGAAGGTTATCGATCTATAGAACATGTAAAAAGATACACAACACTAGGAATGGCCACAGACCAAGGAAAAACAAGTAATCTTAACGGTTTGCAACTTGTTTCAAGCATAGAAAATAAAATAGTACCAGAGGTAGGTCATACAACCTTTAGACCTCCATACACACCAGTTACTATTGGTGCGATTGTTGGAAGAGAAATTGGCAAACATTCTAAACCAACAAGAAAATCACCGATGCACACTTGGCATGAAAAAAATAATGCAGTATTTGTAGATGCGGGTATTTGGGTGAGAGCAAGATATTATAAAATTGGAGAAGAAACTTTATTTGAAGGTTCAAAAAGAGAAGCTAAAAATGTTAGAACAAATGTGGGTGTATGTGATGTAACTACTTTAGGTAAAATTGATATAAAAGGACCTGATGCAGCAGAATTATTAAATCGAGTTTATACTAATGCTTGGTTAAAATTGCCAGTCGGTAAAGCAAGGTATGGTGTAATGTTAAGAGAAGATGGAATTGTCATGGATGATGGAACAACAACGAGAATTTCTGAAAACCATTACCATATGACAACAACAACAGCACAAGCAGCTAATGTTTTATCTCATCTAGAGTATTATTTACAACTTGTATGGCCAGAACTAAATGTAAATGTGGTTTCAACTACAGAGCAATGGGCTGGAGCGGCGATAGCAGGACCAAAATCTAGAGATTTATTACAAAAACTATTTCCAAATATTGATGCTTCTAATGAGGGTTTACCTTTTATGGGATATCAAGAAGCTAATTTATTTGGAGTTCATGCACGAATTTTTAGAATTTCATTTTCAGGAGAACTTGCTTATGAGGTTAATGTCGAATCTGACAATGGAAGCTTTATGTGGGAAAAAATAATGGAAGTAGGACAAGAATTTAAAATTCAACCATACGGAACTGAAGCATTATCAACTTTAAGAATTGAAATGGGCCACATTGCAGGATCAGAACTTGATGGCAGAACCATTCCTTATGATAACTCCTTAGAAGGACTAGTCAGTAAAAAGAAAGATTTTATAGGAAAGCGTTCTTTAAATAGAGAGGCATTTATAGCAGAAGATAGACAAAAAGTAGTAGGTGTTGTTCCAATAGATAAAAAGACAAGCATCCCTGAAGGATCTCATTTGGTTAAAGATGCAATGGCTCCAATACCAAATCCTAAATTAGGATATATTTCTGCGTCTTGCTGGAGCGTTGAATATGACAATCCGTTTTCATTGGCAATTCTTAAGGATGGAAAAAATATGATTGGTCAAAAATTATTTGCAATGTCACCTTTAAAAAATAAAACAATACCGGTGGAGATAGTTTCGTCACACTACGTAGACCCAAAAGGTGAAAGAGTAAGATCATGAGTTCAATTTCTGCTTTAAAAAATAAACATACCAAAGGACTATTTGGTGATCATGAAGGAAAAAATGATAATGAGTTGTTAAAAGTAAGTGAATTAAGTGATTTTCAAATTATTCAAATTGTTAAATATAAGAACTCCTTAACAGCTATTGAAAATATCAAGATAGATAATCTGAGCTTAAAAAATGAAACTCTAAATATAAGCTGTAACGTTAATACAAGAATTTTATGGAATGGCCCAAGTAACTGGCTTTTAGTTTCATCAAAAAAAGAAGTTTTAAATGAAATTAATAAAAAATTAAAAGAAACAGATTTTGCTATAACTAATTTATCTCAAAGTAGAGCAATAATTCAAATAGAAGGAAAAAATACAAAAGAAATATTAAAAAAAGGATGCCCTTTTAACTTTAACGAGTTTAAAAAAGGTAATTGTTTAAATTCAGTTTATAATGGGATGTCTGTTACGATAGATATGTTAGATGATAATCCTGACAAAGTTAGAATATTTACACTTAGAAGTTTTGGTGAGTCTTTATATCATTCTATTACAGATGCTTGCCTAGAGTTTGGTTATAAAGGCATCTAAAATTTATTGTTTCCTTGTAGCAATATAAACACCAAGAGTTGCTACAGCAAAACCAATTAGATCTAAATTATTTAATTTTTCATTTAAAAATAACCAAGCCATTATGGCTGTAGTTGGTGGTATTAAGAAAAATATTGAAACAGTTTTACTTGCTGAATTATTTTTAATTAAAATCATTAAAATTGTAAACGCACCAAAAGATACAAGAAATATTTGGTGACTCATTGCTACCAGAAATGCAGGTGTAAAATTAATATAAGTATCACTAAAAATAAAAATAACTAGTATATGAAAAAAACAACCACCCATTGCTTGATACATATTGCTAACTGATAAAGGTAAATTATTACTTATCTTTTTTTGCCACAAGGTAGAAGTTGTAATAGCTAACAGAGCTATAAAGGAAGCTATCACTCCAAAAACAGGAAGACTTGACCCAACATCAAAACCTAAAACTAAAGCGGCACCTATAAATCCAAGGATCACACCGATCCATTGTTTAAAAGAAACTTTTTCATCCAAAATTTTTCCTGCTAAGGCATTAGTTAAAATAGGTTGCAAGGTAACAATTAACGCTGCAATACTTGTCGGCATTCCAATTGAAACCGAATAAAAAACGCCCCCTAAGTAAACACCATGAAAAAGAATTCCACTAAAAAGAGATTGAAGAAGATTTTTATGAGTGGTTAAAATTTTTTGTTTTGTGTAAATTGAAAACATAAAAAAACCTAAAGCTACAAAAAAAAACCTAAATGCCAATGCAGCAAAAGGATCACTATTATCTATGATCGGTTTTGTCGTAACAAACGCTGAGGACCACAAAATAATAAAAATAAATGGAAAAATTTTAACCATAATCAACTTATAAGATGTATTTTAATAGAATATTAGGCATTAATAGTCAAATTGGCCGCTTTCGTCCTTGTTTCTTACTCAGAAATACATAAAGAATATATAGGGTAGTAAATGATTTTAAAAAAAATAGTTATTGGGTTGTTTTTTGGATGTTTCCTTAATGGATGTGCAGGAGGTTCTGCTTTTTTAGGACCAGTTTACACATTGGCAAACACCGGAAGTGTCTATCATGCGGGTCTCTCTTATGGTTCTGGCAAAGTTGTAAAGAAAATAATTGAAAAAACCCCAACTGAAAATATTAAAAGTTCTACAAGTAATAAAAAAAATGTAATTGAAAAAAAAGAAGAGAGTTACGATGAATTTTTTGTATTAGTTAAAAGCCAAATTGAAAAAAAAAGTAAAATTTTAAATTTAGCTAATCAGTAATATTAAGCAAAAGCTGTTCTGATTGATCTGTTTCTTTACACCAAAGTTCATAACTCTCACACATACGCCATAAAAATTGATGTGCCCTCATAGATGCTTCGATTAAAGTGTTATTTTTTACTTCGTAAAGAGCTGGTATTTTTATTAATTGTTTTATGGTCACATCTTTCTGAATATTCAAAAGTTTAATTGTTTCTTCAGGTATTTTTTTTCCTGTTTCTTGATCTAGGTAGTTATTTTTTTTCAGTTCTTTAAACCACTCTTCATGAAGTGTGCCATTACTTAATTTTTTAAACTCTTCAGTTTCCATAAATTTATTAATAGCTTCTTTTGTTTCAATATCTAAGTTTTTTTGTTTAATAATTGAAACATAAGAATATATGATTTCAGCTATATGAATAACGTATGGTTTTTTTGTTTTAGAAAGCATTTTTTATTTTCTATATCTTGCCATTGAGGAATTAGCCAATATTAAATTTGGGTCTAAATATAGTTTTGATATTTTCGAATTTTTTAATGATTTAAATGCAAAAATTGCTATAGGCAGCTCAGTACATCCTAATATGATTTTCTTACAATTATTCTTAATTAAATAATTTATTACTGGCTTAATAGATTTTTCTGCTAATTTCATATTTCCCATTTTGACATGTTTAATAGTTTTATTAACAGATTTGATTTGTAAATTATGTGGAGGTTTAATTAATCTATATTCATTCTTGAATAATTTTTCATAAATTTCTGTTTTTAAAGTACCCTCTGTTGCTAGAAGACCAATTTTTGTACTCTTCTTGCAAATCTTTTTAGCATGTAAAAAAACTTCTTTAGGCATATTTACGATTGGAATTTTAATTTTTCTTTTTAAATCTTCATACCAATAATGAGCAGTATTGCAGGGTATAACAATAAACTTGCACCCACTTTTTTCTAGTGATCTGCAGCCTTCAAGTAAGCTTTTTAAAACATTTTTGTACTTGGTAATATTTTTAGAACTTCTTGGTAGTGCTGAAAATGTTCTAGTTTGGACACCTATTGATTCTGGTCTGCCTGGTATATTGGATTTATTATAAAGAATGAAAAGGGGATATTCTTGATCAATCTTTCCTCTATTTAGCATGGCTAACTTGTTACAAAAATCAAGCCCAGCTTGTGTTCCCATTCCACCTAAAATTCCAATCATAATTATTGAGTACTTTTAAATTTTGTTTAAAGTTTGTTTAAAATTTTTGTCACAATGGTTGGTTAATACCTCTCATAAAAACTAATATTAAGCAACCATCTTTAGTGTAGGATGAATGAGTTGAGCCTGGTTCAAACGTTACAAAATCACCTTTTTTAAAAACTTTATTATCAGGATCAATTAACTCTCCTTCCAGCATTAAAAACTCTTCAAACCCGGTATGCATATGAGGTAGACTTTTAGCATTTGAGTTCATTTTTAAGATATATGTACCTTGCCCTCCATTTTTTTTATCATAGCTAATTTTATGCCAATACATACCTGGAACTGGAGAACCATAATTATCAAATGGAATAAACTCAACATCGTATAGATTAGTTATTTTTCTTTTAATCATAATTGATATATTCAATGATTATTAATAAATGATGAATATGCAAGATATATTTGCTGAAGATGTTGGCAGTGGAACTCCATTAGTTTTGGTTCATGGGTTTTTAGGCTCATCAGATATGTGGGCCCCTCAAATAGAATTCTTTAAAGATGACTTTAGAGTTATTGCTCCAGCACTCCCAGGTTTTGGAAAAAGTAGTGCTATCAACTCATGCGATTCAATTGAATGTATGGCTAAAGCAATATTAAATTTATTAGAAAAGAAGGAAATAAAAAATTTTAATTTACTAGGACATTCAATGGGTGGAATGATTGTTCAAGAAATAGCAAAAATAGCAGGTGAAAAAATTTTAAAATTAATTTGTTATGGCACTGGGCCAAGAGGAAATATACCTGGTAGATTTGAAACTATTGATCAATCTAGAGAAAAGTTAAAAATTAATGGATTAGATGTTACCGCCCATAGAATAGCCAAAACTTGGTTTATAGAAGAAGACAAATCAAAATATTTCTATCTTTGTGATGAAGCTAGTAAACAAACTTCTATAGAAGCTGCTGACAATGGATTAGTTGCTATGAAGAATTGGAGTGGAATTAAAAATTTAAAAAACATTAAAAATAAAACATTGATAGTTTGGGGAGATCAAGACAAGGCTTATAATTTCAATCAAGTAGAAACCTTGAATAATAATATTCCTAATAGTGATTTAAAGCTAATTAAAGGCTGCTCTCACAATGTTCATTTAGAGAAACCTGAGGAATTTAATGCAGTAGTGGAAGAATTTCTTATAAAAAATTGAGTGGTATTGGCTGAAATATTTAGCTAAATAATTAAAAATAATTTAATTAAAAAATCGCAGCCAATAAAAAGTGTGAATATTATGCAGTTTTTAAGTTTACCGCTGAAGGACCTTTTGGACCATCTTCAACTTCAAAAGTCAAAGCTTGACCTTCATCTAAACCATTCATGCCAGCATCTCTTACTGCTGAAACGTGAACGAATACATCTTTTTCTTTATCTTCTCTTTCAATAAAACCAAAACCTTTAGTTGGATTGAACCATTTTACTTTTCCTTGTAGACTCATATTTATCTTCTTACTTATTGTTGTGTTACTTTTATTACTTATAATTAAGTAATTCACGCTTTGTTTAGACTTATTGAGGTTTTGTCAACTAAAATTCAAATTATATATGATTAAAGAGTTAATTGTTGTTAATTAACATACTCATATAGACTGAATTTATATCATCTTCATAGTGAGAGAAAGGTTCACATACTTCAAAGCCACATTTGACAAATAATTTTCTAGCTGGCATAAAAAATTTACCAGAGCCAGTTTCTAAGCTTAATTTCTTAATATTCAGTTTTTTTGCCTCATTAATAAGATGATTGATTATTTTTAAGCCATATCCTTTATTTTTGAATTTATCGTTAACCCTTATAGATTTAAATTCTCCATGCTCTTTATCTAAAAACTTCAATGCACCACTGCCCATCAGATCACTTTCTTCCCACAGGCTCCAAAATTTAATAGAAGGATCTTTTAAGCCAGCAATATCTAGAACATGAGTGCTACCTTCAGGTGACACAGATCTTAACTCAATAAAATGCTTAATAAGAAGTTCATGAACTTCCAGATTATCAAAATTACCCTCTATTGATTTTAGCATTATTATAATATCTAACTAATGAGAGTTGTTAGATGACCCATTTTTCTCTTATTCTTTATTTCTTTCTTTAAATAATCAAAGAAAAATTCATTTTCAGTATATTCTTTATTTCTGTAATTTTCAATTTGGTCACCAATTATATTAGTCATTTTAGCATTGGATATTTTTTTAAGTGGGATTTGCTCAAGTTTACAGACAGCTCTTACATGATTTTCAAATTGACTTACATTGTATGCGTTAATTGTTAAGTGCCCAGAGTTATGAACTCTTGGAGCAATTTCATTTACATAAAGATTGTCATTTCTATCAATAAAAAATTCTACACATAAGGTTCCAACATATTTTAATTCTTCCGAAATTTGAGTTGCCCAAAGCTTTGATTGTTCTAAAATTTTATCACTAATCTCAGCTGGAATTTTAGAATTTCTCAAAATTTGATCTTCATGAAAATTTTCAATAGGTTCGTAAATCTCATATTTTTGAGCACTAAAACGAGTAATAATTATTGAGATCTCTTTTTTTAATTTAACTAGTTTTTCTAAGATATAACCTTTTGAATAATCGATATCAATTGTATCTAGGCTTTGTAAACTTTTAATAGGATATTGCCCTTTGCCATCATATCCTAAAGTTAAAGTTTTAAGCAAACCAGGTAAAAAATCTTCTACCGACTCCATTTCAGATTTTTTTTCAATCGATACATATCGGGTTGTTCTTATGTTTAAATTATTGATAAAATCTTTTTCAGCTAATCTATGTTGAATTATTCTATTTACAGAAGGTTTTGGTAAAACAGGTTTTATCTTATTAATTTCATGTAATGTTTCATAAGGAATATTTTCAAATTCATATGTAACAACATCTACTTTATCCAAGAACTCATCAATTTTAGTTTGATCGTTATATTCACCGTATACAAACCCATTAGAAAAACTTTGTGCAGGAGCATCAATATCATCACAAAAAATAACAGTCTTAATTTCTAATTTATTTGCGGCAACTGCAAGCATACTACCTAACTGACCTCCACCGATAATTCCAAGAATTGGTTTAGACATATTTAAAAACTATTTTGGTTTTTTTTTTACAGATTTACTTTGGCTTAAACGCCATTGATTTAATTTTTTTTTAACAGAGGTATCACTAACTCCAATAATAGATGCCGCTAATAATGCAGCATTAATTGCACCATCTTCACCAATTGCTAAAGTTCCAACAGGTATACCTTTTGGCATTTGCGCTATTGATAAAAGACTATCAAGTCCTTTAAGTTTTTTACTTTCAATTGGAACTCCTAGTACTGGTAAGGATGTGAGGGCTGAAATCATACCTGGTAGATGTGCAGATCCTCCAGCACCAGCAATAATTACTGCAATACCATTTTTTTCAGCATTAATAGCAAATTCATACATCCTTTTAGGGGTTCTATGAGCTGATATAATTTTTGTTTCAAATTTTATATTTAATTTTTTAAGAATATTTTGGCAAAATATCATGGTTTTGAAGTCAGACTGGCTACCCATAACAATTGATACTTTTTTAGATTTATTTTTAGTCATTTGATGTAATTTTATTTTAACGTAAATTATTATTTCAAATTAAGCTTAAAATTTCAATAAAATTAATAGAATTTATCTATCTTATTGATATTCTTTAAAACAAATAAGATCATAATGAATTTTAAAATTGATAATTTACAGTACTGTAACTGGTCTAGAGAAATCTTTCAGATAAACAGGCAAGCAGGACTTGACGCAATCCACGTAACTATTGTTTACCACGAAGATTTTGGTGAATTAAAAGAAGTAATTAAAAATTGGGAAAATCACTTTGCAGATAATTCAGACTTAATCTTTCATGGCAAAAGTTTTAAAGATATTGAAAAGGCTAAATCTGAAAATAAAACGGCAGTTTTTTTTGGTTTTCAAAATTGCTCACCTATAGAAGATGATATTGGATTAGTTGAAAAAGTTTACGACTTAGGGTGTAGGTTTATGCAGCTGACTTATAATAACCAGTCGTTACTAGCTACAGGATGTTATGAGAATGTAGATAGTGGAGTTACTAATTTTGGAAAAGAAGTAATTAAAGAAATGAACAGACTTGGCCTTGTAATAGACATGTCACATTCAGCGGAGAAAAGCACAATTGATGCAATCGAGATAAGTGAAAAACCAATTGCAATCACACACGCTAATCCTTCTTTTTGGCATCCAGCTAAAAGAAATAAATCAAATGAACTATTAAAAATTTTATCTAACAATAAAGGAATGCTAGGTTTATCTTTATACCCCCACCATTTAAAAGATGGAACAGATTGCTCTTTAGAAAACTTTTGTGAAATGACTGCTAAAACAGCTGAAATTATGGGAGCTGAAAAAATAGGAATAGGATCTGATCTTTGCTTAAACCAGCCAGACACAATTGTAGAGTGGATGCGCAATGGAACGTGGACTAAAAGTAAAAATTTTGGAGAAGGGTCAAAAAATAAACCTGGTTTTCCTAAACAACCAGGTTGGTTTTTAGATGCAAGAGGGTTTAGTAATTTAGAAGTAGGTTTAAAAAAAGTTGGATTTTCAGAAAGTGAAGTTAACGGCATTCTTGGAAATAATTGGTTTAATTTTTACAAAGCAATGAATTGATGAACGTTCCTTTAAGAGACCCCAATATAGTAATGAAACTTTCAAGACTTGGCTCTTTTCATCAATCTAAACTTTCTTTTTTAAGAAGCTTTTTAAAAGAATTTAAAGACTGGGATTATAAAAGAGATTTATTTGAATTAAATGAACATGGTTACGGCATAGCAGTTTATTCATTTAAGAAAAAAAATAGAGTTTATTCATTAATTTGTTTTGCAAATGAATTAGATGAAAATGAGAGATCAGATAGAGTTATAGCTACTAAATGGGATGCAGCCTTTACTCTTTTTGATGGTGTTCCGGCAAAACAGGACATTGAAAGATTAAAAAATGAAGTACCCAAGCAAGAGTTTGGAAGACTTTCATTTAAAGAGTTAACTCTATCCAGAGCAAACAAGTCCGTTAGGATATTTAATCATGTAGTTGAAAGCTTAAGCAAAGGTGTTCAGCCAGATAGAGAATTACTAGATAAAGTTGGTTATTTATACAGAACAACAGCGGTTTATGGGTCAGGTAAATTTGGTTTAGCAGATAGATTTAGAATTAAAGATAGAAAGGAAATATACGGACCTTTCAGATTAGAGATGATGCTTGTTTACTTGGTAAGACAATTCACTTTTGATCAAGTTAATCATGTTGCAAAAAATAAAAACCCCAAGAAAGCTGTAAAGTTAGATCCTGAAATTTGTAGAAATTTAGGAATAGGAAATTCAACGGGTCTAGGCATGGCTCCTTTTATAGTTAATCATCCGACACTTTTAAATAACTGGATCTCTGCAAGAGAAACCTCATTAAAGAAAATAAGAGAAATAAAAAATATTTCAAACGAAGAGATAGAGTTATTTTTAGGTTGTTTAAAAAAATCAATTAAAAATATCACATCCTGGAATACAGAGAGTGAATATCAAATAAAAAAAATTAAATCTTTATTAAGTGATTTGAATAAATTTATTATGTATCTCGATAAAGAGTTTAACTTTAAACAAGATTTTGCATTCAATGAGATGTACTTAGATTTAGAAAAAAACTATTGTGAAGAATGTATTGAGTATGTTGTTTCAATGATGATGGAACCTTTTGATGATATTGTTACACCATTAATTCAAGAAATGAGTTCTGAAGAAGGAAAATACTTTAATATACCAACTGAGAGGACGGTAGCAGAGTTAAAAGCTATTCTTGAAAATAAATATTCAGAAATATTGAATATAGATTTTTCTAAAAAAGAAAATAATCTTAATTTTTGGTTTATTTCAAAAAATAAAGAAGAGCCAAGACTAGCAAATAGATTTGATGAGAATGGAGCAGATTTAGAACAGCCCCTTGCAATAGCAAGAGATGTTAAAAAACTTTATGATTTATTGTCAGTATCTAAAAACAGTTGGACAATTGCTAAATTTTTATCAACTAATAATGAATTAAGACACGTTGTTAGAAGAGCATTTATAGTGGAAAAATTTCCTTATTCTGAAATACAAGATAATACCATTGGCCAAGAAATAATGCCAATAGACATGTTAAGACTTAAGCTATCTTTCTTTGGAGCGTTAAAATTTGATCCACGTTCTGATAAATGGTTAAGGATATGTATGTTTCAAGGTGCACCCTTACCAGAGCAATTAAAAAACTATGATGAACATTGGGTTTATAATTAATTAACATGAGATCATTAAGTGAAATAGATACAGTTTCTAAAAGATCGAGTAAGGCTGCTGGATATTCATGGGGTATTGCAGAAGAGATTGGAAAAAATATAAGACTACTTGAGATTTTTAGCCTACCTGGAATTAAAAACTTAAATAGTTTTTTTAAGAAAAAAAAAGAATTAAGATTAGAAAATATAAACCTCATCAATAAAGACAATGAAGCTAATAAAAATGAATATTGTCCAATAATTGCGGGTGTAAATTGTTTAGATCAGATTAGAACTTTAGAAAGTTTAAACGAAATAACCTTTAAAAATGTTGCATATCCATTACTTTTTTTACCCTTTATCAGTAGAGCATCTGAGGTAATTGGCAAAAGAATATTCTTAAAAATGGATGATAAAGAGTTTATATTAAACTTTAATAACAACATTTATTCCAATTATACAAAAAATGAAATTATTGAGTCTGCTGAAAATATTTACTTAAAGGTTTTAGAAAATCGAGACTCATTTGAGGAAAAAGAGTGGAATGAACTCTACAAACTTTCAGAAGAAACATTTGTTGAAGAAAATGAAAGTCTAAAGCAAGGTGGAGCTGGCGCCGGTCTTACAGATAATGACTAAAGATTTTGATGATCAAATAAATGATAGTGAAGAAATTCTTGAATTAGATGATTTTTGTGAAGAGTGTAAAAAACAAGACCCAAGCGTTTCTCAAAATTTAATCCTAACAGGATTTAAGACCTGTAATTCTTGTAAACTTTCAAAAACTATATTTCCTATTTAGCTTACTACAGATGAATGATTATTAAATAATTGGCTTATAAAAAATAAAAATAACAATATAATTGGTGCTAAAACTATTATTGTTGATTTAAAATAACTTTCGTATTTTAAAATTTGATTAATTCCAATTATTAGAGACACATTGTACCAAATGTAGGGAATAAACATGAAATATAAAAGTTTTACATCAACAATAAAACTATTTAGTATTAATGGTGAACTTGCATAACCAACTGTCACTAGTATTTTTCTATAATTACATTTTGTTGCTTTGCTTGGAAAAAGTACCACTCCAACAAAATATAAGTAAGCAGTTTTTATTAACCAGACAATTATCGTAGTAATAATAACAGATCTTACTGATGGTCCTTGAATATTAGCAGAGCCAAAAACTCCACTCATAAATTTTAGAAAAATAGACCCTGGTATTAAACCAATAATAGCTGTTAATAAAATGATTATAGCCGCAAAGTATATTGCAGCCTCACCAAAGTTTTTATTATCTTTGTAAAGAGTTTTATCTAATTTAATAGACCTAACAATTATATTTAAAAATTGACCAAACATTATTTATTTTTTTTATTATTTTTCTGTGCTTTGTAAGAAACAAATAGTGGAAAGAGTATTAAAGCAATTACTATTATTATGCAAATTGCGATTAGGAATGTTTTTGTCATTATTAATGGGGGAGAATTTAATCTCCCCCAGGTAATTAATTTAACCTTTAACGACTTCCCTTGTGTTTGCGTTATAAGATTCTGTAAATGGCATATCTACTACCACAGCATCAACGGGTGTTCCTGGTGTGTCAGAATACTTAGCAGGTAAGTGAACTTTATACTTAGTTCCAGCTTTTCCTTTAGGGAATCCGTTTGCATTTAATGTTCCATCAAATGGTACATATCCCATTGCTATATTTTGACCTTTTTCAGGGTGATACCAAGGTGATGTGATAAATCCTACGGGATCTCCACCACTCTCAGGTGACACTAACCAAAAGTCAGGAGCATATTCTTCAATTGGTTTTCCACCCAACTCAAGACCTACTAACTGAAGTTTGTAAGGTTTTTTTCCATCCTTAAGCTCTGCACCCATTTTCTCTAGTGCAGCTTTACCAATGTAGTCAGCTTTCTTGTTCCATTCGCCTTTACCAGCTAATGAAACTTGATAACCAAGGTTACACTGAAAAGGATTGTGTTGATGATCCATATCTTGTCCCCAAGAAAGAATTCCAGCTTGAATTCTTCTATGGTGAGCAGGAGCTATAACCATTAGGCTATGCTTTTTGCCCGCAGCAAGAACAGCATTCCACATATCATCAGCGTATTTAGTTGCTTCTCTTAAGTAGATTTCATATCCAGCTTCACCTGAGAAACCAGATTGAGAAATAACACAACTTCTTCCACCAACTTTTGCTTCAGCTAAACCATAGAAAGGCATGTTATCTAGATCAACTTGATCTCCAATAAGGTCTTTCATTAAAGCTTTTGATTTAGGTCCTTGAATTTGTACAGGACAAACGTCAATTTCTTCAATAGAACAATCAAATCTTCCATCAGCATTAACACCTTGAAGATACATTCCAATATCAGAGTCTGATAAAGAGAACCAAAATTCATCTTTTGAAATTCTAAGAAGAATAGGATCATTTAAAACACCACCATAAGCATTACATAAAATTACGTATCTTGCTCTCATAGGTGAGATTTTAGTTGCATCTCTAGTTATAACGTAGTCTGTAAACTTTTCTGCATCAAGACCCTTAACTCTAATTTGTCTTTCAACGGCAACGTTCCACATCGTAACGTGATTTTTAATTGCTTCATATTCAACCATTGCTCCACCATCTTCTGGTTTTACATAACCTCTTGGATGATAAATACGATTGTAAACAGTTGCTCTCCAACAACCAGCTTCCATTGATAGATGCCAGTATGGAGATTTTCTTACTCTTGTTGAAATTAACATTTCAACTTTTGTAGGACCACTTTGTCTTAAGTTATATGGTACTTCACGATCTGATTGATCAACTGAAGTCACATGCTTTAGTTTAGTATAGTCAAATTCATTAGACATAACCGTTCTCCTTCAACCACTTGTTAGTTTCCTTCAAGCCGCCGAATGTATAAATGTGGAAGTTACCAGTAAACTCTTTCACTTTCCCAATTAATTCATTAGGGTCTTTAGGTTTCAATAAATCTAATGCCTTACTAAAATTAGACTTAAGAAAGTTTATAGAATTTTTCGCCCCGACAATATTAGCAAATTTAATCAAGCTAGTTATTTTCATTGGCCCAGTAATTCCTACATGCACTGGTACTGACTGCTTAGAAATGAAATCTACGATAGGTTGACTCTCTAATAACCACTGGGTTACTATATAGTCGGCGTAAGGTTTTTTATCTATCATAGCCTTTTCTAATTCTTTATCAGAAATATCCTGACTTCCTTCTGGATGTCCTGCTATTCCTATTTTAATTCCATCAAAAAATCCTGTTTCTAAAATTTGAATTGAACTATCAAATTTTCCAACTGGCTCTCTACTTCCTCCAATCACTAAAGCTTGTTTAACACCCACATCTTTACATCTTGAAATGTAATCTTTAAGTTGAGCATCATCTGTAATTGATCTTGCTGGAAAATGTGGAACTGGATTAAATCCCTTTTTAACTAATTCACCTGACTGATTAGCAGTCTCTTTATAGTCTCCTCCTGGAAGCATGGTTACATAAACATCCTTAACTGGAGGCAATGTATCAAGATCTGTTTGAGGTCCAACTTCAAGTGAAAAATTCATTTTCCTGATCATTAGCTTTTTTATAAAAGCTGTCAAAGAAATTCATCTTGTGGATAAAGATATTTGTTGCCAAAAATTGTGCCGGTGATAATTTTTTCCAATGCCTGAAAACTCTAAAAATCTCACCTTGTCAGATATCCTGGATATGAAAAAGATTAAGGTAGTGAGCAACCCGATTGAGAAAGCTCATGGTCTGCCAAATGAATGTTATACGAGCCCTGACTATCTTAAGTTCGAAAGAGAGAAGATTTTTGTAGATAAATGGTGCGTAATTGGAGCGGCAAGCTCAGTTGCAAACATTGGAGATGCCAAGCCATACAATTTATTAGGGATCCCCTTAATCATTTTAAGGGATAAAGAGAATAAAATCAGAGTGTTTCATAATGTCTGTAGTCATAGAGGATTTAAGCTTTTAGATGAGCCCTGTTCTTTAAAAAATCTTTTAAGATGCCCTTATCATTCATGGTCCTATGATTTTGATGGAAAATTAGTAGCCACGCCCCATATTGGTGGATTAAATATTCATGAGACAGAAAAATTTGACAAATCCATAAGCAATTTAAAAGAGATTCGAACTAAAGTATGGATGGACATTATATTCATTAATATCAACAATAATGAATTAGAATTTGATGAATATATTAAACCTCTTGAAGAAAGATGGTCAAAATTTATATCCAAGGAAGATCAAAATTTACTTAAACACTCAAAAGATCACGGATATTTCAGCCTAGATGTTAAATGTAATTGGAAATTTGCAATAGAGAATTATTGTGAAAGTTATCATTTACCGTGGATACACCCAGAATTAAATAAAGTTTCAAATATTAGTGATCACTACCATATCCAAGGTTTACCCAATAGATTTGCTGGCCAAGGAACTAGCAAGTACGATCAACCTGTTAAGGGGAAAAAAACTTTTCATAATTTTCCAAATTGGTCAAAAGATCTATCAAAAAAAGCTGAGTACATTGCTCTTTTTCCAAACGTAATGATTGGTTTGCATATAGATCATTTTTATATTTTTTGGTTAGAACCAAAATCTATCAATGAAACTAAAGAACATTTGATGATGTATTACGTGGGCAATGAAAGTGCCAATAGCGTTGAATTTACAGAGATGAGAAAAAAAAATGCAGAATTTTGGAAGGAAGTTATGTCAGAAGATATAAAAGCAGTAGAGGGAATGCAAGAAGGTAGAAACTCACCGGCATATAATGGTGGAAATTTTTCACCAATAATGGATAACCCTACACATGAATTTCATAAATGGATTGCAACAAACTTAATTTAAAATGAAAATAATATTAATTATGGGTCTTCCAGGATCTGGCAAAACAACTTTAGCAAATGAAATTGCCCCATCATTAAATGCCAAAAGACTTAATGCTGATGAAGTTAGAAAAGAAGCCAATGATTGGGATTTTTCAGAAGAAGGCAGAACAAGACAAGCCAAAAGAATGGCAGGTTTTGCAAAAAAAATAAAAGATGAGGGAAATTATGTTGTTGCAGATTTTGTTTGTCCAACACCTGAGGCAAGAAACTTGTTTCCAGCAGATTATATTGTTTGGCTAAATACAATAAAAGAAGGACGTTTTGATGATACTAATAAGATGTTTGTAAAGCCTGAAAAATTTGATTGTCAGGTCACAACACAAGATGCTAAACATTGGGCACCAATAATATTAAAGGAGATCAAATAATGGCTTACGAATGGGATAATAAAAAACCAACAGCACAAATGCTAGGTAGATGGCAACCATTTCATGATGGTCATTATGCTTTGTTTCAAGAGATAGTTAAAAAAACAGGTCAAGTTTGTATTCAAATTAGAGATGTTCAGGGTGTAGATGATAATCCATTTGACTTTGAGACTGTTAAAAAAAATATTGAAGAAAAATTAAACCCAGAATTTGAAGGACAATTTAAAGTGATGATGGTGCCAAATATCACTAATATTTGTTATGGAAGAGGGGTTGGCTACAAAATTGAAGAAGTTGTTTTATCTGAGGAAATTCAGAAAATCTCAGCTACTAAAATTAGAGCTAAGATGAGAGAAGACGGCAAACTTGACTAATATTAAGATCAAAATTTTAGACAAAGAAATAGCTTCAGTAATTATTAATGAATCTAAAACATATAATGCACTTTCATTTAGAAATTTAGGTGATCTAATTAAGGTTTTTAAAAAATTAGATAATGATAAAAACATTAAGGTAATAATTATTGAAGGTGCTGGAAAAGGGTTTAGCGCAGGTCATAATTTAAAAGAAGTAAGTGGCTTAAAAAAGAAAGCCAAATACCAAAAACTTTTTAATCTTTGCTCAAAGTTAATGCTCCAAATAGTTGAAGGAAAAAAACCAGTTATTGCAAAAGTACACGGGGCAGCATTTGCAGCGGGGTGTCAATTAGTTGCCAGTTGTGATTTAGCTTACAGCACAAATGATGCAATTTTTGCAACTCCTGGAGTAAATATAGGTTTATTCTGTAGCACACCTATGGTTGCAGTGAGTAGAAAAGTTAACAGAAAAATAATGATGAAAATGCTTTTAACTGGAGATCCTATTAAAGCAAAATACGCCAAAGAAATTGGATTAATAAATGATTGTTTTGCTAAATCTCAATTAGATAAAGAAGTTTTAAAAGTATCAAAAATTATTGCTTCCAAATCAAAACTTACAATAAAGATAGGCAAACAAACTTTTTACAAACAATTAGAAATGCCATTAAAAAAAGCCTATGCATATACGAGTAAAATGATGACTAAAAATATGATGGCTATGGATGCTAAAGAAGGAATTTCTGCATTTTTAGAAAAAAGAAAACCTAAGTGGAAACATAAGTAGTGATCGACAAAATAAAAGAAATTCTTTCAAAATATAAAACAATTGCAATGGTGGGCGTTAGTAAGGACGACAAAAAACCTTCAACTATTGTTATGAAATATATGCAGAGGTATGGCTTTAAAGTTATTCCAGTTAATCCAAGTGCAAAAGGACAAAAGATATTAGGTGAAGTAGTTTATGAAAAACTTGAAGATATTAAAATACCAATAGATATTGTGGATGTGTTCAGACCTTCAGCAGAAGTGCATAAGCTTGCAGAAGATAGTGTTAAAATTGGTGCAAAAGTTCTTTGGCTACAACTAGGAATAAGAAGTGTAGAAGCTAAAGAGTTAGTAGAAAGTAAGAATATTGAATATATAGAAAATAGATGTACTAAAATGGAATATCAAAAGCTTTTTTTAAATATAAATCCAGCATTTCCTGTCTTACAAAATTAAATGAATATAGTAAATTTTACTCTTGTGCCTGCGTTTCTAGGGGGTACATTAATTGGATTGGCTGTAGTTCTATTCTTTGTCTTTAACGGTCGATTAATTGGAATAAGTGGAATTGTTAGTAATTTTTTAACTTCCAAAAATAATAGATTTGATAATTTTTTATTTATAGTGGGGTTAATAATTGGCCCCATTCTTTATAAATCTTTTACATCTCAAGAAATTAATATTTTAATTTCAAATTCATTTTTTTTATTATTTGTAGCAGGTTTGTTGGTTGGTGTTGGCACTAGAATTAGTGGAGGGTGTACTAGTGGTCATGGAATTAGTGGAATGGGCAGATTTTCTTTAAGGTCAATTATTGCAACAATAACCTTCATGATTTTTGGAATTTTAACTGTTTTGGTAAAAAACTTAGTATGAGTAAAATTATATCTTTAGTTTGTGGGATAATATTTGGAATTGGTCTTACTGTTTCAGAAATGATTGATCCAGCTAAAGTTTTAGGTTTCTTAAATATTTTTGGAGATTGGGACCCATCTTTAGCATTTGTGATGATCGGAGCCCTAATTATATCTTCTCCATTTTTTCACTTATTTAAAAATAATAAAAAACCTATTTTTGCTAAAAGCTTTAATTACACAACTAATAAAGAGATAAATAAAAAGTTAATTATTGGCTCTTCACTTTTTGGAGCAGGATGGGGTTTGGCAGGTTTATGTCCTGGACCTGCGATAGCATCTTTAGCTTTATTAAATATTAATTCAGCTGTCTTTGTAGTTGCAATGTTTGTTGGGTTTTATTTGGCTAAATTGTCAGAACCGACTACCCATGCTCGATGATAAAAATCATCTATATTTTTTTGAATTAACCCTTTGGCAATTTGGGTAGCTTCTTGCTCCTCAAAAGGACCATGTTTTTTTTCAGTATTCTTTAGTATTGTTTCAATCTCGTTAGGGTTGGTATGCTCACCTTCAATTACATAAAAATTTTTCATGGCTTTCTTATAGAACTAGTTTAAAAATACACAAATGAAAAAAATATTTCTTTTATACGGTCATTATAACGAAAAATCTTTTAACGCTGCTATTAGAGATAGATTTATAAAAACGGTTGAAGCAAACGGTCATTCAGTTGATTGTGTAGACCTATATAAGGAAAAATTTAACCCTGTTTTTGCAGGTGAACAAGCTGGTGAAGATGTTTTAGATCATCGTAGACGAATTGAGAAGTGTGATACAATTGTTCTAATTGCACCTATTTGGAACTTTAGAATGCCAGCAATTGTGGAGGGATGGATAGATAAAGTTTTGTCACCACCATGGGCATTTACATTTAAAAAATTAGTTGGAAACTATGGTTATCCAATGGGAAATTTAAAAGATAAAAAAGCTATAATTTTTTGTACTTATGGGTCTCCAAGGCTCGCTATTACAACCTTCTTCTTAAACTTACCTATAAGAAGATTAAAAAGAGGGGTATTTCACATGTGTGGCATTTATAATATTGTTTATAGAAGATACTTTGCTGTACCGTTTGTCAGTGATAAAAAAAGAGAACAATTTTTGGAAGACGTCAGAACAACTGCACAAAATATATAAATTAATTTTAATTACTTTATTTTTTACATCTCCATCATTTGCTGAATTAGTTAAGCCTAATAATGGGATTGAACCTTATCAAGTTGTCAAAATCCAATTAAGAAGTTTAAAGCAGAATGATAATCCAAAAAAAGATAATGGAATTGAGCAGACTTGGGAATTTGCACACCCAAATAATCAAAAAAATACAGGTCCTTTAGATCGATTTAAAACGATGATAAAAGGAAAATCTTATGTGATGCTTCTTAATCACTTGGACCATAAGGTTGTTAAGATAAAATCTGATGATTTTACTGCTCTTTTTGAAGTAACAGTTCTTGATAGAGATAAGGTCTACTATAAATTTAAGTGGGCAGTTGAAAAATATATAAAAAATGGTCCCCTCAAGGACTGCTGGCTGA